>DBFJGL010000120.1:0-6758 GCA_048394785.1 Christensenellales bacterium | reverse complement strand
GGCAAAGCCCGTTTGTGTTTATCTCTGCAATCAGAACGGCATTCCTCCGGGGAAACCTTTCATTCCCTTTCCGCCTTTCGTCATACGCGTCATCATATTTTTTGTCAGTTCAAACTGCTTCAAAAGCTGGTTTACCTCTTGTATCGACGTTCCCGACCCTGCCGCAATTCTCTTTCTGCGGCTCGATTTTATGATGTCGGGATTGCGCCTTTCCTTGGGCGTCATCGACTGTATGATTGCCTTGGTTTTAATAATCTTGCTCTCGTCGATTTCCGCGTCGCCCTTTATTTTTCCTGACAGCCCCGGTATCATCTTCATCATATCGCCAAGATTGCCCATTTTTCGCACGCTGTCAATTTGCTCCAAATAGTCTTCCAAAGTGAAACTGCGTTCTTTCAGTTTCTTTTGCAGGTTCATTGCCTGCTCCTTGGAAAACGCGTTTTCTGCCTTTTCGATTAGCGTGAGCACGTCGCCCATACCCAAAATTCTGGACGCCATTCTGTCGGGATGGAAAGGCTCGACGTCTTCCATCTTCTCGCCCGTGCCGGAAAACTTTATCGGTTTGCCCGTGACTGCGCGTATGCTGAGCGCCGCTCCGCCTCTCGTATCGCCGTCGAGCTTTGTCATTATTACGCCCGTGATGTCGAGGGTTTTATTGAAGGTGTCCGCAACCGTAACCGCGTCCTGTCCCGTCATACTGTCCACGACAAGCAGTATTTCGCTCGGTTTCACCTTTTCTTTTATCGACACGAGTTCCTGCATAAGCTTTTCGTCGATATGCAGTCTGCCCGCAGTGTCGACTATGACCGTGTCATAACCGTTTTTCAGTGCGTACGCGGCGGCTTCCGACGCAATTTTCACGGGGTCCGTCTGCCCCATTTCAAACGCTTCCGTACCGGCTTTTCCGGCAACTACTTTCAACTGCTGTATCGCCGCAGGTCTGTATATGTCGCACGCCGCGAGCAATACCTTTTTACCCTGCTTTTTCAGATACGCCGCAAGTTTGCCGCACATCGTCGTTTTTCCCGCGCCCTGCAAGCCGCACATCATATAAACCGTCGGAGGTCTGTCGCTCACCGCAAGCTTGTTAAGCTTGCTGCCCATAAGCTCGATAAGCTCCTCGTTTACGATTTTGACAATCTGCTGCGCGGGAGTCAGAGATTTGAGTATATCCTCGCCGAGAGCCTTTTCGCTCACTCGCGCGGTGAAATCTTTTACGACGTTATAGTTGACGTCCGCTTCCAACAGCGCGACGCGTATTTCTCTCATTGCCTGCTTGATTTCAAGCTCGGTCAACCTGCCTTTGTTGCGCAGTTTCGAGAAAATATGATTCATTCTGTCGGATAAACTTTCAAATACCGCCATTATTCCTCCAATACGCCGAGCGCAAGTTTTATGTTTTCGGCAGCCGCAGGTGCGTTGCCTTCCTTCGCTCTTTCAAGCGCGCCGTCCAGCGCGTCTGCTATTCGGCTTTCCTTCGCCGCTATGCCGAGTTTACTCTCGTATTCCTGCAACGCGTCGCCGCCTCGCTTTACGGAGTCGAGCACCGCCTGCCGCGATATGCCGAACAGCTCGGATAACTCGCCGTAAGAAATGTCCTCGTCAAAATGCAGTTTTAACATCTCGTTCTGACGAGGCGTGAGCAATGCGCCGTAATAGCTTCTGAGCGTGCTTATCTCAAATCTGTCCATAAGCTCCTTTCGCGATTTGCGCTCGCCGTCAAGGCATTTGCCTTTGTTAAGGCTTTTGCCTTGACAGTATAATATCATTTCTACTTGTCGCTGTCAAGTGATTGAATGATTTGCGCTATCATAAATATATTGTTGCGGCTATTTATCTTTTTAGCGCTAATTTTACGGCTTTATCGGCAAATAAAAAGGACGGAGAATATTCCGTCCCTCGTCCGTAATTATAAGTCTCGTTATCAAAATGATATTTACCTTATGATATTTACATTCTTTATGCTTGTCATCGGTTATATGCTTAATCCGTCTATGCCTGAAATTCGGCTTTATACCGCCATATCGAGCGATAACGTCGCCGCTTGCGTCGATTTATAGGACAACTGCAATTACGAATAAGCAACCGCTGAGCTTACCAACGGTTTTCGACGTACTCGCAGAATGCGTACATATCCTTTATTTCAATGCGGGTGCCGTCGTCGAGAATTGCATAACCGTTCCAAAGTCCGTGAACCTGATGGCTTTTCATACCGAGGTCGCAGACGATTGCGCCGGTTACGTTGTCAAACTTGGGAGTCATTGTCACGTCAAAACGCCCGTCGTCTGAAATGAAGTGCCAAGGCTCCATCCATCTGCCCTTAGGACTGTTTTCTACGTCAACTCTGCCTATTTTGTGCGCTTTTCCGTCATAGAAAAGACAGGTTTCGGTTGCTTCCGACTCGTCGCCGATGCCCCACGTAATTTCAAAGCCGAACGTTTTGCCGTCGATATAGGTCGAGCCGTTGCCCCAATACCAATAGTTTTTATGCGGCCAAACGCCTCTGCCCCAATCGAGCACGGTAAACGTGTTCGATTTATCGAATGTGTACTCCGTTTTTCCGTGGCGTACTATACCTTCGGTGGGCATACAATTTTGTTTTGTGGTCATAAAGAACCGAGTGGGCATATCCTTGAATGGCGTTACGATTGTGATGTTTTCCAGATTTTCGGGTATGTCCATCGTAAACTCCATTTCAAAAGGTTTGCCTTTTGCTTTGCCTTTGAAATAAAGCTTGCGTATTTTTCTGCGGGTATCGAACTGAATGACGGTGCCGTTGTGTTCATAACGGAAAAAGTTGGGTACATCGCCCTTTTTTGGCATAATGCAACGACGGCGGGTGCCGATAAGCACGTCCGTTGCCGCAATCCTCTTTCCGCTCTCGATATCCATAATCGTTGCCGACGCCGCAGACGCTATCGTGATGTTGAAAAAGGAGAGTTGGACAAAGTATTTGCCGTCGGATATCTGATAAAAATCCCATTCTTTCAGTCGGGAACGCGGTTTTGTAAGCCGTCTGTCGTAATCGAATACGTTACGGCGCGCCCAACCCTTGACGGCAAGCGTTCCGTCCTCGTTGATGAGCGTTATGTTATCTTTAATTTCCGTTTGAGCAGCCATAGTTTACTCCTTTTTCGGCAGTCCTTATATTGCGTGCAGCTTTTTGCGTGCGCGTAAATCGAGCTTTGTTCTTTATGCTATGCGGCAAAGCGCGCGACAGTGCTCTGAATTTACTGAAATTCAAGAGAAAACCGCTATTCTATGCGCACTTTTCAGTTAATCGGCTTTCTGAAAGAATAACCTTCTTTCTGCCACATCTTGAATTGCAGACTGAGCTGTTCGGCAAACTCTTTGTTGGAAGACGTTTTAACGAGCATATTAAGCAGATTTTCCGTAGCTTCGACCGTGTCGCCTGCCGACAGCATCTTTCTTACGCCCCACGCGCCTTCGAGTTCCGTGGGAGTGAGCAGCAGCTCTTCCTTTCTCGTGCCGCTCTTGGCAAGGTCGATTGCGGGGAAAACTCTCTTTTCGCTGAGTTTGCGGTCGAGATGGATTTCCATATTGCCCGTGCCCTTGAACTCCTCGAAAATGACGTCGTCCATACGACTGCCCGTATCGACGAGCGCGGTTGCTATGATAGTCAGAGAACCGCCGTTTTCAATGTTTCTCGCCGCTCCGAAAAAGCGTTTCGGGCTGTGCAGCGCACCGGGGTCTATACCGCCGGACAGCGTTCTGCCCGTAGGAGGTATAGTTAAGTTGTACGCGCGCGCAAGGCGTGTGAGGCTGTCCATAAGCACCACGACGTCTTTGCCCATTTCAACCCGTCTTTTTGCACGGTCGAGCAACATTTCCGCAGTCTTGGTATGGTGTTCGGGAAGCTCGTCGAAAGTGGAATACACCACTTCGCCGTTAATGGAACGCTGCATATCCGTGACTTCTTCGGGGCGTTCGTCGACAAGCAGAACCATAAGTTCGATTTCGGGATAGTTGCGGGAAATGGACGCCGCAATCATCTTCAAAAGCGTCGTCTTACCTGCTTTAGGCGGAGATACTATAATACCTCTCTGACCTTTTCCTATCGGCGCAACGAGGTCGATACAGCGAATTGCGTAGTCGCGCGGCGAGCCTGCAAGCTCCAAACGTATCCTCTGGTCGGGATAAATTGGCACAAGGTCGTCGAAATTGGGACGGTTCAACGCCTTTTCCGCGTCCTGACCGTTGACGGTGTACACGTTTGCAACCGCCGGCGGTTTACCGTCCTGCAACGTACGGCAGGTCGCCACTACATAGTCGCCTCGACGCAGTCCGTACTGTTTGATTTTGGCAACGGCAACGTACGCGTCCATATCCGAAAACTCGCCGTTGCGCACCCTGAGGAAGCCGTATCCGTCGGGACTGATTTCAAGATAACCTTCGCGCAGCATTTCTTCTTCGCCGCGTTCGGCGTTGAACGCCTTTTTGACAAGCCCTTTATCCTGCGCGTCGTTTCTGTATTCGCGGGAATAATCCTTTACGTAAGGTTTGTTTTGATTATATCCGCCGTTTTGATTGTAGCCGTTGCTATTATTGCCGCTGTTTGTGAAACTATTATTAAAACCGCCTCCGTTATTGTTTACGCCGTAATTATTTGTGCCGTTATTTTCAAAACGGTTGTTGTTATAGCGTTGACGCGGAGTGTTTTCGGTAAAAATGCGTGTTTTGAAGGTGGATGCGGGAATATACGCGTCGCTGTCTTTTGCGATAATGCGTGCCGCCGGTCCTTTCTGTTCCTCCTCTGCCGACGCGTTTTTCTTCGGTCTGCCGCGGCGCGGAGGTTCAGGAGGTTCGATTTGTTTGGTGCAGATTTTGAAAATCATATCCACCAACTCTCCCTTTTTGCTCTTTGTAGGCGCGGGAATTCCCACCTCTTTCGCGATGTCGCGTATCTCAAAAATGCTTTTGGCATTCAATTCGTCAATCGTATAAACGTAATCAGACATTGAAATCCTCCTGAATAGAGTTACGCCGCCGCACGACAATGCGGCGGCAAATTGAATTTAATTAAAATTTTCCGACTTTTTGAGCACAAGCACTTTAGTGCTTTCTCCGTCGAAGTCGGCACGGTCGAATTCCATAACGTCGGCGTCGCTTTCAATGACGTCTTCGTCGTCGAATAAATCGAGAAATTCGTTGAGTTTGGCAATATCGAACTCACAGTCGCGCGTTTTATAGTGCATCGGTATGACTATGTCCGGCATAATGCGGTCGACGTATTCCTTCGCCTGTTCCGCGTCGATGGTATAATTGCCGCCAACGGGAATCATAAGTATGTTGACGGGTGCGATGCTCTCCACCAAAAGCGTGTTGCACTCTTCGCCGATGTCGCCCATATGACAAAGTTCAACGCCGTCCATACGGTAACGGAACACCAAATTTTCCCCTCTTTGCGCGCCCTTTTTGCCGTCGTGCCAGCTATGTTGCGCAAGCATATGTACGCCCATAATGTCATAGGCTCCGGCCTTGTCGACAACAGTCGGGCTGCCGTCTATTGCTTCAAGGTATCCGTGGTCCTTATGATGGTGGCTGATTGTTACGATATCCGCCCTTACACTCGGCATATCGTAGCCCACATACGGGTGATATGGGTCGGTAACAACCACCGTTCCCGTGCTTTCTTCAAGACGGAAAGACGAATGACCTAACCACGAAATTTTCACTTTTTCCTCCTTTGTCCCTGCTATTGATTTTTCAGGTTTTGTACAAGCTGTCGTATCTTTTCGGACGGGTTGAGCAGATTTGATACCGGCTCGTTGAAGTTTGCGGCGGCGATGATGTACGCAATATACTTGGACATATCCGCTTCGACAAACCATTCGCAATCTTTGAGTTCGGGAATGCGATACGTGAGGTTTGTGGACAGCACCGCGTCGAACACGCCTTCTTCGTATGCTTTATTGAACTTGTCCACGCCCTCGGTGAACAGTGCGAACGTCGGCGCGAGGAACACTCTGCGCGCGCCCTTTTCTTTGATTTCCTTGGCGAGTTTCAAAATCGAGTCGCCGGTGGCAATCATATCGTCCGCCACAAAGACGTTCATACCCATAACGGGACTTCCGATATATTCGTGCGCAACGATGGGATTTCTGCCGTTTACTATGTTGGCGTAGTCGCGGCGTTTATAGAACATTCCGAGGTCGAGCCCGAGCACTGACGCGTAGAACACGTTTCTCGACATCGCGCCTTCGTCGGGCGAAATAATCATCAGACTGTTTTTGTCGAGTTTGACCTCGGGGAAACGGCTCGTAAGGCATTTCAAAATCTGATAGTGGGCAAAATAGTTGTCAAAGCCCATCAGAGGAACAGCATTCTGCACTCTCGGGTCGTGAGCGTCGAAGGTGATTATGTCGCTGACGCCCATATTCTGCAACTCCTGCAACATTACGGCGCAGTCAAGCGATTCTCTCGACGAGCGGCGGTGCTGACGTGAACCGTACAGCATAGGCATTATAACCGTTATGCGGTTGGGTTTTCCGTTTGCCGCGCATATTATACGCTTCAAATCCGCAAAATGTTCGTCGGGCGTCGTCGGCACTTCCATACCCATCATAGAATATTTCACGCCGTGATTTCCCACGTCGCATATGACGTACAAATCTTTGCCGCGCACCGTTTCCATTATTATGCCCTTTGCGTCGCCGTTGGTAAAACGCGGGCAGGCGGCTTTTAACAAAAACGTGTCTTTATGTATTCCTGCTTTTGCGGGCGAAGCTTCCTTAAAC
>DBFJGL010000119.1:0-16213 GCA_048394785.1 Christensenellales bacterium | reverse complement strand
TGTCACGGGCGAGCGAATGTGGCGGTCAAAGCGTTGAAATTGCGTCGTAAATATGATAATATATCGGTGTGACTGAATTAAACGTAATGCTCAATGAACAACAACGCGCCGCGGCGGAAGATACCGAAGGCGCAATACTCGTACTTGCAGGCGCAGGAAGCGGAAAAACGCGGGTGCTGACTGCGCGTATATGCAATCTTTTGGCAAAGGGAGTGGACGCGTATAACGTGCTCGCAATCACCTTTACCAACAAGGCAGCGGCAGAGATGAAAGAACGCATAGAGCGCGCCTGCGGTTTCGGCGGAGTATGGACAAGCACGTTTCACTCTATGTGCGCGCGCATATTGCGCAGACACGCGGAACTTTTGGGATACGACAAAAACTTTTCGATATATACCGACCTCGAAAGCGACAGAGTAGTGAAACGCGTTGCGGAACAGGTTGAGGGGGCAAATCCCAAACTGCGTTCGCAGTATCTTTGGCATATATCGCGTGCGAAAACTTTTGCGCTGAATGCGGAGGAATATTACAACACCATACGTCAAAGCGTGGACGACGCGCGCGTTATTTGCGGCATATATCTGAAATACGAGGAGGAACTCAAACGGTCGAATGCTATGGATTTTGACGATTTACTGTTGAAAACAAAGCAGCTGTTCGACGGTTTTCCCGACGTGCTCGACAGCTATGCGCGCCGTTTCAGATACATACACGTCGACGAATTTCAGGATACCAACGGGTTGCAGTTTACGCTTGTCAAACAGCTTGCGTCCGTGTGGGGCAATATTTTTGCCGTTGGGGACGAGGACCAAAGCATATACAGCTGGCGCGGAGCGGAAATAAAAAACATTCTCGATTTCAAAAAGACTTATCCCGACGCCAGAATTTATAAGTTGGAGCAGAATTACCGCAGTACTACGTCCATTCTCGACGCCGCGAATAAAGTTATTCGCCATAACAGCGAACGCAACGAAAAAACTCTTTGGAGCGAGTTTTCGGACGAGAATTCCGTCAAACATTTCGACGCCGCGTCCGACAGAGAGGAAGCGGGTTTTGTGGCGAGAGAGATAAACGCGCGCGTAAATAACGGCACGAATTACAGAGATATAGCCGTGCTGGTCAGAGCCAACGCGCTCACGCGGCTTTTCGAGGAGGAGTTTAATCTTCACGGCATACCGTACAAGATATTCGGCGGTTTCAGGTTTTTCGAAAGAAAGGAAATCAAAGACGTTTTGGGATACGTCAGGCTCGCGCTCAATCCAAACGACAACGACAGCGTTCTGCGCGTCATAAATTATCCCAAGCGCGGCATAGGAGCGACGGCGGTCAATGCTTTGCAGGACGCGGCGGCAAGATACGGAATGACTTATTTTTCCGTGCTCAGAAACGCAGGAATGCTGCCGGACGCGCTGTATAAAAAACTGTCCGCGTTCAGGGCGGTAGTCGAACAGTTAATCGAGGCGTCCATCGTGCTTTCGCCCTCCGATTTCATACGCAAAGTAATCGAGTTGAGCGGCATCGAACAGGCTTTGAGTTCGGGCAGCGACCCCGACGACGCCAACAGGCTGGAAAACGTAATGGAGCTCGTCAACGCTGTGGCTCAGTTTGAAAAGGATAATCAAGGCGCGGATATATCCGATTTTATGCAGTCGGTTTCTCTTGTGTCCGACGCGGACGGAATGGACGACGAAAACTACGTCAGCCTTGCCACCGTTCACGCCGTCAAAGGACTCGAATTCGACACGGTGTTTATCGTGGGCTTGGAGGACGGCATATTCCCGACATCGCGCGCGCTGTCCGGCGGCGACATAGAGGAAGAACGCAGACTTATGTACGTTGCCATTACGCGCGCAAAACGACGTTTATATACCTCGTGCGCCCGCTCGCGCTACCGTTTCGGCGAAACGGTATATTTTCCTCGCAGCAGGTTTATAGCCGAGATGAGAGGGGAAAAACAATCGTTGAAGGTGGGCAACGCGTTCTTTGCGGGCAACAATCCCGAGCGCAGACGCGATTTCGAGTCGGCGGCGCGCGCGTTCTCCAAAGAAAATTTGCTTAAAGACGCCAAAAGACAGACGGCGGCTCCTTCCGTAGGCAGAGATTTTTCGGAGTTTGCAAAGGACGTTATGGTCGAACACGTAAAATTCGGACGCGGTTTGATTATTTCCACAGAGGGAACAGGCGACGGCAAAGTCGCGGCAATAGCGTTCAAAGGACTCGGCGTTAAGCGTTTTTCGCTGTCCATTGCGGCGCAGAGTCTTAAAATAGTAAAGGAGTGATATGGACGCCCGTAAAAGAATAGAGGAGCTTACAGAACTGTTAAACCGTTATGCGCGGCTTTACTACGAGGAGGACGCTCCCGTTGTTTCAGACGCCGAATACGACAGGCTTTACGACGAGCTGAGAGTGTTGGAGCGCGAGGAGAATTATTCGCTCAAAGAAAGCCCCACGCACCGAGTGGGAGGCGCGCCGCAAAAGAGGTTTGAACAATCCAAACACATTCTGCGCCTGTACAGCCTAGACAAGTGTCAGTCGGAAGGCGAGTTTTACGAGTGGTGCGCGCGAGTTGAGCGCGGTCTCGGGTTTCTTCCCGAGTTGAGCTGCGAATACAAATTCGACGGACTTACGCTCAATTTGCTGTACGAAAACGGCGAGTTGACAAAGGCGACTACGCGCGGCGACGGCGTTACGGGAGAAGTGGTAACCGCGCAGGTAAAGACCATAAAATATCTGCCTCAAAACATCGCTTATAAGGGCAGAATAGAAATACAGGGAGAGGGGGTTATGAGACTTAGCGCGCTCAATGCATATAATCTCATTTCCGAAACTCCTCTAAAAAACGCGCGAAACGGGGTTGCCGGCGCAATACGAAACATCGACGCGGCAGTCACCGCGGAGCGAAATCTCAGCTTTTTCGCGTACAATATCGGGTATAGCGACAGAACGTTTTCATCGCAGTCCGAAATGCGCGAATTTATAAAAGAACAGGGTTTTGAAACGGAAGGCGTGTTTTGCGTAGCAAAGAGCGCAAGCGAAGCCGTGTCGTATGCCGTCGATACCGAAAACAGCCGCGATAAATTGGATTATCTCATTGACGGCGCGGTGTTCAAAATCAACGATACCGCGCTCAGAGAGGAGCTCGGTTATACCGAAAAATTCCCCAAATGGGCTGTCGCATACAAGTTTAAGGCGGAGGAGATGACCACCGAACTTCTCGACGTCAAATGGCAGGTATCGCGAAGCGCGAAACTAAATCCGCTTGCCGTGCTCGAACCCGTCGATATAGGCGGCGTTACGGTGCGTCACGCGACGTTGAACAACTACGGCGACATCTTGAAGAAAAAAGTGCGCATAGGCGACAGGGTGTTCATACGCAGAAGCAACGACGTTATACCCGAAATTACGGGCGTGGCGGAGGAAGGAAAGGACGCCGTGAATATCGAAAAACCGACAGTATGTCCTGCGTGCGGTTCTCCCGTTCGAGAGGACGGCGCGTTTATATATTGCACCAACGAGCATTGCGCGCCGCAAATCATTTCCCGACTCGACCACTTCGCTTCCAAAGACGCAATGGATATAGAGGGCTTTTCCGAAAAGAGCGCGGAACTGTTTTTCAACGAACTCGATATGCGCACGCCCGCTCAGCTTATGAGCGTAAAGTACGAACAGCTTGTGGGGCTGGAAGGATTTCAGGACAAAAAGGCGAGAAATCTTATTGCGGCGATAGAGGGTGCAAAACGTGTGACTCCCGACAGGTTTTTATATGCGCTGGGCGTGGACGGCATAGGCAAAAAAACCGCAAAAGACATAATTAAGCGGTTTAGAACGCTTGAAAACGTAATGAATGCGAGCGAAGAAGAACTCAGCTCCGTTGACGGCGTAGGCGCGGTGCTTGCAAAAAACGCGGCGGAATTTTTTGCGGAAGAAAAGAACGCGGCACTTATTCGCGACCTTATTGCGACGGGGATAGTGTTTGAAGAAGAAAAAGAAAAAACGGGCGCGCTTACGGGAATGAAAGTCGTGCTTACGGGATCGCTGCCCACTTTGAAAAGGGGAGAGGCGACGAAGCTTATAGAGGACAACGGCGGCGAAGTTGCGTCGTCGGTATCCAAAACCGTCAATCTCGTAGTTTGCGGCGAGGATGCCGGCAGTAAGCTGGAAAAAGCAAATAAACTCGGCATAAAAGTTATAGATGAGGACGGGCTCAAAAAAATGCTCGGCATAGATTAACTGTTTCGGATAATATACGGGATTTGCCGTCAATGCGAGCCGTTAAAATCTACTGCGCGCAAAATGCATATCTAATACTAAAATTTATTGAAACAGGCATTCTAATCGCATTAACCGAGGTTTTATAGCAGTGCATAATGAGCTCGAAACACAAAGAGGAGTACAAATGGCAGACAAACAACAGACGTTCAAACACCCGTCAGAGTCTTATACCGAGCAGGTGCACATCGTTACTCAGTCGGATATAAACGGGTTTGACAGATTGTTCGGCGGACAGCTGATGGCGTGGGCGGATATAGTCGCGGCGGTTGTCGCGCGCCGTCATTCGGGGCGCAACGTGACCACCGTTTACGTAGATTCTTTGGAATTTTGCGCGCCTGCGAGAGTAAACGAAACCATTTTAATGTGCGCCAAAATGACTTACGTAGGGAAAACCTCTATGGAAGTGAGCGTAAAGACTTACGTCGAGGAGCTTTCGGGATGCAGAACTCTTATAAATACGGCGCGGTTTGTTATGGTCGCGCTCGACGACAACGAAAACCCCGTCGAAGTCCCGCGTCTGCAACCGGTGACGGAGGAGGAAGCGGACGAGTGGCGCGCGGGCGAGAGGCGCAGGCAGCTGAGAAAACAACGCCGCACGGAAAAGTATTGATGTTTCTTTTTCGAGCGTTGCATTTTGCAATTCGGTATAAAAATCGGTCGTTAAGACGGATATTGCGCTGTTTTTAAGACGGTAAACGCCGTGCTGCGAACGTCGATAACCGAGAGTTGACAACCGTTTTTATTTATGATTGGCGTCGGATTGCGCCAAATCACACAAAAACCCGTTGAAAACTATTGTCAACGGGGTTTTTTATATGTTATAATTGATAAAATTTTTATATAGATACAGGCGGACGTATATGAACAGTATGACGGGCTACGGCAAGGGCGTTTGCGAAAACGCCGGCAGAACCGTAACGGTGGAGCTGAAATCGGTAAATCACAGATATCTGGATTTAGGCGTAAAGATGCCCAAGAGTTTTTTGTTTATCGACGACGCGGTGAGAAAGGCAATCGGCAGCAGAATTGCAAGAGGTCACGTCGATATATTTCTGACGTATGAAAAGCGCGACAGCGAAGGGTTTTACTCGGCGGACGCCGTGCTTGCGCAAGATTACGTAAAAACGGCGCGCGCGCTTGCCGAAACGGTGGGCGTGGAGGACGATTTGACGCTTGCGGCACTGTTGAAGGTGCCCGACGTTATGGTCAGAAGCGTGTCCGACGACGATGAGGAGATGCTTAAAGCGGTGACGCTCGAAGCTCTCGATGGCGCGCTTGACGCGCTTTGCGCGATGAGGTCGGCGGAAGGAGCGCAGCTCAAAGCCGACGTGACAGAAAAACTCACGGCGGTGGAGGAGTGCCTTTGGGCGGTTAAGGAACAGGCGCCGCACGTCAAAGAGGATTACCGCGAGAGGTTGGAGGCGCGCATAAAAGAAGCCGTCGGCAACGGTTACGACGAGGCGAGAATTTTGACGGAAGTCGCGCTGTTTGCGGACAGAAGCGCGATTGACGAAGAAATTACGAGGCTTACCGCACATATAGTCAATATGCGCAAGCTTTGCGAATGCGAGGAACCCGTCGGCAGAAAAATGGACTTTCTCGTTCAGGAAATGAACAGGGAAACAAACACAATCGGTTCCAAGTGCAACGATTTGCGTATAACGTCCGAGGTGTTGAAAATCAAAAACGAAATCGAGAAAATCAGAGAACAGGCGCAGAATATAGAATGACGAACATTATGAAAAAAGGCACGTTGACGGTAATATCGGGGTTCAGCGGAGTGGGCAAAGGCACAGTTATCGCATTGGTGCTCGCCGCGCTTCCGAAAATGCGGTTTTCCGTATCTTGCACCACGAGAAAGCCTCGTATGGGCGAGATTGACGGCGTCGATTATTATTTTATTTCCGAGCAGGAGTTCGAGGAGAAAATCGCCGAGGACGCTTTCATAGAATATACTCGCACTTTCACCAACTATTACGGTACGTTAAAGAGCGAAATCGACGAACCGCTCGTGCGCGGAATTGACGTTTTGCTGGAATTGAACGTGGTCGGAGCAAAGAATATAAAAAAACTGTATCCCGATTGCATAACCGTGTTCGTAAAACCGCCGTCAATCGACGCACTTAAAGCACGGCTTGTCGGCAGAGGCTCGGAAAGCCCGGAAAGCTTGGAGCGCAGATTGAATGAAATCGAAACCGAAAGTCTTGAAATAGACAACTACGATTACGTGGTCACAAACAACGTGGCAAGCGAGTGCGCATACGAGATAAGCGATATCATTCGCGCAAAACGCAACGCCTGAAAATAATAAAAGAATAAAATTTTCCAATCAGGAGGACTGACAATATGATGACGGACCCGCCCATCGACAAACTTATCAAGAAAGCAGAATGCAGATACGCGCTGACGTGCGCGGTCGCGCGCAGAACGCGCGAGCTTGTCACCAGCGAAAGCGATACTCTCGCCGAGTCCGGTGAAAAGCCCATTTCGCTTGCCTGCAAAGAGATTTACGAAGGCAAGATAAAAATCGTACGCGACTGATGCTGTACGGCAAACGCGTTGTGCTCGGCGTTACGGGCGGAATAGCCTGCTATAAAGCTCTCGACGTAGTGTCGGGGCTGAAAAAGCAAGGTGCGGACGTAAGGGTGGTGATGACTAAAAACGCCGCCGAATTCGTCGCGCCGCTGAGTTTCGAAACGCTGAGCGGCAATGAGGTTGCGCTCGATATGTTCGCCCCTAAAAAGGAGTACGACGTGCGTCATATTTCGCTTGCCCAAAGCGCGGACGTAATGGTCGTTGCTCCCGCCAGCGCAAACGCTATCGCAAAATTCGCAAACGGCATTGCCGACGATATGCTGTCCACGGTGTTTTTGGCGTGCAAGTCGGAAAAGCTGATATGCCCGGCAATGAATACGGGTATGTATGAAGACTCTGCCACAATCCAAAATATCCGGGTGCTCAAAGAACGCGGCGTGAAGTTTGTGGAGCCCGACTGCGGACGGCTTGCCTGCGGCGATATAGGCAAGGGCAAACTCGCTTCTCCTTCCGACATAATCGACGCGATTACCGATATTCTCACTCCCAACCGCGATTTTGACGGGAAAACGGTGCTTATAACCGCGGGGGCGACGGAGGAGGACATCGACGGCGTCAGAGTGATTACTAACCACAGCAGCGGCAAAATGGGCATTGCGCTCGCAGAAGCCGCGGCGGAAAGGGGGGCTAAGGTTATCCTCGTTCACGGCAGCCTTAAAGTGGACGTGCCCGATTGCGTTTATAAGAAGACAGCCGTAAAGAGCACTGTCGATATGCTTGACGCGGTTATGTCTCAAACGGAGGAAACGGACGTGTTTATTATGGCGGCGGCGCCTGCCGATTATCGTCCCAAACGCCGTTTCGACAATAAAATTAAAACCAAGGAACTCACGATTGAGTTTGAAAAAAATCCGGATATTGCGGCGAACGTCGGCGCGGTAAAGGGCGATAAAACGCTGGTGATTTTCTCCGCAGAAACGGAGGAACTGATTGCAAACGCCACGGGAAAACTTGCAAAAAAGAACGCAGATTTGGCGGTTGCTAACGACGTCACCAAAGAGGGCGCGGGCTTTTTTACGGACACCAATATAGCTACTCTGCTCGATAAATTCGGCGGCAGAGAGGATTTGCCGCTTATGAGCAAACGCGAACTTGCGGACAGGATACTCGACAGGATTGTTGCGCTGAATGGTACTCGAAGTAATTGTTGACATCTCAAATTCCGAGGTTGACAGAACCTTCGACTATGAGGGCGACGACGTGCCGGTAGGCAGCCGCGTGGCGGTGGAGTTCGGCAAAAAACAGCTCATAGGCTTCGTTACGGGAAAAAAAGAGAGTTCGGAGTTTAAGTCGTTGAAGCGAGCGCGTTATCTCGATACTCCGATTACGCCCGAGCAGCTTGCGCTTATGGACCATATGCGCTCGGCGTACAATCTCAGATACATCGACGTACTGCGCTTGTTTGTGCCCGTCAAACTGCGCGAGGAAAAAGCTCCGCAATACACGCGGATTTTTTTGTCTTTATCGGACGAAACGGGCGCGGACGACGCGCTTGCCAAAATAGGCGCGAGAGCGGTTAAACAGCTTGACGCGATGAAATACGTCATAGAGAACGACGGAGCTTTTCAAAGCGAGCTTTCCGATAAGTTCGGCGCGGCATGCGTAAAGGCTCTGAAAGATAAAGGACTGCTTTCCGAGAGCGCGGTGCACGTGCGAAGCGTGCCGATGAAGACGCTGTCGCGCGAAAAAAAGAGCGTCGTGCTCACTTCCGCTCAGAAAAACGCAGTGGATAGGATAGAGAAAGGCGGACGTTTTCTGTTGCACGGCGTTACGGGCAGCGGCAAGACCGAAGTCTATGAAACAGTGATAGAAAACGCCCTCAAAAAGGGCAAAACCGCGATAATGCTCGTGCCTGAAATTTCGCTGACTCCGCAAATGCTCGGCATATTCCGCGCTCGTTTCGGCGACAACGTCGCGCTTCTGCACAGCGGACTCAACGCGTCCGAACGTTACGACGAATGGAAGAGGCTGTATGACGGCGACGCCAAAATCGCAATCGGGGCGCGTTCCGCAATATTCGCGCCGCTCAGAAATCTCGGAGTCATCATAATCGACGAGGAACACGACGGCAGTTATCTGAGCGAATCAAATCCGCGTTACGATACTAAAAACGTTGCGGAATACCGCGCGGCGTTTAACGACGATTGCGCGCTCGTGCTCGGCTCCGCCACTCCCGATATGGAAAGCTATCTCAAAGCTACCGACGGAAGATACGAGTTGATTACTCTGTCCGAGAGAATATCCCGCCACAAACTTCCCGAAATGGAAATAGTGGATATGACCAACGAGTTCAGAATGGGCAACCGTTCTATCTTTTCAATCGCGCTTAAAGAGGCGTTGGGCGACGCTCTTAAACGCGGCGAGCAGGCAATGCTTTTTCTCAACCGCAGAGGTTTTGCGTCCTTTATCAGGTGCAAGGAATGCGGATACGTGGCAAAGTGCGAGGACTGCGACGTGTCGCTTACGTATCATAAGTCCGAGAACGAACTCAAATGCCACTACTGCGGCAGACGCTATCATGCGCTGACAAAGTGTCCCGAGTGCGGCAGTACGGAGATAAAACAGGGAAGAATAGGCACCGAAAAGGTGGTTGACGAAATAAAAGCGGTATTTCCCGACGCGCGCGTGCTCAGAATGGATAACGATACCACGACGCGCAAGGACAGCTATTTCGCCATACTCGATAAGTTCGCAAAGCACGAGGCCGATATACTCGTCGGCACTCAGATGATTGCCAAAGGACACGATTTTGCAGACGTGACTCTCGTGGGCATATTGGAGGCGGACGCCGCGCTGTATTTTTCGGATTACCGCTCGTCGGAGCGCACTTTTCAGCTCATAACGCAGGTCGCCGGCAGAGCGGGGCGCGCGGACAAAAAAGGCAGAGTCATTTTGCAGACGTACGCGCCGCGGCACTACGTGTTCCGCTACGGAAAAGATTATGACTACAAGGGCTTTTGGAGTAAGGAAATAAACAGCCGTATGGTAACTAAATTTCCGCCGTTCACAAAACTCGTGCGCGTGCTCGTGTCTTCTACGGACGAACAGGACGCGGTGGATTGCGCGCGTACGGTGTATAAGTCTATGTGCGCTTTGCAGGAAGACTACGGCAAGTTTGTGTACATAGGCGCGTCGCGCTCGCCCGTCACCAGAATGAACGGTATGGTGCGCTATCAGACTATCGCGCGTATCGTGCCCGAAGAATACGATAAAGTTATTACTAAAATATACGAGATAAGCTCGCAAAATAAACCGAAGAAAGGAAGTTGCTTTGTGGAAGTCAATCCGCAGAGCCTGATTTGACGCTATGGCAAAACGAATTATACTTACCGTGCCCGATACGCTCCTTACCAAGCGTTGCCGCGAGGTTGAAGTCTTTGACGACAAACTGCGCGTATTGCTTGACGATATGAGAGAAACTCTCGAATACGCAAACGGCGCAGGACTTGCCGCGCCTCAGGTCGCGGTGTTGAAAAGAGTTGCGCTCGTGTCCACCGACGACGGCTTTTACGAGCTGATAAACCCCGTGCTCACGTCGCAGAAAGGCGAACAGACGGGTATAGAGGGCTGTCTTTCCGTGCCCGGCAAATACGGCACCGTAACCCGCCCCGAAAAGATTACGGTGACTGCGTACGACAGGCAGGGTAAGCTGAAAAAATATAAGGTAGAAGGGTTTACCGCGCGCGCTTTTTTGCACGAAATGGACCATCTCGACGGCGTTGTCTATACCTCGAAATGCACCGACTTGCAGTCGGACGAAGATTTATGAAAATAATTTTTATGGGCACGCCCGATTTTTCGTCGGCGGTGCTTGAAAAACTCAATTCCGTATACCCCGTCGCCGCGGTCGTGACGGGCGAAGACAAGGCGAGCGGCAGACATAACAAGATACGCTTTTCTCCCGTCAAAGAAAAGGCTGTCGAGCTCGGTTTACCCGTTTTGCAGTACGCAAAAGTATCCAAAGAAGGAGTAGGCGATATTGCGGCTTTAAGTCCCGATATTATCGTCACGGCGGCGTTCGGACAGATTTTGTCGGAGGAATTTCTTGCCATACCAAAATACGGCGTACTCAATGTGCACGCATCGCTTTTACCCAAATACAGAGGCGCGTCGCCCATACAGTGGGCTGTGCTGAACGGCGACAAAGAAACGGGCATAACCGTTATGCGCACTGTAAAAGCCGTTGACGCAGGCGATATTCTGCTCAAAAAAGTTATAGAAATAGGCAGAAAAGAAACTGCGGGAGAACTGTTCGACAGACTTGCGGAACTCGGCGGAGAAGCCATTGTCGAAGCGATTAAGCTCGTCGAGAGCGGAGATGCGGTTTACACTCCGCAGGACGGAGATAAAGCTACGTTTTGTTCTATGATAAGCAAATCGGACGGAAAAATAGATTTTTCGAGAAGTGCGCGAGAACTCGACTGTTTTGTCAGAGGAATGACGCCTTGGCCGTCCGCATATTTCTTTCTTAACGGCAAATCGGTGAAAGTGTTTGACGTTGAAGACGCGTCGGACGGCTTTATCAAAAACTTTTCGGACGGGCAGGGGCGCGCGCCGTTATGCGGCGAAGTTATTGCCGCAAACGATACCGACGGATTTGTGGTTGCGTGCGGTTCGGGTGCCGTAAAGATAAAAGAACTGTGCGTTGAGGGCTCGCGCAGAATGACGGATAAGGAGATGCTGAGAGGACGAAAAATCCCTCTCGGCACTGTACTTGAATGAAACGCTACGTCGGCGAAGCGGCAAATATCATAAACAAAGTTTTTTCTGAGGGGCAGTACGGCAATCTGGCGTTTGCCGACGGAAATTTCGCTCCGATGACGGTACGTCTTGCGTACGGCGTTTTGGAGCAGAATATCAAAATAGAATATATTCTTTCTCAACTGCTTGCAAAAAAACCAAAATCTTATATATACAGCGTGCTTAAAGTCGGCGTCTATGCGCTGACCAATCTTGACGACGTACCCGACTACGCCATAGTCAGCGAATGCGTCGAAACCATAAAGCAGGCGGGAAAAGGCGGAGCGTCCGGTTTTGTAAACGCAGTTCTCAAAAAAGTCGCGAAAGGGGAGTACGCACTGCCCGAAAAATGCGATAAAAACTATTATTCCGTAATCTATTCCAAACCTCAATGGTTCATAGACAGGTTGACGTCGGAGCGCGGCGAAAAAGAAATGCTTCAAATCATTTCCGCGCCGTCCGAACACGGCGTTCACTGTCGCCCCAACACGAGATTTACAGACGTAAACAAACTTGTCGCAAAGCTTGAACTCAAAGGCGTAAAATGCAGAAAGACCGCCGAGGGCGGTTTTGTCGCGCCTGTGTGCGAAGACGTCGCAAAGCGGTTTTCAACGGGCGAGCTTACATACCAGTCGCCTTGTTCGATGCTTGCGGTGGACGCGCTGGAAATAGAAAAGAACAGCAGAGTGCTCGACGTCTGTTCCGCACCGGGCGGCAAGGCGGTTTACGCGTCCGAAAAATGCGTCGACGGAGAGGTAATCGCCTGCGACGTTCACGCGCATCGGGTGGAACTTATAAAAAAATACGCTCGCAGAATGGGCGCAAAAAACGTTTTGCCCGTTGTTAAAGACGCGACTGTTTTTGACAAGACTTACGTCGGAGCGTTTGACAGGGTTCTCGTTGACGCGCCTTGCAGTTGTTTCGGGACGTTCTTAAAGCACCCCGACGTATTGCTTTTGAAGTCGGAAGGCGACATCGATAAACTCAAAGAAATACAGCGCGAAATATTAAAATGCGCCGCGCAATACCTCTCCGAAGGAGGAGTATTGATATACTCAACGTGTACATTGCTTAAGGCGGAAAACGAAGATATTTCGGAATTTGCGCTGTCTTTGGGGCTGAAACCCTACCCGTTTATGGACGGTTCAAACACAAAACGTGTTTTGCCATATGGCGAGTATGAGGGTTTTTTTATCGCGAGGTACACAAAATGAATACCGATGCGAACGTGAAGAAAACTGTGCGCGTAGACGAAAACGGTTCCGGAGAGAAGACGGCATTGCTCGGCAAGACCGTCGACGAGCTGAAAGAAATATTGACGGGTGAGAAAAGCTTTGTGGCGTCTCAGCTTTTCGACGCGCTCGCGGCAGGCAGAGAGTTCGAGAATATGAGTTCGTTGTCCAAAGCATTGCGCATGAAACTTTGCGAAAATTATATTGCCAATCCCGTAAAAATCTACAAAAGCTTCAAGGGCAAATCGGGCGCGGTCAAATATCTGTACTTGCTTCCCGACGGAAATATGGTAGAAGGCGTTTTTATGCCGCACGACTACGGCAACACCTTGTGCGTGTCCACTCAGGTGGGTTGCAGAATGGGCTGCGCGTTTTGCGCGTCGGGCATAGACGGTCTGTGCCGCAATCTTACGGCAGGTGAAATTTTGGGGCAGTACGTTGCGGTTTCGCTTGCTCAAAATACGGGAAATACGTCACGTGCAATCACGAACATCGTACTTATGGGCAGCGGCGAGCCTTTGGATAATTACGATAACGTGCTTAAATTTCTCGACATTATAAACGGCAGAGGTTTCGGAGTGAGCGAAAGGAATATTTCGCTGTCGACGTCGGGGCTTGCGGACAAAATACGCGCGTTTGCGGACAGCGGACACAAGGTTACGTTGTCTATAAGTTTGCACTCTCCCTTCGACGCGAGCCGTTCTGCGCTGATGCCCGTAAACAGAAAATATCCCATTGCCGAACTTATCCGCGCGGCGAAATATTATTTCGAGAAAACGGGTAGGCGCGTTATTTTCGAATACACCTTGATTGCCGGAGAAAACGACGGCGAAGATTGCATAAAAGAGTTGAAAAAATTGACGTCGGGGTTTCCGTCGCACGTCAATCTGATTAGGTTGAACGAGGTAAAAGAGCGCAGTTTCAGAGCTCCGAAAGAGGACGCGGCCCAGCGTTTTTGCGATAAGCTGAAAGAAATAGGCGTTTCCGCCACGATACGCCGCAGTTTGGGCAACGATATAGAGGGTGCGTGCGGACAGCTGCGCCGCAGGACGCTTGCGGGGGAGATAAAATGAAAAGCGAAAGAGGACGTGTGATAAAGGCGGTTGCTTCGCGCTTTTACGTAGACTGTGCGGGCGGCGTAAAAGTGTGTTTTGCGCGTAAAAAACTGAAACAGCGCGGCGATATTTTCGTTGGCGATTACGTCTGCATAGCAAAGGAGCGCGACAGTTTCGTTATAGAAAGCGTAGAGGAAAGAGAAAACTGTCTTATCCGCCCGTATGTGAGCAACGTAGACGCCTGTTTTATAGTGCTTGCCGCCGAACCCGAACCCGATTTTCTGCTTGCCGATAAAGTGATTATCAACTGTTTACAGCAAAATATCCAGCCGATATTAGTTTACAATAAAACGGATATTGCAATTTGCGACCTCTCGGAGTATAATGAAATTTGCCCGATAATACGTTGCAGTACGCGTACGGGCGAAGGCGTAGAAGAACTCAAAAGGGCGATTTGCGGCAAAACCGTGTGTTTTGCAGGTCAGTCGGCAGTGGGTAAATCTTCCATTATCAACGCGATTTTGGAGAGGAGCGCGCTCGAAGTGGGCGAGCTTGCCAAAAAGATAAAAAGAGGGAAGCACACGACAAGAATTACGGAGATTATTCCCGTGTCGGACGGGACGTATCTCGTGGATACCTGCGGTTTCTCGATGCTGGACGCGGTGGACGTGGCGGAAGGCGAACTGCGTCTTTATTACGACGATATGGAGCGGTACAGAAAAGACTGCAAATTTGCGTCCTGTACGCATACGGACGAGCCTGATTGCGCGGTGCTGCCGCACGTCGGAAAGGAAATAGGAAAAGGACGCTACGAGCGTTACAAAATTATACTTAACGAGTTGATTGACAGGAGGAAAAACAAGTATGATTAAAGTTGCGCCGTCGATACTTTCGGCGGATTTCTGCAAGATGGCGGAGGCTGTCGGCAATCTGAAAGAATGGGGCGCCGATTGGGTGCATTGCGACGTTATGGACGGGGTGTACGTGCCCAATATCACGTTCGGAATGCCTATGGTGCGCGATTTGCGCAGACACAGCGATATGGTTTTGGACGTTCATCTTATGATAACCGAGCCCGAAAAATACGTCGGACAGTTCTGCGATGCTGGTGCGGATTACGTAACGTTCCATCCCGAAGCGTCAAAGGACGTAAAAGGCGCGCTCGAACTCATCAGAAACAAGGGTAAAAAGAACGGACTCGTTATAAACGCCGACCAGCCTTTCGACATTGTGGAGCCGTACCTTGCGGACATAGATATGCTGTTGATAATGACCGTGCAGGCAGGTTTCGGCGGACAGAGTTTCAAAGAGGACTGTCTTGAAAAGGTGCGCCGCGGCGCAGAACTTAAAGAGAAGTTCGGTTACGGTTACGAGGTGGAAATCGACGGCGGCGTATCTCCGAAAAACATCGAACTTTGCAAGCAGGCGGGCGCGACCGCCGTTGTTGCGGGAAGCGCGGTTTTCAAAGCGGAAAATCCGAGCGAAGCCGTAAGAGCAATGCAGATATAAAACGAAATACGCAAATTATTACGGGCATTTATTTATCGAGCCGCCCTTTGGGCGGCTTTTTGCTAAAACGAATATAAACATTTCTGTCAAAAATTTTTCGGATAAACTTGCCTATAACGCATTTGCAAGGGATTGAGCATTTGCGCGCTCAGCGTTTACAGAATAATAATGCACAGCGGTATGCCTGCCGAGCGGCGAATGCAAAGCGAAGCGCATATTACGCACGGGTTCGCGGCAGGCGGCAATGCCGCCGATATTGGATTTTAAGCGCATTGCGGCGCAGTACGCGCTTATTTGTTATTGCGCTTCGTTCTCATCCTTTTTCTTTCCGATGTTATGGAAAAATCTCAGTATGGATTTGACAAATTTGGGCGGGTTTACGCATACGATTTTCATAGTGCACTCCTTTCGTTTTTTACAATGATATGAAGAACGGCTTGAAAATGTGTAAGCGCGCGGTATTTTGCTGAAATCAGGTCGGAAAATATGCAAACCTACGGATAAATAGCAGTCGGACAGAGTAAGGGGCAGCGGCAGCCCGAAAATTTCGCATAAAAAAATACCCTGCCTTTCGGCAGGGTGCGATTGGTCGATATATTTAGGCGCGGTCAACTTTTCCGCTTTTCAGGCAACGGGTGCACACATAGACGTCATCCACACCGCCGGTAGGGGTGTTGACTTTGACTTTTTGAAGGTTGGGAGCCCAACTTCTTCTCGTCTTTCTGTGCGAGTGGCTGACCTGATTGCCGCTTACTCTGCCTTTACCGCATACGCTGCAAACTCTGGACATACTTCTACCTCCTATAAAAC
>DBFJGL010000118.1:0-8145 GCA_048394785.1 Christensenellales bacterium | reverse complement strand
TTCCGTCCGTTTGCAAACCCGACCGACGGGCGTAGAACATTTTTCGCATAATCGGCAAAAATAGGATAATACGAAGTTCACCGATTGGTACGTTGCGATAAAATCTTATAAACGCTTCACGGGCAACAAACGGAAATCGGTGCCTTTCCCGACAAAAACAATCTCAAATTGTGAAGACCGAAAACGGACGGATTATACTTGAATTAAAACATTTTCTCCCGAAAGTCATAGAAAACCTTTTTGAAGTGTGGTATAGTATTATATTATCCGGTATCGTAAATGCCCGTATAAACAGACGTGTGCGATAAATTAAAAAGAGGTATCTTATGAAATATACAAAGGACGAGGTAAAGCAGTACGTCAAGGAAGATGATGTAAAATTCATCAGACTTGCATTCTACGACGTGTTCGGAAAACAAAAAAATATATCTATTATGCCGGAAGAACTTGACCGAGCCTTTGAATACGGCATTGCTTTCGATGCGTCTTCTGTCGAGGGCTACGGAGATGAAACTCATTCGGATTTATTTCTCAAACCGGACAGCCAGACTTTAATGGCACTCCCCTGGCGCTCGGAACACGGTAAGGTTGTCCGAATGTTCAGCGACGTCACTTATCCGTCCGGCAAGGCCTATGAATGCGACACCCGTTATTTGCTGAAAAAAGCAATGCAAGCCGCCGAAGATGCAGGCGTGTCTTTCTATTTCGGTGCAGAACAGGAGTTCTATCTCTTTGAACTTGACCAAAACGGCAAGCCTACCAAAACGCCTTATGACGACGCGGGATATATGGACGTCGCTCCTGAGGACAAAGGAGAAAATATACGTCGGGAAATCTGTTTGACTTTAGAGCAAATGGGTATCCGTCCCGAAAGCTCTCACCACGAAGGCGGACCGGGACAAAACGAAATAGATTTTAGATACTCCGACCCGCTCAGCGCCGCAGATAATGTTATGACCTTTCAAACAATCGTTAAAATAGTCGCCCGCCGCAACGGACTTTGTGCCGATTTCTCGCCTAAACCGCTTGAAAATCTGCCGGGCAACGGTTTTCATATCAATATGTCAATCAGGTCTAAAGACGGTTCCGATAACCTGCCTCACGTTATCGCGGGAGTTCTGGAAAAAGCGGCGGAAATGACCGCATTTCTCAATCCGACAGAAGAATCTTACCTGCGCTTCGGACACAACAGAGCCCCTCGCTATATTTCCTGGTCCAGTGAAAACAGAAGCCAGCTTGTCCGCATTCCTGCGGCACACGGTGAGTATCGTCGGGCGGAACTGCGTTCTCCCGACCCGGCAGCCAACCCATATCTTGCGTTTGCTTTAATCATTTATGCCGGACTATACGGAATCGAGAACAAGCTCGATATGCCGAAGGCGGTGGACCAGAATCTGTTCAAAGCCAATGCAGATTTCATCTCCACATTACAGAAGTTGCCCGATTCTTTGGAAGAGGCCTGCATGTTGGCAAAACAAAGCAAGTTTATCGCCGAACATATCCCCGCTGCCGTTTTGGACATTTATTGCAGCAAATAATACTTATCGAATAAATGGAAGAGAGAGAGTACCCTATGAGTTTGAAAGAGCGTATTTACAGCGTTCTTGTCGTCTCTGCATCGGAGAATTTCAATGCAGCAGCCAAAGAACTACTCCCTTCCTCCGGATACAATCCGGTGCATTCGGCAAACAACGTCAGCGAAGCAAAGCGATATATTGCGGCAAGAAGCTTTGACTTTGTAATTGTCAACTCTCCTTTACCGGATGAGTCGGGCATTCGTTTTGCTATCGATTGCTGTCGCTCCCAAACAACCGTCGTACTCCTCCTCGCCCGTTCCGACGTTCACGCAGAAGTTCATGATAAGGTTACGGAACACGGGGTATTTACTCTTTCCAAACCAACAAACAGAGCCACTTTAATGCAGGCGCTCAGTTGGATGTCCAGCGCACGAGAACGACTGAGAAAAATGCAACAGAAAACATCTTCTATCGAAGAACGAATGGAAGAAATCCGCATCGTGAACCGTGCAAAATGTCTGCTTATCAGCGAACTGAAAATGACGGAATCGGAGGCGCACCGCTACATAGAGAAGAATGCTATGGATAATTGCATTCCCAAGAAGGAAGCCGCCAAAAAGGTCATTAAGCTTTATTCCTGAGCAAACGAACCCCCTGTCATAACCGTGAAAAATGTGCGGCTCGTTTAGGTGTGAAATGCCGCATTAACCATAAAATCGGTTATAAGCCGCATTGCCGTTTTCACGGCAGCGTGGCTCTTTTGTATCTGCACGGCTTTTCCGAACTCTTTGATCGCCTGCTTGACTGAAATAAAAATTCTCCCCGCGCTTGCAAGGAGAATTTTTATTTGGTTATTCAGCTTTGCGATATTCTGCTACTTTACGAAATAAATGCTAATGCTTTTATTTTCAATGCTCATACCGCCGTTATACCGCATGACTATTATGCTTTGAAACCGATGTAGCCCGCCATTGCGCCGCCTACGATGGTGTACAGTATGCAAGCGATGCACACGCACATCAAAAGGGCTTGAACGAGAGGTTTGTGAGTCCATCTGACGAACTTCTCGAAGTTTGCGTTGTAGAATTCTTTTTCAAACCAATTCTTGCAGCAAATCTGCATATAGCCGCCGATGCTCAGAGAGTTTGCGCGGACAAGATACCAAAGTCCGAAGCCGCCGGGATAGCCGAGAGGTCCGATTGTCGCAAGACACGCGATGATGGGAGCCGCAAGGAAGCCGACGTGCATAAGAGAAACGGATGCGGAAAATTCGCCGGTGACGAAAATCCAGTTCCAAATCGTGTATGCGACAACCCAAGTAATGGTTGCGGCATTATTAAAGCCGGTGGAGAAATAATAGTTGTATCCTTCTCCGGGACCGCCGGGCGTGCCGCCCCAAGTGCCGCACATAAACACAACGCCTACCGCAAGCAACAGACCGCTGATAAAGTTAAAGTACTGTTTATGTTTGAAGTCTGTCAAAGTCGCTTCGAGAATGTTGACAATCATTGCGACCATAACGATATACTTGGCGTATATTCCTCCGAAGTTGAACAGGACGGCAAATACGACAAGTATTCTCAGCGTAATAAGAGTTGCGAGCTTCAATTTTTCAAAGAAAACGGGCTTGGCAAAAATCAACGTGAGTAGCGACGGTATTACAATGAGCGGAACGTTTGCCCAAATCGGTTCGAATGCGGTGATGATAGCCATACCCGTAATCGAAGCGGTGAAAAGCAGCCATTTGATAATGAGCTCCAAACGAGGGCGTTCGTTGAACACGCCGAGCTGCGGAGCGAGATGAGCGTCTCTGTCAACCGGCTTGTTTTCAACGGCGTTCTGTTCATCCAAAGTGGTGGTGATTTCGTTTTCCATAAATCTCTCCTAAATATTCAGCTGCCTGAATACATACAACTGTAAGACTATTATACACGATAAAAAACTATATTTCAAGAGATTAAGTAAACATACAGTTTTTCGCCGAAAATTTTAAGGCAAAAAATATGCCGCCAAACGGGCGGCACAAAGCATATATCGGTTTTATCGGCCTATTTTTCGAGCCACGCGGATTTTACGGCTTCCGCCACGGCGGGTGCAACTCGTTTATCAAACGCGGGAGGAAGTATGTATTCGCAATTGAGCTCGCAATCGGACACCAGCGACGCAAGCGCGTACGCCGCCGCGCGTTTCATTTTCTCGTTGATTTCTTTTGCCCTCGCGTCGAGCGCGCCCCTGAAAATTCCCGGAAACGCCAACACGTTATTTATTTGGTTGGGATAATCGCTCCTGCCCGTTGCGACTACTTCCGCCCCTGCTTTTTTCGCCTTCTCCGGCAGAATTTCGGGCGACGGATTTGCCATCGCGAAAACTATTGCCCTCTCTGCCATCGAGCGCACCATAGCTTCGGACAGTGCGTCCTTAACGCTGACTCCTATAAAAACGTCCGCGCCTTTTATCGCGTCCGTCAACGAGCCTCCGACCGCCCGCGGATTGGTTTTTGCGGCAAGCGCACGTTGAGCGTCGTTGAAATCGGAATCGTCTTTATCTATTATACCTTTTCTGTCGCATACGATAATATCGCAAGCCCCCGTTCCCATCAGGAATTCGGCTATGGCTATGCCTGCGCTCCCCGCTCCGTTGATGACGATACGCGAGGTTTTTATATCTTTTTTGACCACTTTAAGTGCGTTTATGAGCGCTGCGGCAAGCACTATCGCAGTGCCGTGCTGGTCGTCGTGAAAAACGGGAACGTCGCAAAGTTCTTTCAGTCTGCGCTCGATTTCAAAACACCGCGGAGCCGATATGTCTTCAAGATTTATACCGCCGTAAGTCGGAGAAATATTCTTTACCGTTCTGACAATCTCCTCGGTATCGTTTGTGTCAATCAACACGGGCACTGCGTCTATATCCGCGAATTCTTTGAACAGCACGCACTTGCCTTCCATAACGGGAAGTCCCGCAAGTGCGCCTATATCGCCCAATCCGAGCACCGCGCTTCCGTCGCTGACAACCGCGACGGTATTCCACTTTCTTGTAAGCTCGTATGCAAGTTCGGGGCGTTTTTCGATTTCAAGACAGGGAGCCGCCACCCCCGGCGTGTATGCGAGCGACAACGCTTCTCTGCCGTCGACTTTCGCCCGCGAGCGGGTTTCGAGCTTGCCTTTCCATTCATAATGCTTATCAAGCGACTCTTTCATATAATCCATATTTATAGCTTACAATATGCTCCGTCCGAACGCAAGCCGAAATGTACGTTAAGTATTGAAAATTATATTTATTTTATATATAATTCTGTTTATGAGAACCATAACTTACGAGCAGATTGCGCAGGCGGCGGAAAGATGCTGCGCCGCGTGCAAAGAACTTACGCCTTCTCTTACGGACGCGCTTATTGCGGCAAGAAACAGAGAGCGCAATGAAAACGCCGCGTTCGCGCTGGATATGCTTATAAACAACGCAGAAATCGCACGGGAAAACGGGCTGCCCGTATGTCAGGATACGGGTATGGCGGTTTTTTTCGCGTCCGTCGGGCAGAACGTGAAAATCGAAGGCGGTCTGCTTTCCGACGCCATAAACGAAGGCGTGCGCAGAGGTTACGGGAAATACGGCTTTCGCGCAAGCGTACTCGACCCCGTAACGCGCATAAATACTGGGGATAACACCCCTGCCGTGATACATACGGAGCTTACCGACGGCGACAAAATTACGCTTGACTTTCTCCCCAAAGGTTTCGGCAGCGAAAATATGTCAGCGCTTTATATGCTCACCCCCTCCGCAGGGATTGACGGCGTAATAGACTGCATAGTAAACACGGTAAAGACGGCAGGCTCCAATCCCTGCCCTCCCGTAGTCGTCGGAGTCGGGATAGGAGGCACGGCGGAAAAAGCAATGGAGATTGCAAAGCGGCAGCTGTTGAGAAAGGTGGGCGAACCCTCGGAGGACGAAGATTTAAGAGAAATTGAAAAAACTTGTCTTCACAGAATAAACGCGCTCGGCATAGGCGCGCAAGGGTTCGGGGGCGACACCACAGCGTTTGCGGTGCACGCAGGCAAATATCCCACCCACATATCCGCTCTGCCCGTTGCGGTAAACATTCAATGCAATGCAGTGCGCATAGGGAGAGAAATTATATGAATAAGCGCAATGAATTTATTGAAATATCTCTGCCCCTCGACAAAGAAAAAGCAAAAACGCTGAAAGCGGGCGACCGCGTATTGCTGAATGGAGAGATGCTCACCGCGCGCGACGCCGCGCACAAACGAATGTTTAACTCGCTTAAATTCGGCGATAAACTTCCGTTTCCGCTGAATGACGAAACAATATTCTACGTCGGTCCCTGCTTTGACGAATGCGGCGGAGTTACGGGCGCAGGTCCCACCACTTCGATGAGAATGGACGCGTACGCTCCTGCCATCTACGGCGCGGGCGTGATTGCGACGGTCGGGAAAGGCGACCGAAACAAAGCGGTTTACGACGCGATTAAAGAGCGCGGAGGAGTCTATTTCGCGGCAATCGGCGGCGCGGGCGCGATATACGCAAACGCTATACGCGAGTGCGATTTAATTGCCTACGACGACCTCGGAACGGAAGCGGTGCGAAAAATCCGAGTCGAGGCTTTTCCCGTTATAGTAGCTATAGACGCCGACGGCAACAGCATATATCAAACGATAAATTGACTATTTACTTACTATGAGTAATATGCTAAAATGATTAAAAGGTAAACTTATGAAAATTGCTTTGATTGCACACGACAAAAAGAAAAACGACATCATCGCGCTCGCAGTAAAATTCAAACACGTTTTATCGCAGCACGAGCTGATTGCAACGGGAACCACGGGCACCCTTGTTATGGGCGAAACGGGGCTCAACATAAAGCGTATGAAAAGCGGTCCTCTCGGCGGCGACCAGCAGATAGGCTCTATGATTGCGGACGGCGAACTCGACCTCGTGCTGTTTTTGCGCGACCCTCTGACCGCTCAGCCTCACGAGCCCGACGTGTCCGCTCTGCTCCGTCTTTGCGACGTGCAGAACATTCCTCTTGCGACAAATATGCGCAGTGCGGAAATTATGCTGACCGCGCTGGATAAGGGCGACATTTGATATGACAAACTCTCCTAACACCCAAGAAATGTCAAAGGCGGCTCTGAACAGACTGCCCGCCTATTTGAGATACCTCAAAAAAATCGACAAGCAGGACGTCGAAACAGTGTCCTGTACCGCCATTGCCGACGGACTGCACTTGAACTCCGTTCAGGTGCGCAAAGACATCGCGCTTGTCAGCAGCGTTGCCGGCAAACCCAAAAAAGGGTTTGTCACAAAAGAGCTGATTGCGGATTTGGAAAAATTTCTCGGATACGACAACAATCACGACGCGATAATAGTCGGAGTAGGCGGACTCGGCAAAGCCCTTATCGGTTATGCGAGTTTCAGCAACTACGGTTTGAATATCGCCGCGGGCTTTGACGTAAACGATAGCGTTATCGGAACTTTCATAAATAAAAAGCCCATTCTGTCTATGGACAAAATACCCGAACTCGTCAAAAGGCTGAACATAAAAATAGGCATAATCGCCGTGCCTGCCGCGTCCGGACAGCTCGTAGCCGACCAGATGGTTGCAGCGGGCATAAAAGCGATATGGAACTTTGCAAACACTCACCTTGCCGTGCCCGATAACGTCGCGCTGAAAAACGAAGATTTGGCGGCGTCGCTTGCTCTTTTGAGTATGCAACTCAAAAATTTTGCCGAATAGCATCGAATTAAGCCGTCGGATTAAGTCAAACTTATGCGGATATGACGTTTTGCGAAATGCCTATAACCGTCTGCACAAATTATACCGTTTAGTACGCAAAAAAAACCAAACAATACAAAACCTCTCGCAAAGGGTGTCTTTAATAGGGATTACTTAACCCCTTCGGTTGGTGGCATAGCAAAAAGCTATGCCACTTTTCCGTTTGTTGGGATATTTTACTACTCTTGCGCGGGGTTTGGAATTACTCCCACGCAGTTGTAGATGATTTCAACGGCTTGCTGCCGCTTGCCGTTTACTTTCTCGGCTTGGTGGACGATAACCTTTTCAATTAACTCTCTCACGATTTCGGGTGTGAGTTCCGTTATCTCGGTGTACCGTTTTACAAGCCGCATAAACTTGGTCACATTGTCCGCTTGCTCTTTGACGGTAGAAAGCTCTTTGCGTAAAACCTTTATCCGTTCGGTTAAGGCAGCTTGTTCCTGCTCATAGGCTTGGCTCATTTTTGCAAACCGCTCATCCGTAAGATTGCCGCAAACTTTATCTTCGTACAAGCTCTGAATTATTCGGTCAAGAGCTTTTACACGCTTTTCGACTTCGTCGCATTCCTTTGTCTTTGCGGATAAGTCCTTACGCAGTTGCTTACTCATAGCCGTTTGTAGCATACCGACAAATTCTTTTTCATTGCCATTTGCCATACCCAAAACCCGTTGCAAGTCGGTGAGAACGATATACTCTACGGCTTCAACCGTGATTTGGTGAGAACTGCATAAGTTCTTGGACTTTTTGCGGTAAGTGGAACAGTTAAAGTATTCTTTCTGTTGCATTGTGGTACAACGGCAGAGATACATTTTCTTTCCACAATCGGCGCAATACACAAGC
>DBFJGL010000117.1:0-13715 GCA_048394785.1 Christensenellales bacterium | reverse complement strand
ATATATGCCTATGGAAACGGGAGCACGCCAAGTAAGACAGATACTTTTCAAGCCCTCTATCGGGCAGGGGTGTGCCGCGAAATAAAACGTAAAGCAGAATTGCGCGCAATTCTGCTTTTTTTTATCTCTTACGGAGGACTTATGAAAAAAGTCGGTATTGTAATGGGCAGCGACAGCGACCTCAGCGTCGTTGAAAAGGCTATGGATACGCTCAAATCTTTCGGAGTGGAATATGAGGCGCATATATATTCGGCGCACAGAACCCCCGAACAGGCACGCGCTTTTGCGCTTGACGCCGCGGACAACGGATTCGGCGCGATAATTTGCGCGGCGGGAAAAGCGGCGCACCTTGCAGGCGCAATTGCCGCAAATACGGTTTTGCCCGTAATAGGGATACCCGTTAAGTCGTCCACGTTGGACGGGCTCGACGCGCTGTTGTCGACCGTGCAGATGCCCGCAGGTATTCCCGTGGCGACCGTTGCCATCGACGGGGCGGTAAACGCGGCGTTGCTTGCGATCCAAATCATTGCCGTCGGCGATGCGGAACTTAAAGATAAACTTATCAAAAAGCGCGAGGCAGATACTCTCGCGGTGCTTGAAAAGGATAAAAAACTCAACAAATAACAACGATAAATCCGACGCGGCGGACGTAATGTTTGCACGCGCCAAAGTCACCGCTTCTAAAAACGGAAATCAGAGCTTGAATTTATGAGAAAATTGAATGAAGAATGTGGTGTGTTCGGCGTGTTCGCCACACAGAAGAAAGACCTTGCCAATATGGTTTATTACGGTCTGCACGCCCTTCAACACAGAGGGCAGGAAGGCTGCGGCGCGGTCGTCAACGACGACGGCGTTTTTGCAAGTTACAAGGACCTCGGAATTGTCACCGAAGTTTTTACCAAAAGAGTGCTTGACGGACTCGGAGAGGGCAATATCGCGCTCGGACACGTCCGTTACGGCGCGGAAGGCTCAAACGACAGAGCGAACTGTCAGCCTCTCGTCGTCAATCATATCAAAGGCAATCTCGCGCTTGCCCACAACGGGAGTTTGGTAAATTCCTGGAAGCTGAGAGGCGACCTCGAACTCAACGGCGCGATTTTCCATACTACGAGCGATACCGAGGTCATTGCGTACGAAATAATGAAAGAAAGGCTCAGCGCGCCTTCGATAGAGGAAGCGGTGAACCGTGCCGTCGATAAACTCGAAGGAGCGTACTCGCTCGTCGTAATGTCGCCGAGCAAACTCATTGCCGTGCGCGACGCGCAGGGGTTCCGTCCGCTTTGTTACGGCGTAACAGAGGAGGGCGATTACGTGGTAGCGTCCGAAAGCTGCGCGCTAGATGCAGTGGGCGCAAAGTTTATCCGCGATGTGGAACCAGGCGAACTTATAGTGTTCAAGTCCGACGGCATTGTGAGTATGCGCGACAGAGTGGGCAGCAAAGAAACGTCCAGATGTATATTCGAATACATTTACTTCGCCCGTCCCGATTCGGTAATAGACGGCACTTCGGTGCACGCGGCGCGTCTGCGCGCGGGAAGATTTTTGGCGCAGGAGCACCCCGTCGACGCGGACGTTGTAATAGGCGTTCCCGACAGCGGACTTGACGGCGCGATGGGCTATGCGCAGGAGTCGGGCATTCCGTACGATATAGGACTTATCAAAAACAAGTATATCGGCAGAACTTTTATTGCGCCCGAACAGAAAAAACGCGAAAAAGCCGTCAAAATGAAACTCAATCCCATACCGAGCACGGTGAGCGGAAAGAGAGTCGTTTTGGTCGACGATTCCATTGTTCGCGGAACGACGAGCGCACAGCTTGTAAAACTGCTCCGCGACGCCGGCGCAAAAGAAATTCATATGATGGTCACCGCGCCGAGGTTTGTGGGCGCGTGTTATTACGGCACCGATATAGATTCTCCCGAAGTGCTCATCGCAAACAGACATACAGACGAGGAAATCGCGGAGATTATCGGAGTGGATTCTTTGGGATTTTTGAGCTTGGAGAACGTGGTTAAACTTCCCGACGAAGGCGACAAACTCAAATGCTGTCTTGCCTGTTTTACGAAAGATTATCCCACCGCCGTACCCGAGAAAGTGGGCAAATACAAATTCGAGAAAAAAATATCTGAGAAAGGAAAGGAATAATATGAAAAACTCCAAATCGGAAAGTTACGCCGCCGCAGGCGTGGACATAACTGCCGGATATAAGGCGGTCGAACTTATGAAAAGCCACATCGCCCGTACGTTTGCAGGCGGAGCCGCGTCGGATATAGGCGGTTTCGGCGGCTTGTTCGAACTTGACCTTACGGGCATCGAACGTCCCGTGCTCGTCAGCGGAACGGACGGAGTCGGCACCAAGCTGAAACTCGCCTTTTTGCTGGATAAGCACGATACGATAGGTATCGACTGCGTTGCGATGTGCGCAAACGACGTAATCTGCTGCGGAGCAAAACCTCTGTTTTTCCTCGACTATATTGCCTGCGGAAAGAATTATCCCGAAAAAATCGCCGCGATTGTGTCGGGCGTTGCCGAGGGTTGCGTGCAATCCGGGTGCGCGCTCATAGGCGGCGAAACGGCGGAAATGCCTGGGTTTTATCCCGAGGACGAGTATGATCTCGCGGGTTTTTGCGTCGGAGTAGTCGATAAGAAAAAAGTCATAGACAAAAATTCCGTTGCGCCAGGCGATGTTATCATTGCTCTGCCGTCGTCGGGGGTGCATTCCAACGGCTTCTCGCTTGTCAGAAAGGTGTTTGCCAAGGAAATTGCGGAGTGCGACAACTCTCCTCGCGAAGAACTCGGCGGCAAAGGCGTGCTGGAAACCCTGCTTACCCCCACTAAGCTTTACGTCAAAGCGATACTCCAACTTATGAGCAAAATCACCGTAAAGGGAGTATCGCATATAACGGGAGGCGGCTTTTACGAGAATATACCCAGAAGCATACCTTCGGGACTCGGCGCAAAGATTGCGAAATCCGACGTAAGAGTTCTGCCTATTTTCGACCTTATAGCAAAAGTCGGCAACATTCCCGAAAGAGATATGTACAACACTTTCAATATGGGCGTCGGAATGAGCGTAACAGTTGCAAAAGAGGACGCAAAGACGGCGGTAGAACTGCTTAAATCCTGCGGAGAAGACGCGTACGTGCTCGGCGAAATAGTCGAAAGCGCGGACGGCGTAATTCTTTACTGATATGATAAAGACAGCCGTACTTGTGTCGGGCGGAGGCACAAACCTTCAAGCATTGATAGACGCCGAGAAATCGGGCATTATCAAAAGCACGAAAATTTCGCTTGTCATATCCAACAACGCAAACGCCTATGCGCTTGAAAGAGCGCGGCTTGCGGATATACCTGTCGCGGTGGTGTTGAAAAAGGAATGCGCCTCTCAGCGCGAGTTCGAGGACAGAATCATAGACTTGCTGGACGCGAACGGGATAACGCTTATCGTGCTTGCCGGGTTTATGAGCATATTAAGCGAATATTTTACTTCGCGTTATGCAGACAGAATACTTAACGTGCACCCGTCGCTTATACCTAAATTTTGCGGAAAGGGGTTTTACGGGCTGAAAGTGCACGAAGCCGTGCTTGCCGCAGGCGAAAAGATAACGGGAGCGACAGTGCATTTCGTAAACGAAATACCGGACGGCGGAGCTATTATTTCCCAAAAAGAAGTGGCGGTAAAACCCGACGATACTCCCGAAAGTTTGCAGCTGCGCGTTATGCGAGAGGCTGAATGGAAGCTTTTGCCTGCGGCTCTCGAACAGGTTGCAGACCGTATCGGCAATAAGAGGTAGCGCAGAGTGCATTGGGAAACCAAACGTCACGCGCGGCGTTGCAAAGATCGTTGTCGCAAACAAAGCGCAGTGTTGATACAAGCACTAATCGTGTATCGATAGAATTGTTATAACACGCAACGTGTGATAAATATAAGCAAATATATTTTGCAGACGAAAAATATTAACAACCGCGGTTCTGTAAAACATAAACGCAGAAGAATAAAACGAATTGCGGAAATTACAAAGGAGATATTATGAGTGTTTACGGCGTAGACAGAATCGGCGAGTTGCTCGGCTCGAACAGCTATCCCGGCAGAGGAATAGTCATCGGTAAATCCGAGGACGGAACAAAGGCGGCTTTTGCTTACTTCATAATGGGAAGAAGCGAAAACAGCCGAAACAGAGTGTTTGCCAAAGAGGGAGAAAACGTCAAGATTTATCCGTTCGACGCTGACAAAGTCGAGGACCCCTCGCTGATTATATACTATCCCGTGCGCAGATTTGGCGATAAGTTTATCGTGACCAACGGCGACCAGACGGATACCGTTTACGAGGGACTTGAAAAGGGTTTGAGTTTTTCCGACAGTCTTAAAGCGCGTTGCTTCGAACCCGACGCGCCTAACCTCACTCCGAGAATAAGCGGTATTCTCGATTTAAACGACGGATTTTGTTATTCGATGTCAATATTAAAGAGCGCGGATAAGGACGGAACGGCTTGCAACAGATATACTTTCGATTATGAGGCTCTAAACGGTCTCGGTCATTTTATCCATACGTACCGCTGCGACGGAAATCCCATACCCACGTTTACGGGCGAACCCGAGAGAGTCGCCGTTCCCGACGACATCGACGCGTTTGCGGACGAGATATGGAATAATCTGGACGCGACAAACAAGGTCTCGCTTTATGTGTGTTATATAGACGTCGAAAGCAAAACTTACGATTACAGATTGATAAACAAAAACGCATAGGGGGATTTATGAAAGAATTCGAACTCAAATACGGCTGTAACTCAAATCAGAAAGACGCAAAAATATTTATGAGCAACGGGGTGGATTTGCCCATCGAAATTTTGAACGGCAAACCGGGATATATCAACTTTCTCGACGCGTTCAACAGCTGGCAGCTCGTAAAGGAAATCAAGAAAGCTACGGGCAAGGTTGCCGCGACGTCTTTCAAACACGTTTCTCCCACGTCCGCCGCAATAGGCAACAAGCTCGACGACAAGCTTAAACGCGCCTGTTTCGTGGACGATATAGAAGGGCTTGACGACAGCCCTCTCGCCTGCGCATACGCAAGAGCGCGCGGTACGGACAGAATGTCGTCTTTCGGCGATTGGATTGCGCTTTCCGACGAGTGCGACGCGGTCACGGCAAAGATAATAGCAAGAGAGGTATCGGACGGTATAATCGCTCCGTCTTATTCGGACGAGGCATTGGATATTTTGAAGGCAAAACGCAAGGGGACGTATAACATTGTAAAAATCAATCCCGATTACGTTCCCGAAGAAATCGAGCGCAAGCAGGTGTTCGGCATAACCTTTGAACAGGGCAGGAACAATTCCGTCATAAACGCGGACTTGCTGGATAACGTCGTCACGGAAAAGACTCTTCCCGAAAATGCGAAAACCGACCTTATAATCGCACTGATAACGCTGAAATATACGCAGTCGAATTCGGTATGCTACGCAAAGAACGGGCAGGCGATAGGCGTGGGCGCAGGACAGCAGTCGCGCATACATTGCACGCGTCTTGCGGGACAGAAAGCCGACTTGTGGCATTTAAGACAACACGATAAAGTGCTTAATCTGCAATTTGCCGAGGGCGTCGGCAGACCTGAGAAAAACAACATCATTGATATATATCTGTCGGAGGAGTGCGACGACGTCTTGCGCGAGGGAGAATGGCAGAAGTATTTTTCCGTGCGTCCCGAGCCTTTTACGAGAGCGGAACAGCTTGCATATCTTGCTGCCGTAAAGGGAGTTTCGCTTGCAAGCGACGCGTTTTTCCCGTTTGACGACAATATTATGCGCGCATACAAGAGCGGCGTGGAATACGTGGCGGAGCCGGGCGGCTCGGTGCGCGACGACATCGTCATCGACACTTGCAATAAACTCGGTATGGCAATGGCGTTCACAAACGTCAGACTGTTCCACCATTGATTTCGGAAAAGTCTGTTGAGCGGTACGAAAACCGAATACGCAATAAAACGCGGAAATAAAACTGTAAACAAGGTTTGCGCGAAACATTATAATCACTAAGCGATAACACGGTGAGGATATGAAAATAATGGTTATAGGCGGCGGCGGCAGAGAACACGCCGTCATAAAAAAACTTAAAGAGAACAAGAGCGTAGAAGTTATTTATGCGCTTCCCGGCAACGGAGGAATGTGCGGCGACGCCGTTATTACGGGCATAAACGCAAAGAACGCCGACGCCATCGTAAAGTTTGCGGTCGATAACAATGTTGACTTTGCCGTGGTTACGCCCGACGACCCTCTCGTGCTCGGCGTTGTGGACAGGCTGCACGCCGCGGGTATAAAGTGTTTCGGTCCCGAAGCGAAAGCCGCGATAATAGAGGGCAGCAAGGCGTTCAGTAAAGAACTTATGAAAAAGTACGGCATACCCACGGCGGCGCACGAAACTTTTTCGGATTGCGATAAAGCGGAAAAGTATATCGATACTCTGTCCGACGAAAAGCCGATCGTTGTAAAAGCGGACGGTCTTGCGCTGGGTAAGGGCGTTATAATCGCGTTAAACAAGTCGGAGGCAAAAGTCGCCGTCAGAGAGATGATGACGGAGGGCAAGTTCGGCGCGAGCGGAAATACCGTGGTTATAGAGGAGTTTTTGACCGGTCCCGAGGTTTCTGTGCTGGCGTTCACCGACGGCGAAACAGTCGTACCTATGGTATCAAGTATGGACCACAAGCGCGCGCAAGACGGCGACAGAGGTCTTAATACGGGAGGAATGGGCACTGTTGCGCCCAACCCCTGCTATACGGCGGAAATCGCGGACGAGTGTATGAACAACATTTTCCTGCCCACGATAAGAGCGATGAAGGCGGAAGGAAGAACGTTTAAGGGCTGTCTGTTTTTCGGACTGATGCTCACGTCGGACGGAGCGAAAGTAATCGAATATAACTGTCGGTTCGGCGACCCCGAAACACAGGTCGTTCTGCCTCTTTTGGACAGCGATTTGCTTGAAATAATGCTTGCCTGCGAAAACGGAACGCTCGGCGAATGCGACGTGCGGTTTAAGGATAAACACGCGTGTTGCGTGGTTATGGCGAGCAAAGGATACCCCGAGGAGTATAAAACGGGTTACGAGATTACGGGCATAGCCGAGAGCGGCGCACAGGTGTTTGCGGCAGGCGTAAAGATTGGCGAAGACGGCAGACTGTTTACGGCGGGAGGCAGAGTGCTCGGCGTAACGGCGACGGGCGACAGCCTCAGAGAAGCCGTAGACAAGGCGTATGCCGCAGTAGGAAAAATCAGTTTTGAGAACGCATATTGCAGAAAGGATATAGGAGCAAAGGCGTTAGACGCGCTCAATTAGGAGGATTATGGTTTACAGAGTATTTGTCGAAAAGAAAAAAGGACTTGACAACGAGGCTCGCGCGCTTTATGCGGACTGCAAAGGTTTGCTTGACATATCCGCGCTTACCAAAGTCAGAATAATCAACCGCTACGACGTGGAGAATATCGACGAGGAATTGTTCGAAGGCGCGAAAACGGGTATATTCGCAGAACCGCAGCTTGACGACGTGAGCGGTAAAATCAGCGCGGAAGATAACGATGCGGTGTTTGCGGTAGAACCTTTGCCCGGTCAGTTCGACCAGCGCGCGGACAGCGCGGCGCAGCTTATTCAAATTGTGTCAAAGCGCAATAAACCCACGGTTAAAACTGCAAAAGTGTATGTATTAAGCGGCGATTTGAGCGAAAACGATATTGCCGCGATAAAGAAATACGTTATAAATCCCGTGGAGTGCAGAGAGGCGTCGCTGGATATGCCTCATACGCTTGCGTTGGCGTACGACGTTCCCGACGCGGTGGAAACGCTTTCGGGTTTCAATGAGCTCGGTAAGGACGGTCTTGACGCGTTCGCGGCAAAATACGGACTTGCAATGGACGGCGACGATATAGCGTTTTGTCAGGCTTATTTCAAGAGCGAAAACCGCGAGCCCACTCTTACCGAAATCAGAATGATAGACACGTACTGGTCGGACCACTGCCGTCACACCACGTTCTTGACTCATATCGACGACGTAAAGTGCGGAGATAAAATGCTCGAAGACGCGTATAAGTCCTATCTCGCCGCAAGGCGCGAACTTAACCGAGAGCACAAACCTGTGACGCTTATGGATTTAGGTACGATAGGCGCGCGCGTGCTCAAAAAACAGGGTAAACTCGATAAATTGGACGAGTCGGAGGAAATCAACGCCTGCACGGTGAAGATAACCGTCACCGTTGACGGCAAAGACGAAGATTGGCTGTTGCTGTTCAAAAACGAAACGCACAATCACCCCACCGAAATAGAGCCGTTCGGCGGCGCGGCGACCTGCATAGGCGGCGCGATAAGAGACCCGTTGTCGGGGCGCGCGTACGTTTACGCCGCGATGAGAGTTACGGGCGCGGGCAATCCGCTTAAAGACCTTAAAGATACCATTCCCGGCAAGCTGCCTCAGCGTAAAATCGTGACCACGGCGGCGGCAGGGTACAGTTCTTACGGCAATCAAATCGGACTTGCGACAGGCATAGTCGACGAAATATATCACGAAGGATATGTGGCGAAACGTCTTGAAATAGGCGCGGTTATAGGCGCGGTAAAACAGGACGCGGTGCGCCGCGAATGTCCCGTAGACGGTGATTTGATTATTCTTCTCGGCGGCAGAACGGGACGCGACGGCTGCGGAGGCGCGACGGGCTCGTCCAAATCGCACAGCGTGACGTCGCTTGCGACCTGCGGCGCGGAAGTGCAGAAAGGCAACGCTCCCGAGGAGCGTAAATTGCAAAGACTGTTCAGAAACCGCGACGCCAGCCTGCTTGTCAAGCGTTGCAACGATTTCGGCGCGGGCGGCGTGAGCGTGGCAATAGGCGAACTTGCCGACGGCATAAGCATAGACCTCAACGCCGTGCCGAAGAAGTACGACGGATTGGACGGAACAGAGCTTGCAATCAGCGAATCGCAGGAGAGAATGGCGGTTGTGGTTGCGGCAGAGGACGCGGAGAAATTTATTGCATATGCCGAGGCGGAAAACCTAGAAGCCACCGTCGTCGCGAAAGTGACGGAGGAGCCGAGGCTTAAAATGAGTTGGAACGGTAAGACAATCGTCGACGTATCCCGTGAGTTTTTGAACTCCAACGGTGCGGAAAAACATACCGTTGCAAATATATATTCGAATAAGAACTACGATAAAGAGATATGTTCGTCGTTCAGAGAGGGCGCGTTGTCGCTTGCCGGCGAACTTAACGTGTGTTCCAAGCGCGGCTTGCAGGAGCGGTTCGACTCGTCCATAGGCGCAGGTACCGTTCTGATGCCGCTTGGCGGAAGCAGACAGAAGACTCCCATTCAGGCGATGGCGCACAAGATTTCTGTCGAGAGCGGACATACCGACGACTGTTCGTTTATGAGTTGGGGTTATAATCCGTTCATAAGTTCGATAAGTCCGTATCACGGCGCGTATCTCGCGGTTACAGAATCGGTTGCAAAACTGATTGCGTCGGGCGCGGATTTCAAAGACGTGTATCTCACCTTCCAAGAGTATTTCGAAAAGCCGAAAAATTCGCCGGAAAGATGGGGTAAACCTTTCTCAGCGGTGCTCGGAGCGTTCCGCGCGCAGATGGACTTGGGCATAGCCGCGATAGGCGGCAAAGACTCTATGAGCGGTACGTTCGAGAATATCGACGTGCCTCCCACGCTCGTCAGCTTTGCGGTTACGACGGGTAAATGCGGCAGAGTTGTTTCTCCCGAATTCAAGAGTGCGAACCGCAAAGTTTACTTTATAGAAACTCCGAGAAACAAGGACGGACTGCCCGACGTCGAAGCGTTCAAACGCAATATGAACGAAGTGTCGTCGCTTATTGCCGAAGGACGCGCGGCGGCGTGTTACACTCCGTGTTACGGCGGCATTCAGGAAGCGGTAATGAAGATGTGCTTCGGCAACGGAATAGGTTTCGAGTACGCGGACGGCTTCCTGCTCGAGGACGTTTTCGGATATAAGTACGGCAGTTTCATAGTTGAATTGAAAGAGGGTGAGTGTGAGGGAGTTTTGCTGGGCAGAACGACAGCCGACGGCAAAATATCTTTTAACGGCGAAGAAGTTACGCTTGCGGAAATAGACCGTCCTTATTCGGATAAACTCGAAAGCGTATATTCCGCGCGCATCGAGCAGCAAGGCAATGCGATAAAAGCGGATTACAGCGGTAAATGCACTTTGAAAGCTGCAAAAAGCATTGCTAAACCTCGCGTTCTGATACCTGTATTCCCCGGCACCAACTGCGAATACGACACGAAAAAGGCGTTTGAAGACGCAGGCGCAGAGGCGGAAATATTTGTAATCAACACTCTCAGCGGCGAACACATCGCGCATTCCGTACAGGCGTTCGCAAAGCTTGCGGACAACGCTCAGATTATATTTATCCCGGGCGGTTTTTCGGGCGGAGACGAGCCGGACGGAAGCGGTAAGTTCATAACTGCGTTTTTCAGAAGCGGCGAGGTCGGCGAAGCGGTTATGCGTATGCTCAATCGACGCGACGGACTTATGGCGGGCATCTGCAACGGTTTTCAGGCGTTAATCAAGCTCGGACTTGTGCCGTACGGCGAAATCAGAGAAATGAGCAAGGACGCTCCCACTCTCACATATAACACCATCGCACGTCACCAATCTTCCGTGGTGAGAACGAGAATCGCGTCTGTCAAATCTCCTTGGCTGGGACTTACGGAGGTCGGCGAAGTATACAACGTGCCCATATCTCACGGCGAAGGTAAATTCCTTGCGGACGAGAAGACCGTTGCGCAACTCATAAAAAACGGTCAGATTGCGACGCAGTACGTCGATATGAACGGCAATCCCACAATGGACATCGATTTTAACCCCAACGGAAGCGTATGCGCCATCGAAGGTATAACTTCTCCCGACGGCAGAGTTTTCGGCAAGATGGGACACAGCGAAAGATACGGCGAATACCTTTACAAAAACGTACCGGGCAACTACAATGCAAGACTGTTCGAAGCGGCAGTCCGTTACTATAAATAGGAGGCTATTATGGCAAAATATTACGAAGAACCATCAAGAACTTTCAGCGAATATCTTCTCATTCCGGGATATACTGACGAGAACTGCATACCCGCAAACGTGAGCCTGAAAACTCCGCTTGTGAAATACCGCCGCGGAGAGGAGTCCGCAATTACGCTCAACATTCCGCTTGTGTCGGCGATTATGCAGTCGGTGTCCAACGATACGCTTGCAATCGCGCTTGCAAAAGAGGGCGGTATGTCTTTTATATACGGTTCGCAGTCGGTGGAGAGCGAGGCTGAAATGGTGCGCAGAGTCAAGAATTATAAGGCGGGTTTCGTCGTATCGGACAGCAATCTCAAGCCGGACAGCACGCTCGCAGACGTTCTGGATCTTGTCGCGCGCAAAGGTCACAACACCATTGCGGTAACCGACGACGGTTCGTCCAGCGGAAAACTCCTCGGACTCGTGACGGGCAGAGATTACAGAGTGAGCAGAATGAGTCTTGAAACGGAAGTCAAGGACTTTATGACTCCGCTCGATAAACTCGTAACCGCGCCGCAAAGCACCACTTTGGTGGAAGCCAACGACATAATCTGGGAGCATAAACTCAACAGTATTCCCATTGTCAGCGACGAGGGCAACCTGCTTTATCTCGTGTTCAGAAAGGACTATTCGCAGCATAAAGAAAATCCCAACGAACTGCTCGACGCGCAAAAGAGATATATGGTCGGCGCAGGTATAAATACGCTCGACTACGAAAAGAGAGTCCCCGCGCTCGTGGCGGCAGGCGCAGACGTGCTTTGCATAGATTCTTCCGAAGGATACACGGTTTGGCAGAAAAAGACGCTGGATTACGTGCGTGCCAAATACGGCGACAGCGTAAAAGTCGGCGCGGGCAACGTCGTCGATAAGGACGGGTTCCTTTTCCTTGCGGAAGCCGGTGCGGATTTTATAAAGGTCGGTATAGGCGGCGGCTCGATTTGCATAACTCGCGAGCAGAAAGGTATCGGCAGAGGTCAGGCAACCGCTCTTATCGAGGTGGCAAAGGCGCGAGACGAATACTTTGAAAAGACGGGCGTTTATATTCCCATATGCTCGGACGGCGGCATTGTGCACGACTATCATATGACGCTTGCGCTTGCAATGGGCGCGGATTTTATGATGCTCGGCAGATACTTCGCGCGTTTTGACGAAAGCCCCACAAATAAACTCAATATCAACGGAAACTACGTCAAGGAATATTGGGGAGAGGGCAGCAACCGCGCGAGAAATTGGCAGCGTTACGACCTCGGCGGCAAGAACACGCTCAGCTTCGAGGAGGGCGTTGACAGCTACGTTCCGTACGCGGGTACGCTCAAAGACAACGTGGACAAGAGTTTGTATAAAGTGCGTTCTACGATGTGCAACTGCGGCGCGATAACCATTCCGCAACTGCACGCAAGCGCGAAAATGACGGTCGTTTCGGCAACGAGCATAACTGAGGGCGGCGCGCACGACGTAATTCAGAAGAACAGAAGTTACAACAACTAAAAACATATGCGTACGGCGGTCGTAAATCGACCGTCGTAGGCGCGCATAAGTCAAATATATTTCGGCAAATTTGCGTTTGGATTGCCGATTTATGTATGGAAATAATATAACGACAACGTTGTTTTACCGTACGGCTGCTTAGACTTTGATGCAAGCCGACGGGTTTCAAAGGAGAAAGTTATGGCAATTATGGACGGAAAGGCGGTTGCGGCGGCGGAAAGAGCCGCAATCGGAGAGGAGGCGCGCAAATTGCGGGAGCAAGGCTATGAGCACGGCATCGGACTTGCCGTCATACTCGTGGGCGACAATCAGGCGAGCAAAGTGTACGTGCGCAACAAAATCAACGCTTGCGCAGAAGTTGGCATAAATTCGTTTTTGGTTGAGATGCCTGCGTCGTCCACGCATAACGACGTGCTTACCGAAATAAACAGATTGAACGGCGACGCCGAGGTAAGCGGCATAATTTTACAGCTTCCTCTGCCAAAGGGTTTGGACGAAGCTCCCTTGCTTGACGCTATTTCTCCCGATAAGGACGTGGACGGCTGTCATTATGTTCAAAAGGGCAGACTGTGGACGGGACGGGACAGCTTAATTGCCTGCACTCCGCTCGGTGTTATGCGCCTGCTCGACTATTACGACATAGATTTAGAAGGTAAAAATGCCGTCGTTATAGGACGTTCCAATCTTGTCGGAAAGCCTCTTGCCCAGCTTTTGCTTGACAGAAACGCCACCGTTACGATTTGCCACAGCCGTTCGCGGAATCTCAAAGATATAGCAAGCAAAGCGGACGTGCTCTGCGTCGCAATAGGCAGAGCTAAGTTCGTAACAGCCGATATGGTGAAAGAGGGCGCGGTCGTCATAGACGTCGGAATGGACCGCGACGAAAACAATAAACTGTGCGGCGACGTCGATTTTGAAGCGGTCAAGGATAAAGCCTCGTTCATAACGCCCGTGCCGGGGGGAGTCGGACCCATGACGGTGACGATGCTCATATCCAACACCGTCAAAGCTTACAAAATACAGAACGGAATAGCGTAAAATAACGGCATAGAACAATCTGATAACGAGAGTTTAGGAAATGTTAATTTAATCAAAAATACTTGTCGTATCGGTTAATAAATATTAAAGTGACAAAAAAGCGCGGTTAAAACGCTTTTTTATTTTATATACGGT
>DBFJGL010000116.1:0-7599 GCA_048394785.1 Christensenellales bacterium | reverse complement strand
ATTTTAGAAGTGTGTAATATGAATTTAGGAAATGAATACATAATAGGACGTGAAACTTATTGGAAAAATGTTTTGATGACAAGGAAATTCGGAATGAATAGTAACTAAATTTACTTTATGTTTCGTTTTAGGTTACTACTTATCCACCAGCAAATCTCACTCGTAAGAGTGAGATTTTTCTTTTGCGCTATGGGACTCTGTACATTAAATGGTGTTATTGCGTTGACGTTATACGGAATAAACTTTAACTTCGGTTGCGCTTTGCGTATTTAGAGCCTTGCGATACTCCTTTGGCGGCGAAGGCGCGGGAAACGGCGTTGATGACAGCCTTTTTATCGGCGGACCAAAGCGGCGAGATAAGCAGACGTTTGGGAGCGTCGCCCGTCAGACGATGGATTACGACGTGCTCGGGAAGAATGTTTATGCAGTCGCAAAGCAAATCGATATACTCGTCGCGCTCCATTGTTTCCACTTTGCCTGCGCGGTACATATCGGCAAGCGGAGTCCCCTCCATAACGTGTAAAAGCTGTAATTTTATGCCGTCCGTAACCTCTCCTGCGGCGCGGACTGTTTCGAGCATCATTGCCCTGTCCTCTCCCGGCAAGCCGAGAATAACGTGCGTGACTACGTTTGCTCCTATCGAATGCAGTTCTTTAACGGCGTCGAAATAAACTTCCGTGTCATAGCAACGGTTTATAAGCCGCGCCGTATCGTCGTGCACGGTCTGCAATCCGAGCTCTACAAACAACGGTTTTACTTTGGACAATTCTTTCAGCAAATTCAACACGCCGCCGCCAAGACAATCGGGACGGGTGGCTATCGACACGGCAACTATATCGCTGTGGTTCGCCGCTTCGAAAAATCTGTCTCTCATAGTGCCGACACTGCCGTAAGTGGCGGTGTACGACTGAAAATACGCTATAAATTTGTCAGATTGAGTTTTGTTTTTAACTCTCAGTTTCGCTCGCGCAATACACTCCGAGACGCTGTTTCCGTCCTCTGCAAACTCCCCGCTGCCCTGAGCGCAAAAGATACAACCGCCCGTGCCGACATGCCCGTCGCGGTTGGGACAGGTAGCTCCGCCTTCAAGCGCAAGCTTATAAACTTTGCTCCCGAAAACGTCCTTGCAATATCGGTTAAAAGAATAATATCCGTCCATCTAAAAATGAGTATTATATGCCGCGCTAAGCGGCATATAATACAATAACAACAACTTTACGTTAGTTTTCAGTGCTGTAAAGCCTCGTTTCTGTCGATTATCGCCGCAATAAGCTTCTCCGCCACTTCGTCGATAAACTGCTCCGATACAATGTCTTTCTTAGTCTTTTTATTGCGCACGGCGCGCGTCAGCAAATACTCTATCTGCCCGTTTATCGAGCGGCATTCGTCCGCCGCCATGGCGTTGAGCTCATCCCAAAGCGTTTCGGGAATGCGCAATATCAACTGTTTTTTCTCTTTCATAATCAATACAGGCTCCCGCTGTTTACAATGGGTTGAGTATCCTTGTTAGAGCACAGAACGACCATAAGATTGCTTACCATCTGCGCCTTGCGTTCCTCGTCCAATTCTACTATGCCGTGCTCGTTCAACTTTTCGAGCGCGAGCTCAACCATACCGACCGCGCCTTCCACGATGGTGGTTCTTGCGTCCACAACCGCTTTTGCCTGCTGGCGTTGCAGCATAGCCGCGGCAATCTCCTGCGAATACGCAAGGTGCGCTATGCGCGCTTCCACGATTTCGATGCCCGCGATGTCCACCCTATCCTGCAAGTCGGCGCAGAGCATATCCGCTATTTCCTGCGAACTGCCGCGCAAAGATTTTTCGTCGCTGCCGTCGTTGACGTCATAGGGATATTGCCGCGCGATATTTCTGATTGCGGCGTCGCTTTGCGTGGATATGTACATTTGATAATTGTCGACGTTGAAAACCGCCTTTGCGGTATCCTTAATACGCCAAATGACAACCACGCCGATTTCAATCGGATTGCCTTCCAAATCGTTGACCTTTTGCTTGTCGTTGTTGAGCGTCATGGCTTTTAACGACAATTTCCTTCCGTTTTTCGTATTTGCCGGATTGACCGACGTGCAGAACGGGTTGACGTAATGATACCCTTCTTTTTTAAGACTGCCGTGGTACTTGCCGAAAAGCGTCGTAACGATGGCGTCGTTCGGCCCGAGCGTCCTGAATCCCGTCCACATCACCATCACGGGCACGATGAGCAAATAACCGATTATAGGCAGCGCGGTTATAAAGTACATATTGCCCACCACGATAAACACAATGGTTAACGTTGTGAGCAACAGCATCATTGCAAGAGCGAGCCAGCCGTTCATAGCTCGCAAAGGTTTTTCGTCGTATCTGTTTTTAATATCGTTGTCCATAACAACCTCCTGCATATATGATATCGTTATGATATCACTTTTGTCAATACCGAATTAAAAAACAATCGGTTTATCCGACGTATGCGCGACATACGACAACGGCTTAATCTGTCAAAATCGGGATATTATAAAAGAGCCTGTCGGCCCTTTTACAAACTTTCGATAATTTACGGAATACACCGATAACGCCGTTTACTGTCTTAATTTTCCGCGGCGGACTCGTTTAATATATCGTCGAGCGGCAGCAGTCTGACATCAAACGCACCGTCGTCGGCAACGTCGATAAGCGTGCCTCCGCGCTGAGTATGGCGTTTTGCCGTGGGGATTGCGCCGAGCAGTTTTGAGTATGCAAGATAATCGATGCTCATTCCGTACGTCAATCTTATGCCCTTATAGGTAAGAGACAGCGTATTCATATGGTCGTGTCCGACAAACATACCCTTGCAGCTTCCGAGTTTGACCATCTCGCCGAAGAATTTGCCCTCGACGGTTTTGGGATAACCGAAATAATTGTCCTTTTCGAGGATAAAACCGCAATGATATTTGACGTCGTCGCTTCCGCGGTAGCACTTATCCCACGCTTCTTTGAACTCCTTGGGCGGAATATGATAAAACGCAAGCGACCGCGGCATTTCGCCCGCAGTGTTTTCGTAAGCTTTAACGGTATTTTTATACCACTCCGTCTGGTCGTCGTGAATGGTGTCGAAACCGCTGAAAAAGCTGTTGGTGAGATAAGCGTTGCTGTCAATGAACATCAAAAGCGTATTGAGCTTTCCGTCTGCGTTTTTGAGTTCTATACAGTAATTGCCGCAACCCGTCAAACCGTCGTCGCCCTTTTCAAAACGGCAACCGGGCAGACTCATATAATAATCGGCAATTTCGTCTTTGGTATATTTTGCGTAACTTTCGCTGTCGTGATTTCCGAAAACAAGCGTCCAAGGCTTGCCAAGTTCCTCCATAAGCGCGCCGAACATCTTGCTTGCTTTGAGGTTGTTGCGCGTGCCCGAGAACGGCGGAACGGGATATGCAATATCGCCCGTAACCACGACAAAGTCGGCGTCGGATGCGCCTACAACCTTGCGCACCGCGTCAAGCGCAAGCTTATCCTTTTTACTGCTCAAACAACCTCCTCCGATGTGAATATCGGTGAGTTGCAAAATTCTGAACGGTCTGTCCGCGTCCTTTGTTATGACGGTATGCCCGTTTATTTTCTCGAAGACCGCGCCCATTTAAGCGTTTTCCTCGTCCTTATTTTCCGCGTCGGCGTCATTCTCTACCGCTTCGAACGCAGCTTCCGCAACGGCTCCCTGCTCGAAGTCGGGTGCCGCGCCTTCCGATGCGACTACGTAACCGCCCGGGTCCTTTTTGCCGTAAAGTTCCTTAACCAAAGCCGAACGCTCGGCTTCTTCCTCGCAGGACAGCTCTCTGTTTTCCTTACGCGCGTCTATAAAGTAACGCACACGCGCGAGTTTCTTGTTGTTTATTTTGAAGCGGAAAGAACCGTAAAGCGCGATGGATATGAAAACTACGATCGCGACGCCCATAAGCACGCGCACCGCAACCAGAACTTCCGGGGATTGCTGAATGTAAACGGAAGGGTCTCCCGTGGTGTTTTCCTTATAACCTATGCCGCCGAGTATCCAGCCAATCATACCGACGCCGAACGCTCCCGCGATTTTTCTCGCCAAAGTCATCATACCGCTGTACGAACCCGTCTGGCGCTCGCCCGTTGCCATCTGACCTACGTCGACGGTATCGGGGAAGATAATCCAAGGCATCATCTGTGCGCCGCCGAAGCCCAAGCCCATAAAGAAGGACACAATAGGCACCAAAACGGGATGCGCCCAGCTCGGATCCATAACCGCGAGCATTATGCCTGCTATGATATAGAAAGGCAGTCCCATACGGAACGCGAACTGTTTGCTCTTTTTGTCCATCATTATTCTCGCCAAGGGGAACATAATGACCGCCGCGACCATAAGGGGCGCGACGATGAGCATAGAGGACATCTCCAAGCCGAACAGCTCGTAACCGTGCCACACGTCCGTAGCATAATAAACCGCAAGCGCGGAAATCATATCCGAGCAGATGAACGCCGCAACGTACATCACTATATGCCAGCGGTAAGAACGGTTTTTATAGGGTTCGACGTAGTTTTTGACAAACTGCTTGCCGTTGAATTTTTCTTTCGGAGACGTGGCTTTTATGCGTTCCTTGACAAACAATCCGCAGAGGATAAGTCCGCCGCCGAACAGCACTCCGAAAGTTATGCTGATTGCAAGCCAGAATTCCGTTGAGGAAAGATTGGGCACAAACATAAATCCGTCCTTATCGATGAGAGCCTCGATAAAGAGAAGCGGAAGCACGTATGCAAGTCCCGAAGCCGCGGCGTTGAACACCAACTTGACGGTATTTGCGTTGTTGCGTTCCTTAAACGACGGAGAAATGTCACTCGCCATCGAGCAGTACGGCACCATCGTGATTGTGGAAAACGTATTCCACAAAAGGTACATTATTATGATGTAGGGGATGAAGCCTTCTACGTCCATACCCCATTCGCGCACGGGCATAAACAGCAGGAATATACCGATTATGAGCAGCACTCCGCCGACTACCATATACGGCTTTCTGCGCCCGTATTTTCCGCGCGTGTTGTCGCTGATGAAGCCCATAATCGGGTCTGTTATTGCGTCCCAAAACTTTGCAACGAGCATAATCGTCGACGCAATAGCCATAGAAATGCCCATCGTGGTCATATATTTGAGCATTACGCATGACATAAGCGCAACGCCGCCGCCGTCCATAAACGCGCCTAAACCGTAAAAAATCTTTTCTTTGGTGGGCACTTTGTCTTCGGGACGACAACCGCCGATATTCTCGACCGCTTCCGCCTGTTTGATTTCTTCCGACATAATTCTCTCTCCAAGTCAGTTAGAATTTTGTGTTAAACCTTTTAGATAATACCATATTCCGACATAGTTGCCAAGAATATACCCCAAAATATCTCAAATCCCTTGCCAAATTTTTGATATATGCTATAATAACCCTTGCTTTAACGGCACACATATATTCGCCGCGTGGGGGTATAGCTCAGTTGGTAGAGCGCTTGAATGGCATTCAAGAGGTCAGCGGTTCGAACCCGCTTATCTCCACCAGTCAAAACCTAAAACGAACTCCTTTTGGGAAATCGGTTTAGGTTTTTTCTTTACCGTTTTGCAGCACCTTTTGTTTGCTGCGGTTTTACAAAAATATTTCCTCACTCGGTTCTACTTGACTTTGCGGCAACGTAATTATACCCTTGAAAACCGGCATGGTTTGTGCTATATTATATTTACTCATTCAAAGTAATAAATGCGAATTTACATAATAGTTGCTTACACGGCAGTTGCAGTTGGCGCAATGTTTCTTACGGGACTGTAATAGAGTTGCGATTTATTGAGCGTTGTTCCGTCAAAAAAGCAAGGAGATAATACGAAACACAAATGTTTGGAAAGAAGAAAGAAAAGAAAATCAAACAACAAGTCAGATTGAAATACAAAGGAGCCTGGCGTTTTTGCGACTTTTTGGATGAAGGCGTGGAAGAAGATGTCAACCACCCGTATTTCAACCTTCCATATAGAAGGTACAGCATAATTGATCCGGTCGGCAATCAACTGATCTTTTACACTTTTGATGACGGCAGGACATTTCTTCCCGAAGAAGATTATGTAAAACTTTCAAAGAAATGAATTGCAAATCATATATGATATAGCAAAATAAAATTCGTTTTAGGTTACCGTATCTTCATCATCGTCGAAACTCGACCAAATGCGCACAATCCGACAGTTGCCTGTCGGATTGTTGCTTTAACGTCGGCTTCTCCTCTTCCCGAAAAGTTCTGCGATACTTTTCGGGAGCCTTTTCAGGTCTTTTCTTTTTGAAAAAGCTCGACCTGCATAAGCACATTTTTTCGTCACTCCGCGTAAAACATTTTCGCTTTTCCGCGTGCGTTATGTTACGCGCTTCGCGCTTAATCGCACGCGGGTGACAGTGTATAAGATATCGTCGCCTGTTTGGGGGACTGCCGCGCTTCGCTCGCAGTGACACTTGTGGTTGCAGTATACGAGTTGTCGTCGCCTGCTTAGGGGACTGCCGCGCGTTGCTCGCAGTGACACTTGTGGTTGCAGTATACGAGTTGTCATCGCCTTCTTGGGGACTGCCGCGCTTCGCTCGCAGTGACACTTTAAGTTTATGGGGTATTTAGTTTGATTTACCCGATTAAACAACTTATATCGTCTGTGTCATTGCGAGGAACGATGAAAGAGTGACGAAGCAATCCCCCAAATAGAAAAACAAATTTATACAAAGCCCACCCAAACAGTACACGCTGTCATTGCGAGCGAAACGAATTTTATGAGTGTAGCGCGGCAATCCCATAATCAAGCGACAAAACTGATAATTGCCAACAGGAACTACCATAAAAATTATATGTTACAAATCAAAAACCGCCTGACGGGTGTCTTTAATAGGGAATTTTGAGTAAGGCATAGTCGAAAGGCTATGCCTTTACTCGTTGTTGTCCTAACCGTTCGGAAGTTCTATTGCTCCAACACAGTTGTAAATGATTTCTACGGCTTGCGTTCGGTGTCCGTCAATCTTTTGTTTTTCGTGGACGATAACCTTATAGATAAATTCTCGCACGATTTCGGACGTTAGTTCGGGAACGTCTGTGTACTTATTCACAAGCGACATAAACCTGTCAATGTTGTCTAATTTGTCTTTCGCTTCAGATAGTTTCAGCCGAAGCGCTTTTACTTTTTCATTCAATTCGCTTTGTTCTTGCTCATAAGTCGTCGTTAGTTTCTTGAACCGTTCGTCCGTAAGATTGTCGCATATCTTTTCTTCATACAAACCTTGTATCAGTTTGTCGAGAGTAAGAATTCGCCGTTCACTTTCTTCCAACTCCCGACGTTGAGAAGATAGCAGTTTTTTGTTCTTAACTTCGGCATTGTACCGCAGTTGTTCCAAAAGCTCTTGTTTGTGGTCTTTGGTGTAAGACAAAACTTTGCGAATATCCGTAAGTACGATTTTTTCTATCGCTTCAACCGTGATTTGGTGAGAACTGCATAAGTTCTTGGACTTTTTGCGGTAAGTGGAACAGTTAAAGTATTCTTTCTGTTGCATTGTGGTACAACGGCAGAGATACATTTTCTTTCCACAATCGGCGCAATACACAAGC
>DBFJGL010000115.1:0-7676 GCA_048394785.1 Christensenellales bacterium | reverse complement strand
CGGCAACACCAACGTAAAAATCGGCATCTTTCAGGGCGATAACCTGCGCTCGACTTGGAGAGTGTCCACCGTAGCCGCGCATACCGCCGACGAGTACGGTATGATTATATACGACTTGCTCCGTCAGTCGGGCGCGAGCTTCAAGGACATCAAAGGCGCGGTTATGTCCTCCGTCGCCCCCTATCTCAATTATACCATAGAACATATGTGCCGCTATTATATGGGCGACAAGCCGCTCATCGTCGACCACACTACCGACACGGGCATAGCAATAGAATACGACCACCCTGCCGAACTCGGCGCGGACAGGATTGTTTCCTCCGCCGCGGCTTATAAATTTTACGGCGCGCCCGCAATAGTAATCGACTTCGGCTCGGCAACGACGTTCAATCTCGTAACCGCCGAAGGAAAATTCATAGGCGGAGCAATAGCTCCCGGCATCAAAACCGCCGCGGAGTCCTTGGTAAAAACCACCGCCAAGCTTCCGCGCGTCGAGCTTATGACGCCCGAAAACGTGGTGGGGACGTCCACGAGAAGCTGTATGCAAAGCGGTATAGTCTACGGTTATACGGGGCTTGTCAAGTATATGCTCGACAAATATAAACAGCTGCCCGAAATGAAAGGCGCGAAAGTGATTGCCACGGGAGGTCTGAGCGAACTTGTGGAAAACGCAGAGCCCGGACTTTTGGACATCACCGACCGCGCGCTTGCGCTCAAAGGGCTTAAATACATCTACGACCGCAACAAAAAGCGCGCAAAATAGACGGCAAAAGCGGATATATGCGCAAATCGGGTTGCGCAAAAAGTTTGAAAACCCGAAAACATAAACGTCTATAATCATAAAACTATAAGCGGATAACGAGTATACTTGCGTATCGCTTGACAAAGCGGACGCGGAAAACTTAAAACCAAGTTTATCTGCGCAAAATAAACAATAAAATGCGGTTTACCGCAAAATCAGGAGAATATATGGCAGACATCAAAAAAGTCGGCGTCGCCCTTCTCGGACTCGGCGTCGTGGGCGGCGGAACTTACCGAATACTCAAATCCAAAAGAGAACAGATAGCGGCGGTCGACGGTATCGATATCGAAATCAAGCGCGTGCTCGAAAGAAATACCGACAGATTAAACGAACTCGGCGTGGACGCGTCTTTGGTCGCAAGCGGTATAGACGAAATTGCAAACGACGACGGCATCTCCGTGGTCGCCGAATTCTTCGGCGGCGTAGAACCTGCAAGAAGTTTCTTAATCGCCTGCCTCGAAAAAGGCAAAAGCGTTGTTACCGCAAACAAGGAGATGTTTGCAAAATGCTGGCACGAACTCGAAGAAGCGGCAAGAAAGGGCGGCGGCGGTTTGTACTTCGAGGCGAGCTGCGTGGGCGGCGTGCCCGTCATAAGGACGCTCACCGACAGTATGCAAGGCAACTCCGTCACATCTCTCAAAGGCATCGTCAACGGCACCACAAACTATATCCTCTCCCGTATGTCCGACGAGGGCGTGGATTATCACACCTGTCTGAAAGACGCTCAAAGATTGGGTTACGCCGAAGCAAATCCTTCCGCAGACGTGGACGGATTTGACGCAATGTATAAAAACAGCATTCTGAGTTCGCTTGCCTACAAGCGCAGAGTGCCCATAGATAAGATTTACCGCGAAGGCATATCTTCCGTGGACGTCGAAGATATAAAGTACGGCAAAGAACTCGGCTACACCGTTAAACTGCTTGCCATATCCAAGGTGCGCGACGGCAAAATCGAGGCGCGCGTACACCCTGCGTTTTTACCCGACGCCCACCCGCTGTCCTCCGTCAAAGGCTCGTTTAACGCGCTGTATATGCACGGCGACAACGTGGACGACATTATGCTTTACGGCAGGGGCGCAGGCGCGCTCCCCACAGGCAGCGCGATTGTAAGCGACATCGTTTTCGCGGCGGGAAAACAGTTCCCGCGCAGGTTCGGCTGGATGGAAAAACCCACCGACGATAGTGCGTTTGCGTCGGATTTCACTTCTAAATATTATATCCGCTTAATCGTGTCGGACGAGGAAGGCACGCTCGGCAAAATCGCGGCGGTCTTCGGAAAAAACAATATTTCCATAAACTCGGTAATACAGAAAGACGCAAAAGGCAGAGAAGTGCCCATTATTTTCATTACGCACGAAACCAAAGAGAGCGTTATGAAAAAAGCGCTTGCCAAAATAGAACAACTCTCGGGCGTCGAGAGCGTTGCCGCGCTCATAAGAGTGGAGGACTGATGAAAAAACTCCCCGTTTTTCGTCGTTCTTCGGGCGTACTGCTAAACATATCCTCACTGCCGGGAGCATTCGGCATAGGCTGTTTTTCGCGTGAAGCGGAAGACTTTGCGGATATGCTCGCCGATATGCGGTTCGGCTGGTGGCAGATTTTGCCGCTTACTACCGTCGGGTGGGGAAACTCTCCTTATTCGGGCATTTCCACTTATGCGGGCAACAGACTGTATATCAGTCCCGACGGACTGAAAGAAGACGGCTTGCTGACAGAAGACGAAGCGAGAACTTTTGTTTATCACGGTTCGCCTTATACCGCCGATTACGCTTTTGCCAAGCGCAATTCAGAAGCGTTTTTGCGGCTCGCGTTTTCTAAAATCGACGATAAAACCCGTGCCGAAATAGCCGCTTTCGAAAAGGAAAACCGCGATTGGGTGAGCGACTACGCCCTGTTTATGGCTCTTGCAAAAGATAGGGGCGTCGAGTGGCGCAAATGGGAGCACGGCTATAAATTCCGCGAAAAAAGCGCGCTTGCGACCGCGCGCCGCGAATTGAAAGACGACGTCGATTTTTACGTTTTCGAACAGTACGAGTTCTACCGTCAATGGGCGGCGTTAAAGAAAAAAATCAACGATAAAGGCATAGGCATCATCGGCGACCTGCCCTTTTACGTATCCGACGACTCCGTCGACGTATGGGCGCATACAGACCTTTTCCAGCTCGATAACGAGCTCAACCCCACGGCGATTGCGGGCGTTCCTCCGGACGCGTTCGCTCCCGACGGACAAGTATGGGGAAACTGCCTTTACGACTTCGATAAAATGAAAGCGGACGGCTACTCCTGGTGGCGCAGTCGCATAAAACATTGCGCAAAAATGTACGACGCCCTGCGCCTCGACCATTTCCGCGCTTTTTACGACTATTTCGCGATACCCTCCTGCGACCGCCACACCGCCGTAAACGGAAAGTGGATAAAAGGCGCGGGTATGGACTTGCTCGATTTAATCAAATCGGATAACCCCGAAACGGTTTTCATAGCCGAAGACTTGGGCGACATCGACGACGAATGCCGCGAGTTTATCGACAACTCGGGCTTCCCCACGATGCGCGTTTTTCAATTCGGGTTCGACGGCACGCCGAGCGTACATATGCCCTACCGTTATCAAAAAAACGACGTTGCATACACGGGCACGCACGACAACAACACAACGCTCGGGTGGCTGTACGAAATACACCCCGACGCGCGCGCGTTTGCGCTCAAATACTGCAATCACGACGGTCGCGGCTGGGATACGGGCGGCACAAACTGCACGTCGGTGAAAGCCGTTATCAAAACCGTCGCCGCGTCGGCGGCGTGTCTGAGCGTCTTCCCCGTACAGGATATTTTGTGCTACGGAGCGGATACGAGAATGAATATCCCCGGTATAGCGGACGGTAATTGGACATACCGCGTCACAAACGAATTGCTGTCCACCGCAGACAGAAATTTCTACCGCGACGTCAACAATACATACGGCAGAACGGGCAAAGGAATAGAATGATATGGTCATATTCCTTGTGCGCGGCGAAGTTGACAGCGACAGATTTATAAAGCACTGCTACTCGCATTATCGCAACAGCGCGCTATCCTCCGAGGATTTGCCGAAAGACGTCGAAATCATACGAAACAAAGGCGTTAAACCCATATTAAGTACAGATAAAGTCCGTTTCTCGTTATCGCACAGTCACGGAGTATGCGTTGTGGCAATGGCGGAAAGCGAAATAGGAGCGGATATAGAAAAGATACGCGACATTGACTATACCAAGTTCTCGTTCGTTAAAGCGGATAATTCATATGAGTTTTTTGAGCGATGGACAGAGAAAGAAGCTTATCTCAAATATACGGGCGAAGGACTTGGCGGACTCAAAAAAAACATACCCGACGACGCGCACTTCGAGCACTTTGACGTCTTTGAGGACTATCATCTGTGCGTATGCGCCGAAAAACAGCCGCTGATAGGTTATGAGCTCGATATAAACTCTATCGACTGACGAATAAACGCCGCCTGTTTCGTTTGCATAAGATTGAAGTATAAATTGACAACGGCTCTCCTATGTTAACGGCACCTTCGCTCGCATACGGCGTATAAAACTATGTGACGGCATATTAACTTGCGCGTATCCGACAGACAATAACGTATCCCGTACAGGTCGTATTGTAACATAACTCTTTCTAATATAGTTCTTTACAATAAGGCGATGTGCGGCTTATAATAATCGTGCGCTTCGTATTGCAAAATGCGATGCCGTGCGCAATATCTGTCCGTATAAACGACGGGCAGGCACAGGCGCGTATGCGCCGAAATAAATAAACGAGGTAAATTATGATTTTCGAAAAATTGCAGGCAATGGTAGCGGAACAGATGGGCATCGACAAAAGCGAAATTTCGTTGGACAGCGACATCATAGAAGACATAGGCGCAGACAGCCTTGACATCGTCGAAATGCTTATGAACGTCGAAGCGGAGTGGAACATAACCGTCGATGACAGCGAGGTCGCGGGTATGAAAACCATTAGCGACGTTGTGGAGTTCATTTCCAAAAAAATCGCATAATAGCATCGCCGCAGCGGGCGGCTTGCAAAATATGCGGACAATCCGAATACACCCCGACTATCAAGTTTGCGCGCCGATATACAAGTTTGCGGCTATATATCGCAGACTTTAATCGTTAGTCGTCTTGTCCGCCCCGCATCCCCTGCTGCGAACCGTTCGTTTGCGGTAATCGGCAAACCGCAAAAAATAATAATTGAGCGAAATACTTAAAATCGAGCATCTTTCCAAAACGTACGGCGACTTAACGGCCGTGGACGACATCTCGTTTTCCGTGGAGAAAGGCTCGCTTTTTGCATTTTTGGGCGTTAACGGCGCAGGCAAATCCACGACGATAAACATAATCTGCTCCATTCTGCAAAAGGACTGCGGAACTATTACCGTCGACGGTCTTGACCTCGATAACGACAGAGAAAAAATCAAGCCGTTTATCGGCATAGTTTTTCAGAATACCGTACTCGATGAGCTGCTGACAGTCAAAGAAAACCTCAAAATCCGCGCTTCCTTTTACGGTATCAGAGGAGAAAGATGGAAACAACGCCTTGGCGAACTCACAGAACTGCTCGGACTTGACGATATTCTCAACCGCCCGTTCGGGAAACTGTCGGGAGGTCAGAAACGCCGCGCCGACATAGCGAGAGGGCTCATCAACACCCCCAAGCTGCTTATGCTCGACGAGCCGACCACGGGGCTGGACCCTCAAACGAGAAAAACGGTGTGGAGCATTATCGATAAACTGCGCAAAACCGAGGGTATGACCGTCTTCCTCACCACGCATTATATGGAAGAAGCGGACAACTCGGACAGAGTGGTCATAATAGACGGCGGCAGAATTGCCGCAAACGACACTCCCGTAAATTTGAAAAATCTCTATTCCAAAAACTATCTTAAACTTTATTCGCACTCTCCCGACGAATTAAGCAAAGAACTCGAACGGCTCGGCATAGCCTACACTCTGACGGGCGAGGCTTTCTGCATTGAAGTTGCCGACGGCGAAGCGGCGAAAAAATTTATAACCGACTATCCTCGCCTTTGCTCCGATTTCGAAGTGATAAAAGGCGATATGGACGACGTGTTTTTGAACGTAACGGGCAAATCGCTCAAAGGAGGCGCGCTGTGACATATACTCTGTTTATGCTTGTCAAACGCAATATCGGCGTGTATCTCAAAGACAAAATGAGCGTGTTTTTCTCACTGCTGTCGCCGCTTATCGTATTCGGTCTGTACGTTCTTTTCATAGGCAAACTGCAGGTCGACGCGATGGTCGCTGAGCTTGCTGAGTTCGGGATAACGGGGCTCGACGCCGAAATTCAGGCGATTGCCGACACTTGGATGAGCACGGGCGTGCTTGCCGTCGCGTGCATATCCGTAGCTCTTTGCGCAAGCGGCTCCATAATCACCGATAAACGCCGCGGCATTACCAACGACATTGCCGCCGCTCCCATACCCAAATGGCTACCCACCGCAAGTTATTTCATATCAACGGCAATCGTTACGTTTTTCATTTGCATAATCGTACTGTTCGTGTGCTTCATATATCTTGCCGCAACGGACGCGTTCTTTATGAGCGCGGCGGAAGCGTTTGCCGCAATAGGCGTCACCGCCCTTTCCGTTTTGTCGTCGACGATGGTTGTAATTTTGATAACCAACCTCATTAAAACGGAAGGCGCGTTCAGCGGCGCAAACGTAATCATCGGCACCGTTATAGGATTTTTAATCGGCGCGTATATGCCCGTATCCACTTACCCCGACGCAATACAAAAAATAACTCTGTTCGTCCCCGGCTCATATTCGGCGGGACTTTTCAGACAAATAATGATGGACGGCGTGCTTGACAACCTCGGCGCAAGCCTGCCGCCTCAAATTGCGGACGGCGTCGTTGAAAACGTTGCCGACAACTTTTCGGTGAGTTTGGATATGTTCGGAGTAAGGGCGGAAGCTCCCGAAATGGCGGCAATACTTGCCTCCACCGTTGTGCTGTTCTTCCTTATCAATATGTTCGTAATTTTCGTCAAATCCAAAAATCCAGATTTGACGTTGCCCTCTTTCAAAAAACCGCGCCGCAAATAATAAGTCGTAAGCGACAGACTAAATAATTATTATATTTTACTATAATTATACGCCGCGAATGCTCGGTCGCCGACTTAAATATTAGCCCGATTACTTTTGCAAATCACCAGAAACAATGTAGTATCAAATTTGTTGAATTACAAAATATGAGCGTTTATCCATTCTAACAAGCCGTCGTATTTCATTTCACCCGAAGCAACAGCCATTCCAACATATATTATGTCTTCGTTTGTTGCTGCCACTTTTATGCCGTTCACTTCAAGAAAGGTAAGCATAACATACATACCTATACGCTTATTGCCGTCCACAAAAGCGTGATTCGAGATAAGACTATATCCTATTTTCGCTGCTTTTTCTTCTTTGCTCGGATATAAATCTGCACCGTCGAAAGTCGCATACGCACTTTCCAAAGCAGAATTAAGCAATCCGAAATCACGAACTCCCGCACTTCCGCCCGTCTCAGTGGTTATCAGCTGATGTAGTAATAAAACTTTATCTTGACTGAATTTTATCATTTCGCCAATTCCTCAAACGCAGGACGATATCTCTCCAAAATACGGTGCGCCGCTATATCTATCTTTTCGTCTTCGGTAAGGTCAAAATACGGATTGGTGTTTATATCAATAACAATATACTTAGGATGATTGTTTTTGAATATAACGGCAGTTCCTTGCGTATCTACTATTCTCGCGACACGAGAAAAATTTTGGTTTGCCTCCGTCATAGAAAGTATCTGGTTGGTATTTATAGTCATAACAGCCTCCGTTTATA
>DBFJGL010000114.1:0-4097 GCA_048394785.1 Christensenellales bacterium | reverse complement strand
AGAATGGGCGCAAAGAAAGCACCTTTCTATCGCATCGTCGCAACGGATTCGAGAAAAGCGCGTGACGGACAGTATATCGAGCAAATCGGTATTTACGACCCCGTAGCGGAGCCCAAACTCGTTCGCATCGACGCAGAACTCGCCAAGAAGTGGCTTGCAAACGGCGCACAGCCCACCGAAACCGTTCGCGGACTGCTTAAAGCGCAGGGCATCATCGAGTAAGGTGCGTTATGATAAATCTTGTCGAGTATCTTACGCGAGAGCTTGTACCCGACGGTGATTTTTCCGTAGAGATGAGAGAAAACGGCGATTACACGGATATTGCCATAGTAATCGCAAAAAAAGACATCGGCAAAATCATCGGCAAGCAGGGCAAGATTGCAAAAGCAATCCGCACTCTTGTAAAAGCGGCAAGCGCGCACAGCGGCATAAAATATAACGTAGTCATCGAGGAAAAGGAATGAAATCCTTCTTCACGATTGGCAAAATCGTCAGACCGCGCGGACTCAGGGGAGAGCTCAAATTCGAGATATACTCCGACAATCCGTCGCGGTTTTTGTCGTTAGACGAAATTATGCTTGACGGCGCGCCGTACGAGGTTGACAAATTAAGCGCGGAAGGCGGTTTCGGATATTTGAAATTAAAAGGCGTGGACGACGTAGACGCCGCAGAAAAACTGCGCGGCAAAAAGATTACGGTACGCCGCGACGCCCTGCCTCCGCTCCCGGACGGCAGATATTATATTGCCGACATAATAGGCTGCGACGCGGTGCTCAACGGCGACGTTTTGGGCGAAATAACAGACGTTCTGCAATACGGTTCCGCCGACGTGTACGTCATAAAACTCGAAAAGGGCTCGGTAAGCGTGCCCGTAATTGACAAACTGATAGAAAACGCCGACGTCGATAATGGCAGAATTGTGTTCAACGACGTCGTGTTCGACAGAGTTGCGGTATTTAACGACTGATATGAAAATCGATGTTCTGACCGTTTTTCCAAACTACTTTTCGCCGCTCAAACAGAGCATTCTCGGCAGAGCGATACGCGAAAGCAAGCTGTCCGTAAACGTTACGGACATTCGCTCGTATTCCACGGATAAACACTTTAAGACCGACGACACGCCCTACGGCGGAGGCGCGGGAATGGTGATGACTCCCGAGCCGCTTATGGACGCAATCGAAGCCGTCGACTCGGAGCATAAAGCAGTCAGAATATATATGTCGCCGAAAGGCGAAAAACTTTCGCAGAATATCGTTACCGAACTTGCTAAATGCGATAGTCTGGTGCTCGTATGCGGAGATTACGAGGGCGTCGACCAACGCGTCATCGACCTTGCGATAGACCGCGAAATATCCATCGGCGACTATGTGCTTACGGGCGGCGAACTGCCTGCAATGGTGCTTATCAACGCCGTGTCGAGATATGTCGACGGAGTGCTCGGAAGCGGCGAATCGGTGGAGGAGGAGAGTTTTTCCGACGGTTTGCTCGAATATCCGCATTACACAAGACCGTACGAATATCGCGGAATAAAAGTTCCCGAGGCATTGACGGGCGGCAATCATGCGAAAATAGCGCAATGGCGGTTGGAAAAGTCGCTTGAAATTACTATGAAACGCCGTCCCGATCTTCTTGACGGTGCCGATATATCAAAATATCTGCCAAAAAAACCGCGCAAAAAGAAAAGCTGATATAGGAAAACAGACGGTTAGAATGCACTTTTTAGATGTTGCGATAAAGTTTTGCAAAGTCATAAACGAAAATAAGCTATGTCCGAGAGTTGCGGTTGAGGTTTTGCACTGCCGGTGAGTATCATAGCGGTTCGGTATAAATATTAACCGTTACGGCGGAAGCGCATTATAGTAAAACGCAATAGTATTGCAAGTATAAAACGGAAAATTCGAGAGGATTAAAGTGATAATTCAGTGGTTTCCCGGTCATATGACCAAAGCAATCAGAATGATGGAGGACAATCTAAAACTTGTCGACGCGTTGATATACGTCGTCGACGCGCGTGCCGTTGCGTCCTGCAATAATCCTCTTTTCGATAAAGTACTCTCGGGAAAACCCGCGCTGTACGTAATCAACAAATGCGATTTGGCGGAAGAAGCGGACGTGGAATTATGGTGCCGTCGTTTTGAAAAAGAAGGCAAAGCTTACGTCAAAGCCGTCGGAACGACGGGAGATTGCCGTCACATTGTCGAAGGATTGAAACGCGTGGCTCGGGACAAACTCGCAAAATTCGAGGAAAAGGGCGCGCGAGTAAACGTCAGAGCTATGGTTGTGGGCGTACCAAACAGCGGAAAATCGACGGTCATAAACGCAATGGTGCGGAAGGCGAAAGCCGTTACGGGCGACAAACCGGGCGTCACTCGCGGCAAACAGTGGCTGTCCGTGGACGGGGTGGACTTTCTCGACACGCCGGGCACGCTGTGGGGTAAATTCGACAATCAGACCACGGCGCATCATCTTGCGTATATAGGCAGCATACGCGACGAAGTTCTCGATATTCCCGAACTCGTCTGCGACTTGCTTGACGAGCTGAAAGAAATTGCGGCGGACGGCATAGAGTCCCGATACGGCGTTGACTGCCGCGGTATGACCGCCATCGAGATATTCGACGCTATTGCGGCGGCGAGAGGGTACAAGCTGAGAGGCGGGGATACGGACTACGAAAGAAGCGCAAAAGCAATTCTCGACGATTTCAGAAAGGGCAGACTGGGCAAGATTATGCTCGAAAAACCAATGCGCGAAAGCGGACTCGTGCTGAAAATTTTGAAGTGAGTTTATACCTCAGTATTGCGGCTAACCGTCCGAGCGCCGCGATTTTGACGATGTAGATTTTAACAACGCCTTTAAGGCGTTTTTTAATAAAACTTGTCCAATAGCCGAAAACGGTGTTTACAAATATCGCTTTTACATATAAACTATATATAAATAGAATATTTCGCGTAGCCTGCAAATCGACGACTGTGAGCGACGCGTATTGTCGTGTACGGAGAAAATCGATGATAAAAGCGGAAGAACTGATGAGTTATGAGCGCGAACTTATAAATAAGGGCTGCAAGTACATATGCGGAGTGGACGAGGTGGGCAGAGGACCGCTTGCCGGTCCCGTCACCTGTACCGCGGTGATTATGAAGCTGGACGAGTTGGTAGAGGGCGTAAACGACTCAAAAAAACTCTCGAAAAAGAAGCGAGAAAAGCTTTATCCCGAAATTATGGAGCACGCCGTATCCGTATGCACGGTATCCTACGACAACGATCGCATAGACGAGATGAACATTCTCAACGCCACGAAGGCGTGTATGGCGGACGCGGTAAACGGACTCGACGTCGCGCCCGACGTCGTGCTCGTGGACGCGCTCAAATTGGATATAAAATATCCGACGATGGGCATAATCAAAGGCGACGCGCAGTCTTATTCCATAGCGGCGGCGTCTATAATAGCCAAAGTCACGCGTGACGGATTTATGGCGGAAGAAGCAAAAAAATATCCCGAATACGGTTTCGAACGCAATTCGGGATACGGCACAAAACAGCACACAGACGCGCTTAAACAGTATGGGGCGACGCCCATACACCGTAAAAGCTTTATCGGAGGGATAATAAAGTGAACAGCACCGCGTACGGAAAAATTATTGAAGAAAAAGCGACGAATTTTCTTATCGGAAAGGGATATGAAATTCTCGAACGCAACGCGGTTTACGCGGGCGTCGAAGCCGACGTTATAGCAAAGTGCGGCGACGTTATCGTTTTTTGCGAGGTAAAGGGCAGAGAAGACATACGATACGGCGTACCGGCGGAGGCTGTCGGAGTGCAAAAACAGATGCGTTACAGAAAATGCGCCGCCGCTTATATGCAGCAAAATCACGCGCAGAACGCAGAAGTCCGCTTCGACGTCATCGACGTGCTCGGAGAAGACTGCATCAATCATTACGAAGGCGCGTTCGAATAATTCCGTCCGTTACGTTATAAACTGCGCTTTTAATGCAAAGAAACTTTTGTACACCCGTGACGTACGCGGCGCGGTTAATTTTTTAGAAAAATCATACATTAAAGGACAATTTATATATAAATTTGCTTGTTTAATATACGGA
>DBFJGL010000113.1:0-3877 GCA_048394785.1 Christensenellales bacterium | reverse complement strand
TTGCGTTTCTGCTTGTCTGTGCGATAATCGTATTTGTGGTAATGCAGTTCGGCGAATAGAGAAAGAAAATGCTCGGGACGACTCTCAGGAGTCGTCCTTTTTATTTTCAAAGGACAACGCGGCGGAATGCGCATACGCGGCACAAACGAACAGTATGCAACGAAAGCAAGATTGCGTTATGTTCGCACCGAGCGAAAATTGGCTTCCGCACGCAGGAGCGTTTATCAAAAAAGGATAAAATAACCCAAGTAAAGCGCAACGCGAGCATATAATATCGCAACGCTCTTGTTTTAGACGTGACGAAAGGTTATAATCATAACTATGAAAAGTAATATAACAAACAAAAAAGCCTACCACGATTATTTTGTGGAGGACACCTACGAGGCAGGCGTCGAGCTTATCGGCTGCGAGGTAAAATCCGTGCGCGCCGGAGCCGTCAATCTGCGCGACAGCTACGCGGTGATAAAGGACGGACAGATTTACCTTTTGGGGGCACACATCGCACCGTATGAGAAGGGCAGTTACAACAATACCGACAGCCGCCGCACGCGCAGGTTGCTTCTGCATAAGAGCGAAATCAACAAACTGCGAGGCAAGGTCGCGGAAAAGGGATACACGCTCGTGCCTCTAAGAATGTATTTCAAAGACGCGCTCGTCAAGGTGGAGATAGGCGTATGCAAGGGTAAGGAACTGCACGACAAACGCGCGAGCATAAAGGAAAAAGAGGAGAACAGAAAGCTCCGCCGCACCCTGAAAGAGTATAACGTCCGTTAGCCGGATTGCAATCGCACTTCGCGCAGCCGACTCGGATAGAAACAAGATAAGAGCAATCCAATCAGACAGAATGCGCTTTCAGCGCAAAATAAAATAACGGTTATTTACTGCCCGAAAAGTAAATAAAGGAGATAATATGAGCAAGATAGAAACCATTTGCGTACAAGGCGGCTACACCCCCAAGAACGGCGAACCCAGACAAATCCCGATTATTCAGAGCACCACTTTCAAATACGACACCAGCGAGGATATGGCAAAGCTGTTTGACCTCGAAGCCAACGGATATTTTTATACCAGACTGCAAAATCCCACCAACGATTACGTTGCCAAAAAGATATGCGAACTCGAAGGCGGCACCGCGGCGATGCTCACTTCGTCGGGACAGGCGGCAAATTTCTATTCTATATTCAACATCGCAACTTGCGGCGACCACATCGTATCCAGCACCAACATATACGGCGGAACTTACAATCTTTTCGCGCACACAATGGCAAAAATGGGCATAGAATTCACGTTTGTGTCCCCGTGGGCGAGCGAGGAGGAACTCAACGCGGCGTTCCGTCCCAACACAAAGGCACTTTTCGGCGAAACGATTGCGAACCCCGCAGTCAACGTGCTCGACATCGAAAAGTTTGCAAAAATCGCGCATGCGCACGGCGTACCGCTCATCATCGACAACACGTTTGCCACTCCCGTCAACTGCCGTCCCTTCGAGTGGGGCGCGGACATCGTCACGCACTCCACTACGAAATATCTTGACGGACACGGCTCGGGCGTAGGCGGCTGCATTGTGGACAGCGGTAAATTCGATTGGACGGCATATCCCGAAAAATACGCGGGACTTTGCACCCCGGACGAGAGTTATCACGGTGTGACTTATACGGAGCGTTTCGGACTTGCGGGCGCGTTCATAACCAAGGCAACTGCGCAGCTTATGAGAGATTTCGGCTCCATTCAGTCCCCTCAGAACGCGTTTTTGCTCAATTTGGGACTTGAAAGCCTTGCCGTCAGAATGAAGCGTCATTGCGAAAACGGACAAAAGATGGCGGAGTTTTTGAACTCTCATAAAAACGTCGCGTGGGTGACTTATTGCGGACTTAAAGGCGACCGCAATTACGAGCTCGGTCAGAAATATCTTGCCAACGGCTCCTGCGGCGTGCTTGCGTTCGGCGTTAAGGGCGGCAGAAGCGCGGCGGAAGCGGTGATGAAACAGCTTAAACTCATTGCTATCGAAACGCACGTTGCCGACGCGAGAAGCTGTTGTCTGCACCCTGCGAGCGCAACTCACAGACAGATGAACGACGACGAACTCAAAGCCGCAGGCGTAATGCCCGAACTTATCCGCTTGTCCGTCGGCATCGAGAACATAGACGACCTTATCGAAGACGTCAAAGGCGCTCTCGACAGTCTTGATAAATAATAATCACGAACGCGACGCTGTGTTTGATAACGCGGCGGCGCGCTCGGTTTGCGTCCTATGAGGCGTTATCGGAATAACGAAGCGGCAGGGGATACTCTGCCGCAACGTAAGGAGTAATTATGCCCATCATCATACCAAAGGATTTACCTGCTTTTCACAATCTGACGAAGGAAAAAATCTTCGTGATGGATTCCAAGCGCGCAATCAATCAGGACATCAGACCTATCGAGATTGCAATCCTTAATCTGATGCCCACCAAGGAGGAGACGGAAACGCAGCTTCTGCGCCTTTTGGGCAATTCGCCGTTGCAGGTAAACGTCACGCTGATAAACACGGCGACGTACCGCAGCACGCACGTTTCGGACAGTCATATGCAGCGTTTTTACCGCAGTCTTGACGAAGTGAAGCGTATGAAATTCGACGGTATGATTGTGACGGGTGCGCCTGTGGAAACCCTGCCTTTCGAAGAAGTCAAATATTGGGACGAACTCACCGAAATAATGGATTTTGCCAAAAGCAACGTCACGAGCACCATATATATATGTTGGGGCGCGCAGGCGGCAATGTACCACTTTTTCGGCATAGGCAAGCAGATGCTGCAAAAAAAGCTGTTCGGCGTTTTCCCGACAAAAGCGGTGGTGGAAAACGATATGTTGTTGAAGGGTATGGACGACGTATTTTACATTCCCAACTCGCGCCATACGCGCGTCGACGAGGACGCCGTCCGCGCCTGTTCCGACATAAAAATTCTTGCGGAGTCAGATATTGCGGGCATTGCGATTGCCAAAACCCACGACAACAAAAGCTTTTTCTTTACGGGACACGCGGAATACGACCGCTTCACGCTCAGAGCCGAGTATCTGCGCGACGTCAATAAGGGGCTTGAAATCGAGCCGCCCGTCGACTATTTCGTGGACGGCGACACCGATAGGGTGAATATGAAGTGGAAATCAACCGCAAATCTGCTTTTCTATAATTGGCTCAACTATTACGTATATCAGGTTACGCCGTTTGAAATAGAAAAGATAATGTGACGATAAGAGAGCGTATGCGCATATTCCGTCTGCGATTATGCGGCTTGAAGGTTTACGGTAGTGCGCGAAAACAAACGTAATTGAGGTTGCAGATAAAAACATAGTCTTCCTCTGCCGCAAATCGCATAAAACAGTTGCGCAAATCGAGCGTATATGTTATATTTAGACATACGCCGGTGTGGTGAAATTGGCAGACGCGCTGGACTCAAAATCCTGTGGAGTAACATCCGTGTCGGTTCGAGTCCGACCACCGGCACCAACGAGTAAAAACAGTCCCGAAAGGGGCTGTTTTTCATATATGACGATGTGCCGTCGTAGACGAGCAAAAGCAGTCATATATGAAAAACAGAGTAGCGCGAAGCGCGACTGTTTTTACGAGTGCCAGTAGGTGGAACGAGCGGAAAGCGAAGTACCACCACGTCGCAATGTCGTTAAAAATCTTCACGACCGAGCAGATAGTCTGTGGTGACATTAAAAATATCGGCAAGCGCAACTAAAATTTCAAAACTCGGACGAATGACGTTGTTTTCATATTGAGAAACAGTATGTTGCTTGATACCTAACTTATCAGCGAGGTCTGATTGAGAGAGGTTTTTTTCATTACGCAAATCTTTAATTTTGTTTCCGATATCAGTCATAAAGACATATT
>DBFJGL010000112.1:0-3219 GCA_048394785.1 Christensenellales bacterium | reverse complement strand
GTTTTATATATAGTAAAATCTTTCAAGATAGGTACGATATGTCTTTAACAACCTCAAACAAATACGGGAAGATTTCCATAACGGACGAGGCGGTACAAATCATCGCAAGCCGCGTCGCGTCCGAGTGCTACGGAGTCGTTGACTTGGTATCGAGAAGGTTCAGCGACAACTTGGGACATCTTTTCAACAAAAATACGCTTGGTCGCGGCGTCAAAGTGGCGACCGTCGACAACCTCATTTACGTTGAGGTTTTTGTCATTTTGAAGGTTGGCGTGAATATCGAAGCCGTAAAAAAATCGTTATCTGATACGGTCAAATTCGGTTTGGAGACGTTTACGGGAATGCGCGTCAAGCGCGTCCACGTCAACGTCGTCGGTATCAGGGTTTAATTTGAGGAAAAATGAATAAAATAGACGGCAAATTGTTCAAAGAGATGCTCCGAGGGGGGGCGCGAGCGCTCGAAATAAATAAAAACGTAATAGACGAGCTGAACGTGTTTCCCGTTCCCGACGGCGACACGGGCACGAATATGTCGCTTACGCTGTCAACGGCAATAAGAGAGGTCAACGCGCTTCAAAGCGACGCCCTCGACGACATCGCGCTCGCATTCTCAAAGGGCGCGCTCAAAGGCGCTAGAGGCAACAGCGGCGTCATTCTTTCGCAGATTATAAAGGGTTTTGCGGTTACTCTCGACGGCGCTGCCGATTTCGGCGCAAAAGAATTCGCAAAAGCTCTCAAAAAAGGCACGGAAATAGCGTACAGCGCGGTGACAAAGCCAAAGGAAGGCACAATTCTTACCGTTGTGCGCGTAATGGCTGAGAGCGCGGCTTCTGCCGCAAAGAACAAGAATATACAGTTTGAAGATTTCTTCAAAAAAGTTATTGAGGACGGCGAAAGCATTTTGCTCAAAACGCCCGAGATGCTTCCCGTACTTGCGAAAGCAGGCGTTGTCGACGCCGGCGGCAGAGGACTGATTACGGTTTTCGACGGCTTATACCGCACCTTAATCGGAGAGGACTTGCCCGTGTTGAACGGCGCGGACGTAAAATTATCCGACGAAGCCGTCTTACAGAACGTAAAAAGCTTTGAAACTCTCGATAACGATTACGAAAACATCACTTTCCAATATTGCACCGAGTTTTTTATCACGCACTTAAAGAGGGAAACCACAGAGGCGAACGTGGATTCTTTCCGCGACTATCTGATGACGATAGGCGATTGCGTGCTTGTCATAGGCGATTTGGAGCTTGTAAAGACGCACGTTCATACAAACAACCCCGACAAGGCGTTGAAAGCCGCGTTGAAACTCGGCGAGCTTGACGGCGTTAAAATCGAGAATATGGTCGAACAGCACCGCAAAATAGTGGGTGAACAGGAAAAAACCGTCGAGCTGAAAGACTATGCGATGATTTCCGTTTGCGCAGGCGAAGGTATGGCGGCGATTTTCAACGACCTTATGGTTGATATCGTTGTAGAAGGCGGCCAGACGATGAACCCCAGCGTTCACGACATTCTCGGCGCAATCAATAAGGCAAAGGCGAAAAACGTTTTCGTGCTTCCCAATAACGGCAATATCATAATGGCGGCAACACAGGCGAAAGAGCTTGCCGACGTTAATGTTTACGTCGTTCCCACGACATGCGTACCCGAGGGAATATCCGCGGCTTTGGTGTTTTCTCCCGACGCGGACGCAGATGAAAAATACCGCGTTATGTGCGACAGCGCAAAGAGCGTGACAAGCGCGGAAATAACTCACGCCGTACGTTCCACCCGCATGAACGGGTTTTCCGTAAAAGAAGGGGACATCATCGGCATACACAATAAAAAGATTGTGGCAAAGAGTCAGTCCGTAGAGGAAGCGACGCTCGCGACTGCCGAAAGAATATCTTCCGACGCCGAGATGCTTACGCTGTATTACGGCGAAGGCGTTACCGAAGCGGACGCGCAGCGAATGGCGGAGAAATTATCTGCCGCTCATCCCGAACTCGAAGTCGCGTCCTATTACGGAGGACAGCCTCACTATTATTACATTCTTTCCGCGGAATAATGCTGCCCTTAAAAAGCGTAAAGGGAATAGGAACCGCAACCGAAGAAAAACTCGCTTGTCTCGGAATAAAAGACGTATTGAGTTTGCTTTCCTATCTTCCGTCAAAATACATAGATTTGAAAAGTCCCGTTAACGCGCATACCGCGGAGGCGGGACAATTTTGTGTTTTGGAAGGCGAACTGATGTCGGTAACCGCGCCGGAGCGCAGAGGTAAGCAGAGTTTTCGCGCGACGTTTTCGGACTGCACGGCAGTCGGCAAAGTCTTTTACGCTCACTTTTTCAATCAGCCCTATCTTGCAAAAACGCTCGAAGCGGGAGCGCGATACAGATTGCTTGCAAAACCCGTAAATTCGGGTAGGAGCGCAAGCGTCGTTAATCCCGTATTCGAACGTGCGGATGTGACGGGCGGCAAGCTTGACGGCGTGTATACGGTGTATCCGCTCAAAGGAATATTGGGACAGGGCACGTTCAAAAATCTTGTGGCGCGCGCTTTTGACAGCGTACGCGAGCTGAATTTTTCAGACGACGTTATCGCCGATTTTTTGGATACGTTAAAAGATTCTCATTTTCCGAGCAGTGCGGAAGAGGGGACGAAGGCGCGCAAAAAGCTTGCCGAATACGATATGGCTTTTGCGCTCGCAATATATAATCTTACACGTGATTTGACCTCAAAAAAGCGCAAAGTATTCTATAAATCAACAAATAATGAAGTAGTTTGCTTTGAAAATGCGCTTCCGTTTGCACTTTCACCATCGCAGAAAATTACGTTATCGGAAATTTGCGAAGATATGCAAAGCGATTTTTATATGTCGAGAATGGTGACGGGCGACGTTGGCAGCGGCAAAACCGTTACAGGGTTTTTCGCGTGTGCCAAAGCTGCGCTGTCGGGATTGCAGGCGGCGTTTGTCGCGCCTACCGAAATTCTTGCAAGACAGCATTACGAAAAGCTGTCGCCCATTGCCGAAAAACTCGGTTTCGATATTTGCCTTTACACGGGCTCAACTCCTTCCGCGCTCAAAAAAGAGTACGCCGAGAAAATTAAAAACGGCAAAGTTGCCGTTGCGATAGGCACTCACGCGCTTTTTAACAAAGACTTGAAGTTTGCCAATCTTTCCGTTGCCGTAATAGACGAGCAGCAGCGTTTCGGAGTGGCGGAACGCGCCGTTCTGGAA
>DBFJGL010000111.1:0-65685 GCA_048394785.1 Christensenellales bacterium | reverse complement strand
ATATTTAACTGATTAAATGGGAAAACAATACCTAATATAGAAGATTGACTCGGATATGGATAAAAAAATATCAAAAAAACCGTTCAAGCGGTTGCGGTAGGCAGTTTTTTAATGCTATAATTGCCGCGATAACCTTTGGAGGATTAGTATGAAGAGAGTAGGATTTACCGAAACGGTTCTGCGTGACGCCAACCAATCGCTGATTGCGACGCGTTTACCCTATGACCAATTCAAAGACATTCTTCCCGTAATGGACAAAGCGGGATATTACTCGGTTGAGTGCTGGGGCGGCGCGGTGTTCGACTGCTGCCTGCGTTATCTCAACGAGGACCCGTGGGAAAGGCTGAGAAACCTCAGGAAGAATATGCCCAACAGCAAACTTCAAATGCTGCTTCGCGGGCAGAACCTTCTCGGTTACAAGCATTACCCCGACGAGATTGTCAAAATGTTCGTTCAAAAGTCTGTCGACAACGGCATCGATATTATCAGAATATTCGACGCTCTCAACGATTTGAGAAACATCGAAGTCGCAACCAAAGAGGCAATAAGATGCGGCGCGACGGTATCGGGCACAATCAGCTATACGCAAAGCCCCGTGCACACCTTGAAGGCGTTTGCAAAGCTCGCCAAGGAAATGGAGAATATGGGCGTAGCCACAATCTGCATTAAGGATATGGCGGGCGTAATGAGCCCTCAGGAAGCGTACGACTTGGTAAGCGCAATCAAAAAGAGCGTAAAGCTGCCCGTAGTTGTGCACACTCACTGCACGACGGGACTTGCATATATGACTTATATGAAAGCGGTGGAAGCAGGCGCGGACGTAATCGATACCGCGACGTCCTGTTTCTCGGGAGGCACTTCCCAGCCGGCGACGGAAACCATCAACTACGCCTATAAGCAGATGGGCATCGAAACCGGTCTTAACGACGACGTGCTCAAAGAGGTCAACGATTTCTTCAAACCCATTCGCGACGAATTTCTGAAAGAGGGTAAACTGGACGCGAAAATGATGGCGACGGATACCGACGCGCTTACGTACAAAGTGCCCGGCGGTATGCTTTCCAACCTTGTTGCTCAGCTCAAAGCGCAGAACGCTATGGATAAGTTCGAGGAAGTGCTTATCGAAACTCCCAAGGTAAGAGAAGATTTGGGATATCCTCCGCTTGTCACTCCGATGAGCCAGATGGTAGGCGTTCAAGCCACCGCGAACGTGCTCGCAGGCGAAAGATATAAGAATATTTCCAAAGAGGTCAAAGCGTATTGCAGAGGAGAGTACGGTACTTCGCCCGCTCCCGTCAATCCCGAAGTGGTCAAGCTCGCGCTCGGCGACGAAAAACCCGTTAAGGGCAGATACGCCGATACTTTGGAACCCGTCTTCGAGAGCACCAAGAAAGAACTTGAAGGCACTGCCAAAAACGACGAGGACGTGTTGTCCTACATTCTTTTCCCGCAGGTTACGGAGAAGTATTTCGACGCACGCCGCGCCGCGGAAGAGAAGATTGTCAAATATACAATCGCTCCCGTGGAGCAATAAGGAGGGCGTATGTCTAACTTGTTTTCATTCGCACTCGCAAGCGCGACGAACCCCACCGACGTCAGCATAACCGATTCTCTGCTGATTGCGGTCATCGGTTTCGTTATCGTCTTCGTTGTGCTGATATTCCTGATGTTCGTCATCTGGCTTATGGGCGAGATTTTCAAAAAGTCACCCGAGGCGGCGGCAAAATTCAAGGCGACTAAGTTCGGCGGAGCAATGTGTGCGCTGCCCGATAAGATTAAGAGCATAGGCAAGAAAAAGGCGGCGGAACAACAGCCCGTTGCCGCAACCGTGACGGCTGTCGAGCAGGAACTTGCGATAGGCACTTGCGGAGAACTTAAACTTGTCAAAACAAGCGAGCGCGACGCGGCTATGATTATGGCAATCGTCGCCGACGCCACCGAAACTCCCTTAAACGAGCTTCGGTTCAAATCCATCAAATACATCGGCGAAGGAGAGGAAAAATGATTTATAAGGTTACGTTGAACGGTAAGATATATGAAGTAGAGGTCGAAAAGGGACAGGCGGTTATTCAGTCCGAATACGAAGCGGCTCAGCCCGTTGCTGCGCCCGTTGCGGCGCCCGCACCCGCACCCGTTGCGGCGCAGGCTCCCGTTGCCGCACCCGCAGCTTCCGCTCCCGCGGCAGGCGCAAACACCGTAAACGCTCCTATGCCCGGCACGATAAACGCAATTAAAGTAACTTCCGGTCAGGCTGTCAAGGCAGGCGATTTGCTCGTTATCCTCGAAGCAATGAAGATGGAAAACGAAATCGTGGCACCCAAGGACGGAAAGGTGGGACAAATTTTCGTAGCCAAAGGCGCAAGCGTTTCCACCGACGCACCGCTCGTCGAAATTTTGTAAGAGGTTGCTATGGATTTCGTCGAAACTCTGAAAAATCTATGGGAGGACAGCGGACTCTCCGCTTTCGGTGAAGAACCCCTCGCCATTGTAATGATACTGCTTGCGTGCTTCTTCCTGTATCTCGGCATCAAGAAGAAGTTCGAGCCTCTGCTGCTTGTCGGTATTGCGTTCGGTATGCTTCTTACCAACCTTCCGCAGGCGGGAATTTTCCACCCCGAAATGTGGAACGAAACCACGGTCGATTACGTCAGCGTACTGCAAAAGGGCGGATTGCTCGACGTAATTTACATAGGCGTAAAGACGGGCGTTTATCCCTGTCTGATATTTATCGGCGTAGGCGCGATGACCGACTTCGAACCGCTCATCGCAAATCCGAAATCGCTCATACTCGGCGCGGCGGCGCAGCTCGGTATATGGCTTGTCTTTATACTTGCGGTGGCGTTGGGCTTTAACGGCGAGGCGGCGGCTTCCATATCCATCATTGCCGGCGCAGACGGTCCTACCGCCATATTCCTTACAAAGACTCTCGCTCCCGCACTGCTTGCGGCGATTGCGGTTGCGGCGTACTCGTATATGGCGCTCATTCCGCTCATTCAGCCCCCGATTATGAAGCTTTGCACGACGAAGAAAGAGCGCGCTATCGTAATGACTCCGGCGAGAAAAGTCAGCAAAACCGAAAAAGTCGTTTTCCCCATTCTCGTCACCATAATCACAAGCTTGTTGCTCCCCTCTGTCGCTCCTTTGCTCGGCTGCCTTATGTTCGGCAACCTGCTCAAAGAAACGGGCGTGACGGACAGATTGTCGGATACCGCGCAGAACGCGCTTATGAACATCGTTACGCTGTTCCTCGGTATCGCGGTCGGCGCAACGGCTCGTTACGACACCTTCCTTACCCTCGATACTCTTAAAATCGTGGCGCTCGGACTTGCAGGTTTTGTGCTCTCCACGTTCGGCGGACTGCTGTTCGGAAAACTGCTGTGCTGGCTCACAAAAGGCAAAATCAATCCGCTTATCGGTTCCGCAGGCGTTTCCGCCGTTCCTATGGCGGCGCGTGTGTCCAACCTTATGGGACTTAAATACAAGCCCGGCAACTATCTGCTTATGCACGCAATGGGACCCAACGTCGCAGGCGTCATCGGTTCGGCGGTTGCGGCAGGCTTCCTGCTCGCGGTGTTCGGCGGCTGATAAACTTTTATGCGAAAGATTTTTTGTTCGCATCGTTCTAAAAGCAAAGAGCAAGGCAATACGTTGCCTTGCTTTTCGCATATAACGACGGACGGCGGCATTAAGCTGTATATTGCGGACAGCGTCGGCAGTACAAACGCCGTTGCAAAGCAAATTGTGCGGCAGGGCGGCTTAGGCGATACGTTCGCGCTATTTGCAAAAGAACAGACGGCGGGCAGGGGACGGTATGACAGAAGTTTTCTGTCCGAACCCGATAAAGGAGCATACGTCAGTTTCGTAAGAAAAATCGAAGAAGAATATACGGGCGCGCTCACTAAGATAAGCTGTTTTTCGTCGCTTGCCGTGTGCGGGACAATCAAAGAGTTCGGCGTGGACGGCTGTGCCGTAAAATGGCCCAACGACGTAAAGTTGAACGGTAAAAAAGTATGCGGCATTTTGCCGGAAACCGTTGTTTGCGGAGGCGCGCGGTATCTTGTGCTCGGCGTGGGCGTAAACCTCAATTACGCCGAGTCCGACCTTAAAGAACTTCAAGACAAAGCGACGTCGCTTGGTATTCATTCCGGCAAAACGTACGACTGCCTTGCGTTTGCGGCAAAACTTGCAGATAACGTTGCGGCGTTAACGGACGAAATTATCGGCGATTTTGCGGCGGGCAGAGAAACGACGGATACCGAAATTTATAAGCAATATCTTTTGTTGCTCGAAACCTTGGGACAGACGGTGCGTTGCGGAGCGGATTCCGAAATTTGCGGAATAGCAGTAGGCGTGGACGGCGACGGCTCGCTTCTTGTCGACGACGGGCGCTCGGTCGGAAAAATAAGTTGGGGAGAAATAGTGACGGCAGGTGAGTTCGGTTCGGTCTGAGCATAAAACGGCGGGCAGTCTGATGTTGATTGTCACCGCTTTGATATGGGGTTTTGCGTTTTCGGCGCAGAGTCGGGCGGCGGAATATCTTGACGCAATCTCTTTTAACGGACTGCGGTTTCTGCTTGCCGCCGCAACCATTGGCGTTATACTCGGCGTTTACGAGTTTGTTGCTTTCAAAACCGGAAAACCTTGCGCAAAGTGGAATAAAAGTACTGTGATGGGTGGGCTGCTTTGCGGCGCGATATTGTTTGTCGCAAATAATTTGCAGCAGCTCGGCATAGAGAGTACGACGGTCGGCAAAGCAAGTTTTATCACTTCTTTATACATTGTAATCGTGCCCGTTCTGGGCATACTGCGCGGAAAGCGGACTCGCGCCAACGTGTGGATTGCGGTAATCATAGCGGTCGCGGGATTTTATACGATGTGCATAAGCGAAAACTTTTCGTTGAGTTTGGGCGATTTATTGGTGTTGCTGTGCGCGTTTATGTTCTCTTTCCAAATATCTTTTCTGGATATTTTTATCGAGGGGAACAGCCCCGTTCGTTTCACGTTTATGCAGTTTGTCGGCGCGGCGGCGTTGAGCGTGCCAGCTATGGCGATAAACGGTTTTCCCGCCGCACAAAACATAAATGCGTGCATTTTGCCTATGCTTTACGTCGGCGTTATGTCGGCAGGCGTGGCGTTTTTGTTGCAGACGGCAGGGCAGAAACTTACGCCGCCCACAACCGCTACGCTGCTTATGAGCCTCGAATCGGTGTTCGGACTGCTGGGCGGAATGATGATTTTGGGCGAACGACCGACCGCTTCGGAACTAGCGGGGTGCGCGGTTATATTTATTGCGGTGTTCATTGCGGTTTGCGAGCCGCACCGCGTATTTATCGAAAACCCCTATGAGCGCGCGTTCCGGAAGAATTACCGCCGAAAAACGGTGCGGTTTTGACGTTTTGATATAGCGGACGGTTTAAGTTGCGGCGCGCCGAGATTATTCATTTGAGTTTCGGCGTTTTTATATTTTGTTCCTCAAATTATGCCGCCGTATTTTTCCGCATTTTCGCACATGTGCGATTTCGTTTCCGAGTTATCGCAAATTTCGTGCGGGCGGTGCGGCGAGAGTGCGTTTTGCGACAATCGGACTGCGGCGCTAGTCTATATCACGGTTACGCTTTTAGCAAGATTGCGCGGTTTGTCGGGATTGAGTCCGAGCGCGAGCGAGGTGTTGAGCGCAAGCGTTTGCAGAGGTATTACGCTCAGAATATTATAAAGCTCCGCGTCGGGAATATAGGGCAGGCACAGCGTTTTATCCGCCCCTACGTCGCCGATTGCGGAAATTGCAACGGTTGTCGCTCCGCGTGATTTCAGTTCGCTTATTCCGAGGCTGATTTTATATTTTTCTCTCTCGTCGGTTGCCACGATAACCGCATACGAATTTTTGTCGATAAGCGCAATCGCGCCGTGTTTCAACTCTCCGAGCGCGTAAGCTTCCGCAGGTTTATAAGTTATCTCCTTGAATTTCAGCGCGCCTTCTCGCGCGGTTATTTCGTCGCGTCCTTTGCCCAAGAAAAACAAAGTAGCGTTTTTGACTTTTTCCTCGTACGGGTTTGCGCACGCCATATCCTCCGCCGCCCGCGACAGGGCGGCAATCGAATTGTAGTCGGGGCTTTTCCCCGAGAGCGAGAGAGCGATAAGATAAAGCGCAAGAAGTTGGCAGTTATATGATTTTGTTGCGGCAACAGCGACTTCCGCGCCCGCGTCGATATAGAGGGCGGCGTCAGCCTGCATTGCAAGAGTGCTGTCTTCGACGTTGGTTACGGCTACGGTTGCCGCGCCCATAGTCTGCGCCCTGCGGCAGGCAAACAAAGTGTCCGCCGTTTCGCCGCTTTGACTTATGAAGACGGCAAGCGTGCTTTTGCTTACAAATCGCGCGCGCGAAAACTCGCTTGCGACGTGAACTTCAACGGGTATTCCCGCAAGATTTTCTATGACTTCTTTGCCGTATAACCCTGCGTGGTAGGCGGTACCGCACCCCGATATGCAGATTTTGTCGAAACTGCCCTCGGGCAATCTGAAATTCAGATAGCTTTCGTACGTTCTGAGCAGGGCGGACGGGATTTCGTCTATTTCCGAGCGCATAAAGCAGTTGTACTCGGGCGGAGCCAATCTGTTAACGGTAACGGGGGAGCGGAAAAATTTCCCTCTGTCGTCGTAAAGGGTTATTCCCGACGGGGACAGAACGGCGCATTCGTTGTCTTTGAGTACGATTACGTCGCGCGTATAGGCGGTGATTGCGAGAGTATCGCTCGCCGCAAAGCATTCTCCTTTCTGAGCGGCAACGGCAAGCGACGCGCCGCGGCGGAAGCAGTATATTTTGTCGTCGTTCCGCCTTATGAACAGAAACGTTGCCGCCCCGTCGAGCTTTTCGGCGACGTTATACACCGCTTCGATTATATCCTTTTCGGTATGAGCGTCCGAGCGGCGCAGTTCGGTGGCGAGAAAGTGCGCTATTATTTCCGAGTCGGTGTCCGAAGAAAAGGAAATCCCCCGAGCGAGCAGCGATGTTTTGAGCTCCGCGCAATTTTCGATTATCCCGTTGTGCACCAGCGCCAATTCGCCGTCGAAAGACAGATGAGGGTGGGAGTTTCTGGCGTTCGGTTCGCCGTGCGTAGCCCAACGCGTGTGTCCTATTGCCGTATGCGACGAAGTATAGGGCGCGGAACGGTCGAGTTCGCGCACTCTGCCGCCGCTCTTATACAGCGTAAGTTCGCCGTCGTCGCCCGCGAGCGCGATGCCTGCGCTGTCGTAACCGCGGTATTCCAGCGTTTTCAAACCGTCTATTACTATATTTCTTGCGTTCTGATACCCGGTATATCCGACAATTCCGCACATAAGCCCTCCAAACGTTTCGACATTATCATATATATGAAATGCGTTGAGGTTGTGCGGACGCATTGACATCTATTGTGCGGTTTGATAAAATATACAAAAAACAAAAGGATGCTTCGTATGGCTAACAATAATGCGGAAATAGCGGCAAGACTCAAAGATTTGAGAGAGATTATGGACGTTACCCCTGCCGAAATGGGAGAGGTTACGGGGCTTGGAGAACAGGCTTATCTCGAATACGAAACGGGTTCAAAGGACTTTTCCGTAACTATGCTTTATAACTGCGCCGCAAAACTCAACGTGGACGTTGCGGCTTTGCTCACCGGTTCGTCGCCGAGACTCAGCAGTTACAGCGTAGTGCATTCCGGGCAGGGCGTCGTTACCGAGCGCAGACATCTGTTCACGTACGAGCACCTCGCGCACAATTTCAAAGGCCGCACCGCGGACCCGTTTCTTGTCAACGCTCCTTATATCGAGGGCGCGGAGGACAGACCGATCGCGCTTTCCACGCACAAGGGACAGGAGATGGACTATATTCTCAGCGGACAGCTGCTTGTCAGCGTAAACGGTAAAACGGAACTGCTGAACGAGGGCGACACAATTTATTACGACAGCGCACAGCCGCACGGTATGATTGCGGTGGGCGGCAGGGATTGCAAATTTCTTGCAGTGGTTTTGAAAAGTATGGAATGATATAAAGACGCTCCGAAAGGAGCGTTTTTCGGGAGAAATTATGAGTAGATTCGGAGTAAACTCGGCACCTGCCGACGGCAAATGCGTCGTTTTGGAAGACGACGTCAGGATAACCGTTTTAAGCGACAGAATAATTCGCATAGAGCGGGACGGAAGCGGAACTTTCGAGGACAGGGCAACACAGTTTGCCGTATGCAGAAATTTTGCAAAACCGCAGTTTACCGTTATAAAAGAACGGGATAAAATTATCGTTACGACAAAACGCGTCGTATTCGAGGTGGATAAGCGCAGTCTTAAAACGGCTTGTGTAATGGACGGCAGACGCGAACGCGCGCGTGCAAAATACAACCTCGGAGGCACGGCGCGGACGCTTGACGGCACGTTCGGCGTTGCGCTTAAAAATTATTCGGGCAGAATAAAAAAAGAGGCGTTCTGCCTTGCCAATATGAAGGGCGGAGTAATGGCGAGAAACGGCGTCGCGGAAATAGACGATTCCAAGAGTTTTACGCTGAACGCCGACGGAAGCGTGGAAGCGCGAAGGCGCGGTATTGCGGATAAATACGTTTTTGCGTTCGGCGACGATTATCTCGGCGGACTCAGAGAATATTACGAACTTACGGGTTATCAGCCGCTTTTGCCGAAATACGTTCTCGGCAATTGGTGGTCGCGTTATTATGCGTATTCCGAGCGCGGATACCTTGATTTGATGGATAAATTCGCGCTCAAAAACATTCCGCTTACCGTCGCTACCGTGGATATGGATTGGCACATAGTGAAAAACGTGCCCAAAGACGCCGAGTATAAGGGCATTCAGGGCAGGGGCTGGACGGGGTACACCTTTGAAAAAAGCCTGTTTCCCGACCATAAAAGATTTTTGTCGGAGTTGAAACGCCGCGGACTTGCGGTTACGATGAACCTGCACCCGCGCGACGGAGTCAGATATTTCGAGGAGCAGTACCCCGAAATGGCAAGGGCGAACGGCATCGAGCCGAGCACCAAAAAGACGGTTGAATTCGATTTGACAAACCCGACTTTCCGCGACAGTTATTTCGATATTCTGCACCACCCCTATGAAAAAGAGGGCGTAGATTTTTGGTGGATTGACTGGCAGCAGGGCACGAAATCGAAAATCAAAGGGCTGGACCCGTTGTGGCTGCTCAACCACTATCACACAATGGACGTAAACCGCAATGCCGACAGCGGGCAAAACGGAGTGATTTTGTCGCGTTATGCGGGCGCGGGCTCGCACCGTTACCCCCTCGGATTTTCGGGGGACACGTTTGTGTGCTGGAAAAGCTTGAAACTGCAACCGTATTTTACCGCCACGGCCTCAAATATCGGTTACGGTTGGTGGTCGCACGATATAGGCGGGCACCTTTACGGGCGCGGCAGGGGAGAACTTTACGCAAGGTGGGTGCAATACGGAGTGTTTTCTCCCATATTGAGGCTGCATTCTTCCAACAACGCGATAAGCAAAGAGCCGTGGCTTTACGGCGATAAATACGAAAAGATTGCGTCGGACTTTCTGAGATTGCGCCACAGGCTGTTGCCATATCTTTATTCGATGAACGTGAAATCGGCGGAGCAGGGCGTGCCGCTTATTTTGCCGATGTACTATTATTACAAGGGAGAGGAAGCTTATAAATCTCGCAATCAATATATGTTCGGCACCGAAATGATGGTGTGCGCGGCGGTGGAAAAATCACACAACGATATAAGCCGCGTCAAGGTTTGGTTTCCCGAGGGTGTATGGCGCGATTTCTTTACGGGAAAACGCTATGAGGGCGGCTGCGTAAAGGAAATTCTCTGTCCCGTCGACAGTTACCCCGTGTTTGTAAAGGAGGGAGGTATTATCCCGATGCTTCCCGAGAAAGAGGATAATTCTCAAAACTTCTCCGACGTTATCCTGCACATAGGAAAGGGCGTCAATTCGTTTGATTTGTGCGACGCAGACGGAAAAATAACCGTGAACACGAGATTTGCCGCCGACAATGCCGAAATAACCGTGAATGTTATTAAACGAGGCGATTTTGACAGGTTAAACCTTGTTTTTGACGACATCAAAGGCGCGGACGTCGAGGTTGACGGCAAACCCGTCGGCAGGCGCGCGGACGTTCGGATAAGCGCAAAGAGTTGCAAAATAAAGTTGAAGAATATGGTTGCGAAGTAGGGAGGGGCGACGCCCCGACGAATAGGACTTGCGCGGTTGATACTCTGTACAAGGGAGGGCAAAAATTTTGTTCGTACCTTTTGCCCGACCGAGTGGCATAACAAGACACGTCGCTTCGCCGCGCAATCCGCGAAGTCCCCTATGAGGGGATTTAGGGGTGGACTTACGCATTAAGGGTTATTATACAAGCACTCTGCTTGTTAAATATCGCGGCAATCCCCTAAATAAGCGACGATAACTTATATCTCGGCAATCCCCTAAACAGGAACGAGCACTTATTTACCGTTAACAAAGCATATTCCTCTGCATAGGGGACTGCCACGTCGCAACTGCGTTGCTCCTCGCAGTGACACGGGGATTACGGTGTCATTGCGAGGAACGGAGCGATTGCGGAGCGACGAAGCAATCCCATAAATAGGAATGTGAATCCGATACGCGACCTGACAAAGGGGTGCAATATAATTTTGTCGAAAATCGCTTGACTTATTCGGGTATATTTATTATCATAATCAAGCGTCTTTTTATAGGAACGCATAACGCTGTCACGGCGAATAGCCCCTCGCTCGACAGATTGACATAAACACCTATTATTTTATTGGAGGTCAGATATGGCTACGGCAAACAACAACAAGTCTTATATGGCTAAGCCGGGCGAAGTCGAAAGCAAATGGTACGTCATCGACGCAACGGATATGGTGCTCGGACGTCTTGCTTCTCAGGTTGCAACTATACTTAAAGGCAAAAATAAGCCCGAATATACGCCCAACGTCGATTGCGGCGACCACGTTATCATAATAAACTGCGAAAAGGTTAAGCTTACGGGCAAGAAGCTCGAACAGAAGTACTACCGCTATCACACCGGTTATATCGGAGGTTTGAAAGAGGTTCAGTACAAAAAGCTTATGAACGAGAAGCCCGAATTCGCCGTTTACAAGGCGGTCAAGGGTATGCTTCCCAAGACGAGTCTTGGCAAGGATATGCTCAAAAAGCTCCGCGTTTACACGGGTGCAGAGCATACTCATCAGGCACAATGCCCGATTGAGCTTAAACTGAATTAGTTGAGGTGAAATATGGCTACTAAAAAGAGCGTTAAGAAAAAGGTTCAATATCTCGGCACCGGCAGAAGAAAGACTGCCATTGCAAGAGTACGTCTTATCCCCGGCGGCGAAGGCGCAATCACCATCAACAACCGCACCATAGAGGAATATTTCCCTCTCGACACGATGAAACTGATTGTCAACCAGCCGTTGGTTGCGACGTCCGCGTCCGATAAGTTCGACGTGTTCGTCAACGTCAAGGGCGGCGGTATGACGGGTCAGGCGGGAGCAATCCGTCACGGCATTGCGAGAGCGCTGTGCGTTGCAGACAGCGACGCGTATCGCGCCACTCTCAAAAAGGCAGGCTTCCTTACCCGTGACCCCAGAGCCAAAGAACGTAAGAAGTACGGTCTGCACAAGGCTCGTAAGGCACCTCAGTTCAGCAAGAGATAACTTTCGGAAGTTATATTCAAAACGCCGCAATTTGCGGCGTTTTTTCATAGCGTTTTGTACAAGAGGGGCATAATATCCGACATTTTGAGCGCCGAAATTTTGCGCTTACAAAAATTTGTGCGGAAATATTAAAATTTTTTAAGGTTAGGTATTGACTTATTTAAGGTTAAATATCTATAATGATTTTAATATTATAGGGAGGTTCATTTATGAACAAGAAAATTATTTCCATTGTAGCAATAATTATGCTCGTTGCTGTGCTTTCCATTGCGCTGGTCGCTTGTAACGCAGAAAACTACGAAAAGAGATTGGAAAAAGCCGGTTATACTGTAAAGGCAGAGGAAGCTCCGGAAGACGAAGAAGATATTAAGTTTGTCGTGTCCGGTATGAAAGGTCTGAGCGACGGCGTTATAGTTATAGGATACAAGTCCATAAAAGCGGCAAAAGCAGCGGAAAACGGAGATGTTGTTCAAATGTTGAAAGCAACTTTGGATTATCTCCCCGGTGATGTTGTGGTTGAAAGACAGAGCAGCGTACTGTTCATTGGTACTGCGCAGGGTATCAAAGACGCTAAATAATAACGGTTGATTAAAAGACAATAGGTCATAGTAAATCAAAATAAGAGGACGCTTATGCGTCCTCTTATTTGATTGTTATATAAGATGCGGCATTGCCGTGTATGGGTTACCGTCGCTTATTTAGGGGATTGCCGCGTTCCGTTCGTGTTACTCACTCCTCTCGCAATGACACGGTTGAATAAGCTAAGCAAGCGGATAAAAAGAGGCTAGTAATAACGGAGTTGTATAAATTGAGAAGAGAATAAATATAACTCGTAACATACAGTATTTCCCACGTGTCACTGCGAGGAGCGAAGTGACGTGGCAGTCCCCTAAGCAGAGCTCTAAGCTTGGAGTTGCTGTCAACCGCGTGCGATTAAGCGTGAAGCACATAGTGCGTAACATAACGCACGCGGAAAGCGAGAAAATTAACAAGCGAGTTGCATTGTGGCAATCGCCGCAATAATGCGAGTGCAACAATTTTCGAGCGTGTGGCAGTCCCGCATGCAGAGGACGAAAGCAGAGGGCAAAACGGTGTACGCTCCTATTTAGGAGATTGCCGCGCTGCGCCTGACGGCTCCGCTCGCAATGACACGGTAAAAAATTGTAAGCAGATAAAACGAAGGTAATGACACGGGGAATAGGTACACAAACGGATAAGCGGATAAAAGGAAATTCAATTAAACTAATTGCACCGTTGCATAAGCGGCGATGGCGTTGCCGTCGCCTATATCGCCAACTCTTTCATTGGTTGTGGCGGTTATTCCTACTTTTTCCGACGTAACGCCGATTAAAGCGGCGATTACGGTTTTCATTCTATCGATATAAGGCGACAGTACGGGCTTTTCCGCAATTACGGCGACGGCGCAGTTGGATACGGCATAACCGTCTTTGCCCATAACGTCCAAAACTTCTTTGAGAAGCTTTGTGCTGTCAATTCCGTCGTAGCGCGCGTCGTCCACGGGGAAGTAATGTCCGATGTCTTTTTTGCCCAGGGCGGACAGTATTGCGTCCATCAGCGCGTGAATTGCGACGTCGCCGTCGGAGTGCGCAACAAAGGAATAAGGGCAGGGGATATCGACTCCCAAAAGGCGTAGTCCTTCACCTTTGACAAGTCTGTGAACGTCGTATCCGCAACCGACCAACGGGGTTTTGAGGTCTTCTTTTGATGTGATTTTAACGTTGTTTTCGTCGCCGTCGATGACCGCGACTTCGCCTTCGGAGTGTTTGAGGACCACGCTTATATCGTCGTAAAAGTCCTCCGTTGCCATCGAGTAGGCGGAAATCAGCCTGTTGCGCTCGAACCCCGCGGGGGTTTGCACCCGACGATATTGAGAGCGGTCGACGGGCTCCGTCTTTTCGCCTGTTCGGACAAGCGCGTCGGTGAGGGCAAGCAAGGGCAGGGACGCGCCTTTTTGTCTTGCGCCGTCAATGACCGCGGAGATTGTGCGCGGCGTGACGTAGGGGCGCGCGCCGTCGTGGATAAGCACCGTTTTGCAATGCCCGTCGAGCATTTTGAGTGCGTTGATTACCGTTTTCGTGCGGCTCGCGCCTCCGTCGCAAAAGACGACGCGGTCGTCCGTTATGCCGCAGTCGGACAGTTTTTGTCCGATTATTTCTGCTTTTGCGCCGTCCGTTGCGATTATTACGCGGGATATTTCGGCAAAAGCCAAAAAGGGTTTGACCGCCTCCGCTAACACGAAGGAAGTTTTGCACGGTTCCAAGAGTTTGTCTTTTTCGCCGAAACGCACGCTTGCGCCCGCCGCTGCGATAATTACGTTTACGTCACTCGTTTTCATTTATAATTCTGTACATCGAATCGGCGGACTGTTTTGTCTGCCTCTCGTCGGTATTCAGCACTTCGAAAGTCATAGAGCTGTTGCCGAAAGTAACGGTGACAATATCGCCGATTTTTACTTCCTTTGCGGGCTTGACCTGCTTGCCGTTGATTTCGATGCGTCCGCCGCTGCACGCGTCCGCCGCTACCGACCGCCGTTTTATCACTCGCGATACTTTAAGAAATTTATCTATTCTCATAGCCGATATTATACACGCAAAGACAAGAATGCACAAGCTAAGAATTTGCCGCGGAGATTATTCGGCGAAAAAACCGGTTTTTATCTTTTTCAAAAACTCCACGAACGCATAAAATCCGTAAAAATCGGACGGTGTAAAGCACGAAAACAAATGTAAAATTATGCTTGAAAATTTGCAAAAAAACATCGAAAAACACGCGTTTTTTATATGCGTCCGCGCTTGACAACCTTGAAATTTGCTGATAAAATAGGAAAATGCGCAATAATGCTGTATCCTACCCTCACAAACAGGCGTTTTTGGGGGTAGGGGGTTATATTTACGGCATTAGTATAGCGCAAAGCGCAAAGAAAACAAGTGCTTTCGAAAAATTCGACCTCGCGGAAAAAATTTTTTCGGAAGATGAAACGGTAATTTTTTTCAAGGAGTGAAATATGTCCCAAAGTGTTCACAAGGAAATGTACGGAATGACCGAAAGACAGACCTTTTCAAAGATAAAGGACGTCCTCGATATCCCGTACCTTATCGAAGTGCAAAAGGATTCCTACGCCAACTTCATCGACGCCGGCATCAGAGAAGTGTTTCGCGATTATTCGCCTATAAACGACTTCTCGGGCAGGCTTAAATTGGAGTTTTTGTCGCACTCGTTGGAGGGTACGCCCAAGTACACCGTCAAGGAATGTAAGGACCGCGATACCACGTACGCGCTTCCCTTGAAGGTGAGGGCAAGACTGACCAACAACGACACCGGCGAAGTGGTGGAGCAGGAAGTGTTTATGGGCGATTTTCCGTTGATGACCGAGTCGGGCTCGTTCGTTATCAACGGTGCGGAGCGCGTCATCGTCAGCCAGCTTGTCAGAAGCCCCGGCGTTTACAACGACAAGACTCCCGATAAAAACGGTGTGCCCCGTTATGCGACCACCGTCATACCCAACCGCGGAGCCTGGCTCGAATTCGAGCAGGACCAGAACGATTTGCTTTGGGTGCACGTCGACCGTACGAGAAAGATTACCGCGACCACGCTTCTGCGCGCGCTCGGTTTCGGCACGGACGAAGAACTCGCCGAGCTTTTCGGCGCGGATTCCATGATTGCGGCGACCTGTCAGAAAGACGTCAACTGCAAGAGCGAGGAAGCCGGTAAAATCGATTTGTTCCGCCGTCTGCGTCCGGGCGAAGTCCCCACGACGGAAGGCGCGAACATTCTCATTCAAAATACCTTCTACGACTACAAGAAATACGACCTGGCAAGAGTGGGCCGCTATAAGTACAACAAGAAGCTGTCCATTGCAAACCGTATTGCAGGCCGCAAACTCGCGGAGGACGTAGTAAGCCCCGTAACGGGCGAAATTCTCGCGCAGAAGGGCGAAACCGTCACCGAAGAAAAGGCAAGAGAAATTCAGAATAACGCGGTCAACGTCGTTTATCTTGCGTACACCGACGAGGACGGCACGTCGAGAGAGTATAAGGCAATCGGCAACAACACCGTCGATTTGGACGCGTTTGTGGAGTGCAATCCCCGTGAACTCGGCATTCTCGAAAAGGTGTATTACCCCAGCCTCAAAGCGATTATCGACGAGTTCGGCGCAAACCGCGAAGAACTGCTTATGGTAATCAAGGCGTCGGTCGACCAGCTTGTTTACAAGCACATCACCATAGACGACATCATCGCGACCGTCAGCTATAACCTCGGTCTGCGTTACGGCTTCGGAAGCTGCGACGACATCGACCACCTGTCCAACCGCCGCGTACGCGCCGTGGGCGAATTGCTCCAAAATCAGTTCCGCATCGGTATTTCCCGTCTTGAAAGAGTTATAAAGGAGAGAATGGCGTCCGCTCAGGAAAACGCGGAAATCACGCCTCAGACTCTCATAAATATCCGCCCCGTGACGAGCGCGGTCAAGGAGTTCTTCGGCTCCTCTCAGCTGTCGCAGTTTATGGACCAGCCCAACCCCATTGCCGAGCTTACCCACAAGAGAAAGCTGTCTGCGTTGGGACCCGGAGGTCTGAACCGCGAAAGAGCGAGCTTCGAAGTGCGTGACGTTCACCACTCCCACTACGGACGTATGTGCCCGATTGAAACTCCCGAAGGACAGAACATCGGTCTTATATCCTCGCTGTCCACTTACGCCAAAGTCAACGAATACGGCTTTATCGAAACGGCGTACCGCAAAATCGATAAGGCGAGCGGCGTAGTTACGGACGAAGTCGTCTATATGACCGCGGACGAAGAAGATAAATACGTCGTGGCGCAGGCTAACGAAGAACTTGACGAAAACAGCAAGTTCGTGCGCGACCGCGTCACTTGCCGTATAAGAAACGACATAAGAGAAGTGCCCAAGGCGCAGGTCGACTATATGGACGTGTCGCCCAAGCAGCTCATATCCATAGCGACGGCGCTCATTCCCTTCTTGGAGAACGACGATACAAACCGTGCGCTGATGGGTTCCAACATGCAGCGTCAGGCGGTGCCCCTCCTCCGTCCCGAAGCACCTATGATTGCAACGGGCGTCGAGCACAGAATCGCATACGACAGCGGCGTACTTAAACTTGCAAAGCGCGACGGTTTCGTAAAATACGTCGACGCGGATAAAATCGTGGTTGAGGCCGAGGACGGAACGGAAGACGTCTATACGATGTCCAAGTTCGAGCGCAGCAACCAATCCACCTGCATAAATCAGCACCCCATCGTGAGAAAGGGCGACAGAGTTTACGCTCAGGTCAAGGACGAGCAGGGCAGAGTAGTAAAAGAAGCCACCGTGCTTGCCGACGGTCCCGCTACCGATAAGGGCGAACTTGCTCTCGGCAGAAACATTCTCGTCGGATTTATGTCCTGGGAAGGATACAACTACGAGGACGCGATACTTATCAGCGAGGACCTCGTAAAAGATGATATATTTACTTCTATACACATAGAGGAATATGAAATAGAGGCGCGCGATACCAAGCTCGGCGAGGAGCAGATAACGAGAGATATACCCAACCTCAGCGACGACGCGCTCAAAAACCTCGACGAAGACGGCATAGTCATGGTCGGCGCGGAGGTGAAGAGCGGCGACATTCTCGTGGGTAAAGTCACTCCCAAGGGCGAGACGGAACTCACCCCCGAAGAAAGACTGTTGAGAGCCATATTCGGCGAAAAGGCGAGAGAGGTCAGAGACACGTCCTTACGCGTGCCCAACGGCGAAAGCGGTATCGTGGTAGACGTCAAGATATTCACCAGAAAGAACCGCGACGAGCTCAGCCCCGGCGTAAACAAGCTGGTCAGAGTGTACATCGCCCAGAAGAGAAAGATATCCGTGGGCGATAAGATGGCGGGACGTCACGGTAACAAGGGCGTTATCTCGCGCGTGCTGCCCAGAGAGGATATGCCCTTTATGGCAGACGGCACTCCGCTCCAAATCGTACTTAACCCTCTGGGCGTTCCGTCCCGTATGAACATCGGTCAGGTCTTGGAGGTTCACCTCGGCTTGGTTGCGAGTATGCTCGGCTGGAAGGTTGCCACCCCCGTTTTCGACGGCGCGAACGAGCAGGATATAAAGGCATTGTTCAAGGACTGCGGCTTGGTGAACGAAGAAGGAAAGGTTGACGGCAAAATTCAGCTTTACGACGGAAGAACGGGCGAACCGTTTGAGAACCGCGTAACGGTCGGATATATGTATTACCTCAAACTGCATCACCTCGTCGACGACAAGATTCACGCGAGAAGCACGGGCCCGTACAGCCTTGTCACGCAGCAGCCTCTGGGCGGTAAAGCTCAGTTCGGCGGACAGCGTTTCGGCGAAATGGAAGTCTGGGCGCTCGAAGCGTACGGCGCGGCGAATATGTTGCAGGAAATCCTCACCGTCAAGTCCGACGACGTGGTGGGCAGAGTAAAGACTTACGAGTCCATCGTCAAGGGCAACAACATTTCCGAACCCGGCATTCCCGAATCCTTTAAGGTATTGGTCAAAGAGTTGCAGAGCCTTGCGCTCGACGTCAAGGTGCTCACCGAGGACCGCGACGAGGTCAAGCTGCGCGATTACTCCGACGAAGAACTCGACTTCGACACTCAACCCATCGTAAAGACGGAAGATTTGAAGGAAATCGATATTCTGGACGGCGCGAATATCTTTGACAATATCGGCGGCAGCGATACGTCGTTCGACAACCTGTTCGATACCGGCGACGACGATGACGAAAACATTTTCAGCGCGCTCACTCAGGGCACGCCCGAGCTCAACGACATCTTCGGCATCGGCTCGAATGATGACGAAGAATAGTAGGAGGTCTTAATATGTACGAACTCAGCAATTTCGACGCTATTCAGATTGGCGTAGCATCTCCCGAAAAAATCAGAGAATGGTCGTACGGCGAGGTCACTAAGCCCGAAACGATAAATTACCGCACGCAAAAACCCGAGAAAGACGGTCTTTTCTGCGAAAGAATTTTCGGACCGACTCGCGATTGGGAGTGCCATTGCGGAAGATATAAGAGAATTCGCTATAAAGGCGTTATATGCGAAAAGTGCGGCGTAGAGGTCACAAAATCCAAGGTGCGCCGCGAAAGAATGGGACACATCGAGCTTGCGACTCCGGTTTCTCACATCTGGTATTTCAGAGGAGTGCCTTCCCGCATCAGCCTGCTGCTTGACATTTCTCCCAAGGAATTGGAACAGGTGCTGTATTTCGTCGCGTTCATCGTCCTCGACCCCGGTCACGTCACCGAACTTACCAAAAAGCAGGTTATTACCGATAAGGAATACCGCGAACTTTTGGAAAGATACGACGCAAAGGATTTCAGAGTGGGAATGGGAGCGGAAGCTATCAAAGAACTGCTCATGGAAATCGACCTCGAAAAGGACAGCGCAGAGCTCAAAGAAATCGTCGAACATTCCGTCGGTCAAAAGAGAATCCGAGCGGTAAAGAGATTGGAAATCGTGGAAGCGTTCCGCATTTCGGGCAACCGTCCCGAGTGGATGATTCTCGACGTGCTCCCCGTGCTTCCTCCCGAAATCAGACCTATGGTTCAGCTCGACGGCGGCAGATTTGCGACGTCCGACCTCAACGATTTGTATCGCAGAGTCATCAACCGCAATAACCGTCTTAAAAAGCTCAAAGAACTCGGCGCGCCCGACATCATCGTGAGAAACGAAAAGAGAATGCTTCAAGAGGCAGTCGACGCGCTTATCGATAACGGCAGACGCGGAAAAGCCGTGGCAGGTCCCGGCAACCGCGACCTCAAATCTTTGTCCGGTATGCTCCGCGGCAAACAGGGCAGATTCCGTCAGAACCTGCTCGGAAAACGCGTGGACTATTCCGGCCGTTCCGTTATCGTCGTAGGTCCCGAACTGAAACTTTATCAGTGCGGTCTGCCCAAAGAGATGGCGTTGGAGCTGTTCAAGCCCTTCATTATGAAAAAGCTTGTCGAACAGAACCTCTGCCACAACATCAAGAGTGCGAAGAGATTTGTCGATACCGGCAGAAATCAGGTGTGGGATATTTTGGAGGAGATTATCAAGGATCACCCCGTTCTTCTCAACCGTGCTCCCACGCTGCACAGACTCGGCATTCAGGCTTTCGAGCCCGTGCTTGTCGAAGGCAGAGCCATTAAACTGCATCCGCTCGCGTGCTCGGCGTTCAACGCCGACTTCGACGGCGACCAGATGGCAGTGCACGTTCCTCTCTCCATCGAGGCGCAGGCAGAGGCGAGAATTCTTATGCTTTGCACCAACAATATCCTGAAACTGAGCGACGGCAAGCCTATCGTATCGCCTACGCAGGATATGGTTATCGGCTCTTACTATCTTACGATAGTCAAGCCCGGAGATAAGGGCGAAGGCAAGTATTTCAGCTCTTTCGACGAAGCTATAATGGCGTATAACGACGGCGATATTTCATTGCAGACGCTGTGCTATATCCGCGTCGAAAAGCAGAATGAAGACGGAAGCGTTACGCGCAAAATGCTGCATACCACCGTCGGACGCTGCATTTTCAACCAAAACATACCGCAGGACTTGCAGTTTGTGGACAGAAGCAATCCCGATACCGAACTCGACCTCGAAATCGAAGGTATCCTGGGCATCAACGCCTGCATCGACCAAAAACAGCTTGCCGAAATCGTGGCGGCATATAAGGACGGCGCGACAGACGAGAAGACAAACGCGCGTATCCGCGCAATGCTCAGAAAGCCCGAACTCGCAGACGGTAAGCTCGAAGCAATCGCAAAAGCCGTCAAGGAAAGCGGAATTACGGATATAGACGACGTTGATAAACAACGCGAAGTCAACACGCTTAAAGAAACCATACAGAAATATCTCGGCAAAAAGGCGATGGCTATCGGCAAGAAACAGCTTTCGCTCATCGTCGACAACTGCTTTAAGTATCACGGCGCGACCGAGACCGCTACGACGCTCGATAAAATCAAGGCACTCGGTTACAAATATTCCACAATCGGCGCAATCACGGCGAGCGTGTTCGATATGCACATTCCCGGCGCGAAAAAGGATATTATCAACGAGGCGGAAGAAAAGGTTATCAACATCGAAAGAAACTTTGCAAGAGGTATCGTAACCGACGAGGAACGCTATCAGACCGTAGTCAAGATATGGAAAGAGGCGTCCGATAAGGTAGAAAAAGAGCTTGTAAAAGGACTTGACGACTTCAACCCCATCTGGATGATGGCTAACTCCGGTGCGAGAGGTAATATGGGACAGATAAGACAGCTTGCAGGTATGCGCGGTCTTATGGCGGACCCGTCCGGCCGTACCATCGAGCTGCCCGTCAGAGCGTCCTTCCGCGAAGGTCTTTCCGTTCTCGAATACTTCATTTCTTCCCACGGCGGAAGAAAAGGTCTTGCCGATACCGCGTTGAAGACGGCGGACTCCGGTTATCTGACCAGAAGACTCGTAGACGTATCCCACTCGGTCATAGTCCGCGAGCAGGACTGCGGCGATACCAAAGGAACGTATATTACGGCAATCAAGGACGGCAAGAGCGAAATCGAAGCTCTGCGCGACAGAATTGCGGGCAGATATACAATCGAACCCGTCGTCAATCCTTCAACGGGCGAGATTATCGTCGAGGCGGATACTATGATTTCCACCGATAAGGCGAAAGAAATCGAAGACGCAGGCATAGAGGGCGTGCTCATTCGCTCGGTGCTCAACTGCAAGACGAGAAACGGCGTATGCGCCAAGTGCTACGGCAAGAATATGGCAAGCGGAAACCCCGTCAAGCTCGGCGAAGCGGTGGGTATTATCGCGGCTCAGTCCATAGGCGAACCGGGTACTCAGCTTACGATGAGAACGTTCCATACGGGCGGCGTCGCAACGGGCGACGACATAACCCAAGGTCTGCCGCGCGTCGAGGAATTGTTTGAGGCGAGAAAGCCGAAAGGACAAGCCGTTATCACCGAAAACGACGGCGCGGTTCACATCGAAAACGGCAACCGTGAGATTATGGTCACGGGCGCGAACGGCGAAACCAAGACGTATGCGATTCCTTACGGCGCAAAACTCAAAGTCGAGGAAGGGGATATAATCGCCGCGGGCGACCCGCTCACCAACGGTTCAATCAATCCTCAGGATATGTTGCGCGCAAAGGGCGTGAAGGGCGTTCAGGAATATCTTGCGAAAGAAGTTCAGTCCGCATACCGTCTGTCCGGCGTCGAAATCAACGACAAACACGTCGAAGTTATCGTGCGTCAGATGCTGAGAAAGGTCAGAATTGAAAATCAGGGCGATACGTCTATGCTGCCCGGAACTTTGGTCGACATCTTCGCATACGAGGACGAAAACGAGAGAGTGCTCGAAAACGGCGGCGTGCCCGCTACCGCAAAGCGCACGTTGCTCGGTATAACCAAAGCGGCTCTCGCAACCGAGTCCTTCCTCTCTGCGGCGTCCTTCCAGGAAACCGCAAGAGTGCTCACCGACGCCGCAATCAAGAACAAGGTTGACCCGCTCATCGGTCTTAAAGAGAACGTCATTATAGGTAAACTGATACCGGCAGGTACGGGTATGAAGATATATAAGAACATAACCACCGTTCCGGCAGGTCAGGAGGACGCGCTCGCGGCTGACGAACAATAAGGCGTTATCGCTAAAGAAAGATTATGATGGACAAAAGACTTTTTACCTCCGAGAGCGTGACGGAAGGGCATCCCGATAAGGTGTGCGACCAGATTGCGGACGCGATTTTGGACGACATCTTTTCGGAAGATACCAATTCGCGCGTTGCGGTTGAGGTTTGTGCAACAACGGGTATGGTGATGGTGTTCGGCGAAGTAAGCACCGAGCATTATTCCGACATTCCCGGCATTGTCCGCGGAGTCATCAAGGATATAGGTTATGACGACAGTTCGCTCGGGTTTGACTATAAAACCTGCGCGGTGTTGTCGTCGCTTGACGAGCAGTCGGCGGATATTGCGCTGGGGGTGGACACCGCTACCGACGGCGACGGCGCGGACGAGCTTGAAAGAATAGGCGCGGGCGACCAAGGTATGATGTTCGGGTACGCAACGGACGAAACGGAGGAACTTATGCCTCTGCCCATTGTCCTTGCGCACGCTATAACAAGGCGTCTGACGGAGGCGCGCAAACGCGGCGAAATCAAATGGCTCAGACCTGACGGGAAATCGCAGGTTACCGTGGAGTATATCGACGGCTCGCCCGTCAGAGTGGATACGGTTGTGGTCAGCGCGCAGCATTCCGAGGACGTCGAACTTGACGAAATCGAACGCGAAATAATAGAAAAGGTCATAAGAGTCGCCGTTCCCGACGAACTTATCGACGACGATACGAAGATGTATATCAATCCTACGGGACGCTTTGTGAAGGGCGGACCTGCCGGCGACAGCGGCGTTACGGGACGTAAAATCATCGTGGATACTTACGGCGGTTTTTGTCCGCACGGAGGCGGAGCGTTGTCGGGCAAGGACCCCACGAAAGTGGACAGGAGCGCGGCGTATATGGCTCGTTACGTCTGTAAAAATCTTGTTGCGTCGGGGATATGCCGCAAGGCGGAATTGCAAATCGCATATGCGATAGGTATGTCCCACCCCGTATCGGTGTATGTAAACACTTTCGGCACAGGCAAGTTCGATGACGAAGTTATTGCCGATATCGTGACAAAGGTGTTTGACTTGCGTCCTCTCGCCATCATACGAACGCTCAGGTTGGACCGTCCGATTTACAGGGCGACTTCGAATTACGGGCATTTCGGCAGAGCGGAGTTTTCGTGGGAGCAGACGGACAAGGTCGGCGACATACTTGCGGAAGCGGCGCAGTACGGTTATTGACAAAAGAGGGCAAGGAAATTAACCTTGCCTTTTTAATATCTTTAATACGCGCGTCAAAGCGAGATACAATATCGCGGCGACTTGAAATTGCAGGACGGGCCGCGTTGCAATATTGCGCGCAAACAAGGATAAAGAGGGTACGCCCCTGTCATTGTGCGGTAAAGTGCCGTTTTATTGGCGGCGGCGTTTAGCCCGTCGGCGGAAGAAAGGAGAAAAATGGAGCTTGTCGGAGAAGTAAAAAAGGTGCTTTTCAGAAGCGAAGACACGGGATATACCGTTATCGATTTAGGCGTCGAGAGCAGTGTTTTTACCGTTGTCGGAATTTTTCCGCCCGTCAGCGAAGGTCACAACGTGAGGGTGGAAGGCAGTTTCCGTACAAAGACGATGTACGGAAAGCAGTTTGTTGCCGACAAGGTATTCGTGTCTCAGCCGTCCCGAGCGGAAGGCATAAGAAGATTTCTCGCAAGCGGACTGATAAAGGGAATGGGACCTGCGACGGCGCAGGCTATTGTCGACCGTTTCGGAGTAAACGCGCTCGAAATGATGAAGTATCCGATGGAGCTTGCAAAAATCAAGGGTATATCCCTTAAAAAAGCTACTGAATTCGGTCTCGGATACGTCAAGCTCGTGCATATGCAGGACGCTGTAATTTTCTTGCAGGAGCTTGGAATTACGGTTAATCTCGCGCTTAAAATTTATAAAATTTACGGAGATAAAACGGAAATAAACGTTCGGAAAAATCCGTATATGCTGGTTGACGACGTCGACGGAATCGGATTTCATACGGCAGACAGAATTGCCGCCGAACTCGGCATAGGGGAGGAGAGCGATTACAGAATTTCCGCTGCCGTCATCTATCAGCTTAAAGAGGCGGCAAACAAAAGCGGACACAACTATTTGCCCGAAAACGACCTTATTCATCTCACAAAAGAACTTTTAAGTATCGATAGCGACAATATCGAGGAGAGAATAAAGGATAATATAGAAGATATGGTGCTGCTGCAAACCTTGATACGATACGATACGGGCGAGCACGCGGCGATTATGCTGAAAAAGAATTACGACATCGAGCGCAGTATCGCCCGCAGGCTTATAAGACTTCGCGACGAGGCGTCGTTATACAGCGTCGATACGGATTATGAAATAAAAAGGTTTGAGAAAGAAGCGGGTTTCGAATTGCACGAAAATCAGCGCATTGCGATTTCGGAGGCAATTCAGAACGGAGTTCACGTCGTAACGGGCGGACCGGGCACGGGCAAGACCACGATAGTAAAGTGTATTTTGAAGATTTTCGGCGACCTCAATCAGCGCGTCGCGCTTTGCGCGCCGACGGGCAGAGCCGCGAAAAGACTGTCGGAGGCTACGGGCGAGGACGCGAAAACGATACACCGTATGCTTGACCTCGATTGGAAAAACGGCGAGGGACGTTTTGCTTATAACGAATACGAAAAATTACAGCTTGACGTAGTAATCGTGGACGAAGTAAGTATGGTGGACGAGTTTGTGTTCAACGCGCTTCTCAAAGCGTTGGAAAGGGGCACGAGGCTCATTCTCGTCGGCGATAAGGACCAGCTTGCTTCCGTAGGCGCGGGAAACGTGCTGTCCGATATTATCCACAGCGGTAAGTTTTCGGTGAGCAATCTTACGCAGATTTACCGGCAGTCGGACGACAGTAAAATAATTGTCAACGCACACAGGATAAACAGCGGCTTGATGCCCGAAATAGACAATAAATCCAAGGACTTTTTCTTTGAAGAAAAGACGGGCGCGGAAGATATATGTCTTAACACGGTTCGTCTGGTAACCAAACGGCTGCCCGCCTATCTCGGAGTGAGTCCGACGGATATACAGGTGTTGTGCCCGATGAAGCGCGGTTCTGCCGGAACGTACAACCTGAACAGGGAATTGCAGAAAGTCATAAATCCGCCCTCCGCCGCAAAGAAAGAGGCGAGAGTGGGAGAAACGCTGTTCCGCGAAGGAGATAAAGTTATGCAGATGCAGAACAATTATCAACAGGAGTGGAGCGTTTCGGACGGAGTGAAGATAGAACGCGGCACGGGCGTGTTTAACGGCGATATAGGCGTGGTTGAAAGCATTAACACGCAGATAATGCAGTTTACGATACGTTTTGATGATAATAAAGTATCTGTTTATCAATTTGACGATATAGAACAGCTTTCGCTTGCGTATGCGGTAACGATACACAAATCGCAGGGCAGCGAGTTCGACACGGTGGTGATTGCGCTTGACGCCAACTATATGTTGCAGACGAGAAATCTCCTCTACACCGCGGTGACGAGGGCAAAAAAAATGGCGGTTATTACGGGAGCGAAGAATATAATGGCGCGAATGGTTAAAAACAACGAAACCGCGCGCAGATATTCGCTACTGCTCAATCTTATCGAGGAAGAAAACGCCGGCGGCGATTTCAGATTGTGATTATATGTCTAAAAGCGGCGGACGAAAAGGAGAGGACAAGAGCGCAAGCGCGCTTTTTGCGGCTGTAAAGAACGCGTTGTCGGGCATGGGCAAATCGCTGAAAGAAGCGGTTTTTCCCGAGAACGTAACCTGCGACTGCTGCGGCGGAGAATTGGTTGCGGACACGCGTTATCGGCTGTGCGCATCTTGTTTGGGGAAAATGCCTTTCATAAAGGGCAAGGTATGCGTCGAGTGCGGAAGTCCTCTGTATAACGAAGCGGATTATTGTATCCGCTGTCAAAATTCGCAGTTTTCATTTTATAAGAACCGTTCGGTTGCGGTGTATGACGGAGTCGCTCAAAAACTTGTCCATGATTTGAAGTTCGGGAAACGCAAGTATATCGCGGACACGATGGCGGCAATGGCAGTAGACGTTCTTTTATCGTCCGAGCTTAAAGCGGACATAATCGTTTTTGTGCCGATGAGCGAGGAAGAACGTAAGGCGAGAGGGTTCAATCAGGCGGAATTGCTTGCGCGCGGAATAGGAGAAAGATTGGGAATAGCGGTGCTTCCCGCCCTTGTAAAGACGAGAAATACCTCGGAGCAAAAATCGCTCGGAGCAAAACAGCGGCGCAAAAATTTGAAGGACGCGTTCGAATGTGTTTTCGACCAAGTGCGCGGCCGCGACATACTGCTTGTCGACGACGTTTTCACCACGGGGGCAACCGTCGACGCCTGCGCCGAAGTTCTGTTGAAGCACAAAGCAAGAAGCGTAAGTTCTCTTACGTTTGCCATTGCCGAACTGCATATCGACGGCGAGAGCGCGATATAGCGTAAGTCGGGCGTTGTCAAGCCGCATCCGCATATGCGTTATGTTTGAAAGCGGAAGGGCTCGGCGCAATACAAGTCGATTATGGTTGTAAAATTATAAAATATAATTTATTATATTAGTGCGCGCGCAAAGCGCATTCGAGGAGAACTATGTGGTCTTTATTCAACGATAACGAAAGACAAGTCAAAAAGCTTAAAAAGACGGCTATGAAAATAGAGGAGCTCGCGCCCGTTTATAAGGCTATGTCCGACGACGAGCTCAAAGGTATGACGGATAAATTCAAGGCAAGAATTGCCGACGGCGAAAAACTCGACGACCTGCTTCCCGACGCGTATGCGGTAGTAAGAGAAGCCGCCGAGAGAGTGCTCGGTATGCGTCATTTCTTCGTGCAGCTGATGGGCGGCATCGCCTTGCATCAGGGCAGAATTGCCGAAATGGGTACGGGCGAAGGCAAGACGCTGGTTGCCACGCTGCCGTCCTATCTCAACGCGCTGACGGGCAAGGGCGTTCACGTCGTCACCGTAAACGATTATCTGGCGGCGCGCGACGCGGCTTGGATGGGCAAAGTGCACAGATTTTTGGGACTCAGCGTGGGAGTTGTCGTGCCCGGTATGCACCCCGACGAAAAGCGAAAGGCATACGGCTGCGACGTGACGTATTGCACAAATAACGAGCTCGGCTTCGACTTCCTGCGCGATAATATGGCGGTCAGAAAGGCGGATAAGACGCAAAGAGAACTGAACTTTGCCATTATCGACGAGGTAGACTCCATTCTCATCGATGAGGCGCGCACTCCGCTCATTATTTCGGGCAGAGGCGGCAAATCCAGCGAGATGTATAAGTCCGCGGATAATCTCGCGCGCAGACTTCGCGAGGGCGAACATTTTACCATAGAAGAAAAAGAAAAGGCGATTATGCTCACCGACGACGGCGTGCGCGAGGCGGAAAAGTTTTTCAGAGTGGACAACCTCACCGACCTCGATAACACCGAGCTGTACCATCACATTCAGCAAGCCTTGAAAGCTCATTACATAATGAAAAAGGACAAGGATTATATTGTGAACGACGGCGAAGTGCTGATTGTCGACGAGTTTACGGGGCGCATTATGATTGGCAGACGCTATAACGAAGGTCTGCATCAGGCGATAGAGGCGAAAGAACACGTCGTAATACGCAGCGAAAACAAGACGCTTGCGACGATTACGTTCCAAAACTTTTTCCGTATGTATAAAAAACTCAGCGGTATGACGGGTACGGCAAAGACCGAGGAGGAAGAATTCAAGGGTATTTACGCGCTCGACGTCGTGACCATTCCGCCCAACAAACCGTCGCAGCGTAAGGACGAGCACGACCAGATTTATACCAAGGCGGACGGGAAATGGAAGGCGATAGTTGAAGATATTTCCAAACATCACGCTATGGGGCAACCCGTGTTGGTGGGTACAATCAGTGTGGAAAAGTCGGAAGAATTGAGCGCAATGCTCAAACGCAAGGGCATTCGGCACAACGTGCTCAATGCAAAATTCCACAAACAGGAGTCCGAGATTATCGCGCAGGCCGGCAAGCAGGGCGCGGTGACCATTGCGACGAATATGGCGGGCCGCGGTACCGATATTATGCTGGGCGGCAATGCGGAGTTTCAGGCGAAACAGCGTATGGAGAAAGACGGTTTTTCGCCCGAACTCATAGAGGCGGCAACGTCCCATCAGCCGAGCGACGACGAGGAAGTCCTCAAAGCAAGGGCGGAATTCAAACGCCATTACGACGCGTTTAAGCTGAATACAGACAAAGAAAAGGAAGAAGTCGTGCGTTTGGGAGGACTGCGCATTATAGGCACCGAGCGTCACGACAGCAGGCGTATAGACAATCAGTTGAGAGGTAGAAGCGGCCGTCAGGGAGACCCCGGAAGCACGGTGTTTTATATTTCGATGGAGGACGACGTAGCGCGCATATTCGGCGGCGATAAGCTGAAATCCATTGCGGAAACAATGCGGTTTGACGACGATATGCCCATTTCAAACGGTGTTATAACCAAGCAAATCGAAAGGGCACAGCGAATGGTCGAGGGCAGAAACTATTCGATAAGAAAGCAGGTGCTCAGTTACGACGACGTGATGAACGCTCAACGCGAAATAATCTACGGCGAACGCGGAAAGGTCCTGGACGGAATGGACGTTCACGAGCAGATTATGGATATGATCGACGACCTCGCCGAGGAAATAATCGGGTATTACGCCGATTATAAAACCGATTATCTCACGTGGGATTACGACGCATTCAACGCCGCGCTGGAACAGCGTATGCTGCCGAAGGGTACGGGTGTAATGACGCCCGAACTGTGCGAGTGTTTTGACGTATATAAGCTGAAAAAAGCGGTTATGGATATAGCCGTCAAGGACTACGAAGACAAAATCGCGAGGCTCAAAGAAGACGGTTTCGATTTCGGCGAACTCGAAAGAGTGGTGCTGTTAAAGACTGTCGACAACAAGTGGATGGACCATATCGACGCGATGGACGCTCTGCGCCGCGGTATCGGGCTGAGAGGCTACGGACAGCGTGACCCCGTGCTTGCGTACCGCGAAGAAGGTTGGGAAATGTTTGACGATATGGTGTCGAGAATACACACGGAAACCGCCTCTATTTTGCTTAAAGTCAACGTAGAAAAGCGCGAAGACGGCGGCGAAAGAAAGCTGTCGCAGAACATCGCGTCCGCCGCAAAATCGACGGCGGGCAAGACGCAGAAGGCAGGCAGAAACGATCCCTGTCCCTGCGGAAGCGGTTTGAAGTATAAGAACTGCTGCGGCAAAAACAAGTAAAATAACAATCTGTTCGGTGCAATAAATATGTTGGATTATAACGAAATAAGAAACGCGCTCAAAGCGCAGAAAAGCGAGATTACACGCGCATTTGAGAGTATAAACCCCCAAAAGCTGCGTTTGCGCATAGACGAGCTGGACGCGATACAAAGCGCGGAAGGGTTTTGGAACGATACCGAAAACGCGCAGAAAGTCAGCAAAGAGATAAGTCAGCTTCAATCTAAAATAGCAAAATTCGAGAAGTTGATTGCAAAGCTCGACGACGCGCTCGACCTTGTCGATATTGTCGAAATGGAAGTCGACGAAAACGAGGACGCGGCGCTTGTTGCGCAGGTCGACGATTTGCGGGCGCAGGTCGAAGCGTTGTCGCTCGAAACTCTGCTCAGCGGAAAATACGACGCGCTCAACGCGATACTCACCCTGCACGCGGGCGCGGGCGGTACCGAGGCGCAGGATTGGTGCGATATGCTGTTCAGAATGTATACGCGTTACGTCGAGCGCAGAGGTTGGTCGTACAGCGTGCTCGATTATCTTGCCGGCGACGAGGCAGGCATAAAGAGCGTCACCTTTAAGGTGGACGGCGAAAACGCGTACGGTTATCTCAAAGCGGAAAAGGGAGTGCACAGACTCGTGCGCATTTCTCCGTTTGACAGCAACGCGCGCAGGCACACCTCGTTTGCATCTCTCGAAGTTATGCCCGAGATTATCGATACGTCGGAAATCGAAATCCGTCCCGAGGATTTGAAAGTGGATACCTACCGTTCGAGCGGCGCGGGCGGACAGCACGTCAATAAGACGGAAAGCGCGATACGCATCACGCACTTGCCCACGGGCATTATAGTCGCCTGTCAGAACGAGCGCAGTCAAATACAGAACAGAGAAGTTGCGATGCAGATGCTCCGCTCCAAGCTCATAGAAAAGCGCGAGCGCGAGCGTGAGGAAGAAGCGGCGTCCATATCGGGAAAACTCAAAAAAATCGAGTGGGGCAGTCAGATAAGGAGTTACGTTTTCTGCCCGTATACGATGGTGAAAGACCATCGCACGGGCTTCGAAACGGGAAACGTGCAGTCTGTTATGGACGGCGATTTGGACGGCTTCGTGAACGAGTATCTCAAAATGAGCTCGGTGCAGGCGTAAATCAAGGATAAAATGACAGGGTTAAGCGAAAGAGAAAACTTGACGATACTTGCGATAGAGTCGAGTTGCGACGAAACCGCCGCCGCCGTCGTAAGAAACGGAAGGCAGGTTTTATCCGCTTCGGTGGCGTCGCAGATTGAGATTCACCGTCGTTTCGGCGGAGTGGTGCCGGAAATCGCGTCGCGAAACCACACTCTCGCAATCGAGAACGTGGTCGACGAGGCTATGCGCCGTTCGGGGTTGACAGAGGACGGCATAGACGCAATCGCGGTGACGTACGGCGCGGGACTGCTGGGTGCGCTGCTTGTCGGCGTCAATTTTGCCAAAGGGTTGGCTTTGTGTTGGAATAAGCCGTTATACGCCGTATCGCACGTCAGGGGACATATTGCCGCAAACTATATCGACAGCGACCTTACTCCGCCTTATCTGTGTCTGCTTGCGAGCGGAGGGCATACGGCAATTTTGCGCGTCGACGGTTACGACGACGTAAAAGCGGTGTGCCAAAGCCGCGACGACGCGGCGGGCGAGGCGTTCGACAAAGTCGCGCGGGTACTCGGTCTGCCCTATCCGGGAGGACCGGAGATAGAAAAGGCGGCAAAGAGCGGAAGTCCCGTTTACAAATTGCCCGTTCCCGATTTCGCGCATATGGACGAGATGTATTTTTCGTACAGCGGACTCAAAACGCACACTATAAATCTCATCAGAAAGCTGGAAAGAGAAAACGGCGGCGTGCCCGTTGCGGACGTGGCGGCGAGTTTTCAGGAAGCGGCGGTCGCACAGCTTATAGACGCGGCGGAGAAAGTCGCTTCGGAAAGCGGTATAAATAGAATTGCGATTGCGGGAGGAGTGAGCGCGAATGCGCGGCTTCGCGAGCGTGCGGACGGGCTGAGCGCAAAATGCATACAAACCTTTTATCCCAAGCTTGCGTACTGTACGGACAATGCGGCGATGATTGGCGCGGCGGCTTATTTTATGATTAAAAGCGGCGCGAAGGCGGCGGATATGTCGCTCGACGCAAAGGCTACGGTGCGCCTTTGATAAACCTGTCGGCGGCGCGGCGGATATGCCGTAATTAAGGAATATTGAACGGCTGAGTAAAAAGTATAAGACTATAAAGGCGCGCGTAGTGGTGCGCGTGCGGTAAAACCTCTATATATAGTTATATAAAATAAATATATAAAATTTTTCCAAAAACGGGCGTTTATCGTTTGACAAGGCGTTAAGGTATTGATATTATTATAGGGCTTGCGGAAACCGTAGGCAATTTTTAGCTTATAAAAAAATGAACGAAGACAGTAAGCTTATCAAGTTGCTTAACAATCCCGATAAAGTTGTCGGTACAAGACAGGTTTTGAGGGGTTTGTCCGAGGGGACAATCAGGTGTGTGGTTGTGGCTTCGGACGCCGACGCGGAGATGATTGCCAAAATCGCCGCGCATGCTCGTAAGAAAGGAGCTGAGGTTCTTGTCGCGCCGTCGATGGCGTGGCTGGGATACCGTTCCGGCATAGAGGTGCGCGCGGCGGCGGTAGGTATAGTTTCCGAGGAGGAAATACATTGAATTGCACCTGTAGGGTTGCGGGTACATTCGAAAAATCTAATAGGAGGAACCATAATGCCAACCATCAATCAGCTTATCAGAAAGGGCAGAGAAAGACAGGTTCAGAAGTCCCAGACGCCTATTATGGAGCAATGCCCTCAAAAACGCGGCATCTGCCTCAGCGTCACGACTACCTCTCCGAAGAAGCCGAACTCGGCTCTCCGTAAAATCGCAAGAGTACGTCTTGTAAACGGAATGGAAGGAACCGTCTATATCCCCGGCATCGGTCACAATCTGCAAGAGCACAGCGTAGTGCTTATCAGAGGCGGCAGAGTCAAGGATTTGCCCGGCGTGCGTTATCACATTGTACGCGGCGCGTTGGATACCGCCGGCGTTGCGAAGCGCAAGCAGGCGAGAAGCAAGTACGGCGCAAAACGCCCCAAATAACAAAATTTTCGAATGTAATCATTTAATCGGAGGAATAAGATGCCAAGAAGAAGCGGCGTGCCTAAAAGAGACGTATTGCCCGACCCTATCTACGGAAGCAAGGTTGTCACCAAGTTGGTCAACCAGATTATGCTTGACGGAAAGAAGGGCACCGCGCAGACCATCGTCTATGAGGCTTTCAATATAGCAGCAACAAAGCTTGGCGGAGATGCAATGGACATCTTCACCAAGGCGTTGGAGAACATTATGCCCGTGCTTGAAGTAAAAGCAAGACGCGTAGGCGGCTCCACATATCAGGTTCCTATGGAAATCCGTCCCGAAAGAAGACAGACTCTCGGCATTCGCTGGATTGTGCTTTTTGCTAAAAAGCGCGGCGAAAAGACGATGAAGGAAAGACTTGCGGGCGAGATTATGGACGCATACAACAACGCAGGCGGCGCAGTCAAGAAGAAGGACGAAATGCACCGTATGGCGGAAGCAAACAAAGCGTTTGCACATTACAGGTGGTAGGTTTTATGAAGCGCAGTTTTGCTCTTGATAAGGTGAGGAATATCGGTATAATGGCACACATCGACGCCGGTAAGACCACCACCTCCGAGCGTATACTTTTCTATACGGGCGTAAACAGAAAGCTCGGCGAAACCCATGACGGCGCAGCCACCATGGATTATATGGAGCAAGAGCGCGAGAGAGGTATCACCATAACGTCTGCGGCGACTACCGCGGTGTGGAAGGGATACCAAATCAATATCATCGATACTCCCGGACACGTTGATTTCACTGTGGAAGTCGAACGCAGTCTCAGAGTTCTCGACGGAGCCGTGGCGGTTTTCTGCGCAAAGGGCGGCGTTGAGCCTCAGTCCGAAAACGTGTGGCGTCAGGCGGACACGTACAGAGTCCCCCGCATTGCGTTCGTCAACAAGATGGACATCAACGGCGCAAACTTCGACAACGTCATCGCTATGATGGAAGACAGGTTGAAGACGAACGCCGTTCCCGTGGCAATGCCAATAGGCAGCGAGTCCGATTTCGAGGGCGTCATCGACCTTGTCAATATGAAAGCTCTCTATTACGACGAGGCGGACAAGGGCGTTACGGTGTACGAGAAGGAAATACCCGAAGCGTATAAGGCAAAAGCGGACGCGGCAAGAGTGAGATTGCTCGAAGCGGCGGCGGATTTCGACGACGACATCTTTGAAAAGTGCATTATGGACGATGCGGCGTCGGTCACCGTCGAACAACTCAAAAAGGCAATTCGCAAGGGTACGGTGGAAATGAAGATGACGCCTGTGCTTTGCGGAAGTTCTTACCGCAACAAGGGCGTACAGCTTATGCTTGACGCGGTTGTCGATTATCTCCCGAGCCCCACGGACGTTGCAAGTATTACGGGCATCAATCCGAGGACGGAAAAAGAGGAGGCAAGACACCCCAGCGACGACGAACCCTTCTCCGCGATAGTGTTCAAGATACTCGCGGACGAGTTTGTGGGAAAGCTCTCCTTTATCAGAATTTATTCGGGTAAGGTCAGCACGGGCACTATGGTGTACAACACCGTAAAGGGCGAAAACGAAAGAATAGGCAGAATACTCAGAATGAACGCCGACGCGAGAGAAGACCTCGAAGAAGCGTATGCGGGAGATATAGTCGCGATTGTCGGACTTAAAAAGAGCACGACGGGCGACACGCTCTCCGACAAAGGTCATCAGATTGTTCTGGAAAATATGGTTTTCCCCGAGCCTGTCATCAAGGTGGCAATCGAGCCGAAATCCAAGGCGAGCCAGGAGAGAATGAACACTGCAATCGTAAAATTGCAGGAAGAAGACCCCACCTTTAAGGCTTATACCGATAAGGAAACGGGACAGATTATCATAGCAGGTATGGGCGAGCTTCACCTCGATATTATCGTGGACAGAATGTTCAGAGAATATAAGGTCGAGGCAAACGTGGGCAGACCGCAGGTCAGCTATCGCGAAACCATCACCAAGAGCTCGAAGGCAGAGGGTAAATTCGTCAGACAGACGGGCGGTCACGGTCAGTACGGTCACTGCGTCATCGAAATGGAGCCCAATCCCGAAGGCGGCTATGAGTTTTCAAACGATACCGTGGGCGGCATTATCCCCAAGGAATACGCAAACGCGATTTCCGAAGGTATCAAGGAAGCTGCAAAGGGCGGCGTAATGGCGGGATACGAAATGGTCGACTTCAAGGTCAGAGTAGTGGACGGCAGCACGCACGAGGTCGACAGCTCCGAAATGGCGTTCAAGATTGCGGGTTCTATGGCGTTTAAGGCGGCGGCGGAAAAAGCCAATCCCACGCTTCTGGAACCGATAATGAAGGTTGAAATCAAAACTCCCGATGAGTATCTCGGCGACGTAATGAGCAACCTCAATTCACGACGCGGCGCCGTTAAGGGCATAGCTCCCGTAAACGGTTTGCAGGTAGTGGATTGCGACGTGCCGCTTTCCGAAATGTTCGGTTACGCCACGTCTTTGAGAAGCATAACGCAGGGCAGAGCGACGTTCACAATGTTGTTCGACCACTATGCGGTCGTGCCCAAGAGCATTGCGGACAAGGTGTCCGGCAAAGATTCTAAGAGATAATAATTATATTTATATATAGATATATTTATTATCCTTATATAGAATGCAAAAACAAAAATAAAACCAAAAATAATTTGGAGGAAAAAAAATGGCAAAAGCTAAGTTTGAAAGAACTAAACCCCACGTCAACATCGGTACTATCGGCCACGTTGACCACGGCAAAACCACCCTTACCGCCGCTATCACTATGTACAGCGCGTCCAAAGGTAAGGCGCAAGTCATGAAATATGACGAAATCGACAAGGCTCCCGAAGAGAAAGCCAGAGGAATCACGATTAACACCGCGCACGTTGAGTACGAGACCGACAAGCGTCACTATGCTCACGTCGACTGCCCCGGACACGCGGACTATGTCAAGAACATGATTACCGGTGCGGCGCAGATGGACGGCGCAATCCTCGTTGTTGCGGCATCCGACGGTCCTATGCCCCAGACTCGTGAGCACATCCTGCTCGCAAGACAGGTTGGCGTTCCCTACATCATCGTATTCCTTAACAAGTGCGACCAGGTCGACGACGAAGAGCTTCTCGAGCTCGTCGAAATGGAAGTCCGCGAACTGCTTAACGAGTACGGCTTCCCCGGAGACGACACCCCCATCATTCGCGGTTCGGCTCTCAAAGCTATGGAATCCGGCCTTGCAGGCAATTGGGACAGCCCCGCACTCGCTCCCATTCAGGCTCTTTTGGACGCGGTTGACAGCTATATCCCCGATCCCGAGCGCGACACCGACAAGCCTTTCTTGATGCCTGTTGAAGACGTCTTCACCATCACCGGACGCGGCACCGTTGCTACCGGCAGAGTGGAAAGAGGCATTTTGAAGCTCGGCGACAAGGTTGAAATCGTCGGTCTTTCCGAAGAAAAGAGAGAAACAACCGTTACCGGTATCGAAATGTTCCGCAAGCTGCTTGACTTCGCAGAGGGCGGCGACAATATCGGCGCATTGCTCCGCGGCGTTCAGAGAGACGAAATCGAGCGCGGTCAGGTTCTTGCCAAGCCCGGCTCCATTCATCCTCACACCCACTTCACCAGCCAGGTTTACGTTCTGACCAAGGACGAGGGCGGCCGTCACACTCCCTTCTTCGACGGATATCGTCCCCAGTTCTATTTCAGAACAACCGACGTTACCGGAACCATCAAACTGCCCGAGGGCGTTGAAATGGTTATGCCCGGCGACCACATCGATATGGAAATCACCCTTATCACTCCGATTGCAATCGAGGAAGGACTCCGCTTTGCTATCCGTGAAGGTGGCAGAACCGTCGGTTCGGGCGTCGTAGCTAAGATAATCGAATAGTTCGTTCTTTCAAATAGCGTTACTCTGCGCGGCGGATACGCCGTGCAGGGTATGCCTATGAGCGGAACGGCATAAGGAGGCACATTTTATGGCTCAGAAAGGAGCGAGAGTCAGAATTACGCTCGCGTGCACCGAGTGCAAGCAACGCAATTACGACCTCAAAAAAAATAAGCAGAAGCACCCCGACAGATTGGAGCTTCAAAAGTATTGCAAATTCTGCAAAAAACACACCTTGCACAGAGAAACCAAGTAAGGCGTAGGAGGCTATATGGCTAAAAAGATGCCTAAAAACAACGGTGCGGCTGATACCGCCGCGGCGTTACCGGAAAAGGATGAAACAACGGAAGTTGCCGTTGTTGCGGAAGCTAAGCCCGAAAAGGCTGCGGTTGCCGTTGATTCCAAAAAGGCAGAGCCTAAAAAGAACAAGAAGCCCAAGAAAAATCCCGATAAACCCAACATTTTCAAGAGAATGTGGAAGGGCTTGAAAGGCATTTTCTCGGAGTTGAAAAAAGTGACGTGGCCGACAGGTAAAAACGTGGTTAAATCCACGGCGGTCGTTCTGGTCGTGGTCGTCGCGTTCTTCGTCGTTTTGTTCGGCATCGATTACGTCCTTTCAGGATTACTCAGTCTAATCGTGAATGGTGAGTGGGCATTCGTTTTCATAGGCCAATAGTAGGAGCGGTATGGAAAATAAAGAACAAGCTCAGTGGTATGTTATTCACACCTACTCAGGCTATGAGGCTATGGTGGAAAACAACCTCCACAATATGATTGAAAACAACAGCTTGCAGGATTATATCTTCGAGGTCAAGGTCCCCGTCGAGGACGACATCGTGGAGAAGAACGGCAAAAAGAAAGTCGTTCAGCGCAAGAAGTTCCCGAGCTATGTTTTCATAAAAATGATTTACACCAACCATATATGGTTTATGGTGACCAACACCCGCGGCGTAACGGGTTTTGTCGGTCCTGCCGGAAGACCTCTCCCTTTGAGAGAAGACGAGGTCAAACGTATGGGGCTCGAAATCATCGACCTCGCCGACTTCGACATCAAAATCGGCGATAACGTCAGAGTTATCAGCGGTGCGTTGGAAAACTTTATCGGCGTAGTGGACTCCATAAGTGCGGAGCGTCAGAAAGTCAAAGTTATCGTGGCTATGTTCGGACGTCAGACGCCGGTCGAGTTGGATTTTTCGCAAGTCGAAAAATTGTAGGATAACGTCAAGTGGGAGGAGGCAAATCCAATTCCGCCTTCGCAAAAACCACGTTAGTCAGGAGGATTTATGGCTAAGAAAATCACAGCAATCGTCAAATTGCAGCTGCCGGCAGGCAAAGCGACTCCCGGACCTCCCGTAGGTTCCTCGCTCGGTCCTCACGGCATCAATATTCCCGGTTTCACAAAGGAATTCAATGAAAAGACCGCAAAACAGGCAGGCCTTATCATTCCCGTAGTCATCACGATATATCAGGACCGTTCCTTTACCTTTATTCTTAAAACCCCGCCCGCGCCCGTGCTTATCAAAAAAGCCTGCGGTTTGGAAAGCGCGTCCGCTCGTCCCAATCGCGACAAAGTGGCAACCATAACCAAGGCACAGGTCAAGGAAATTGCGGAGCTTAAAATGCCCGACCTCAACGCCGCAAACATCGATACGGCAATGAGCATGATAGCCGGCACCGCCCGTAGTATGGGTATTGTTGTCGAGGAATAGGAGGGTAGTATGAAACGCGGAAAAAATTATATCGATTCTAAGAAACTTATCGACAACGCAAAACTTTATGAAAGCAACGAGGCTATGGCTCTCGCAATTCAGACTGCGAAGTCAAAGTTCGACGAAACAATAGAGCTTCACGTCAAGCTCGGCGTTGACTCCCGTCACGCGGACCAACAGGTCAGAGGAGTTGTCGTTCTGCCCAACGGTACGGGTAAAACCGTAAGAGTCCTCGCAATCGCCAAGGGCGACAAGGCGGACGAAGCAAGAGCGGCAGGCGCGGATTTCGTGGGCGCAGAGGATATGATTGAGAAAATCCAGAAGGAGAATTGGTTTGATTACGACGTAATCGTCACCACTCCCGATATGATGGGTCTTGTCGGTCGTATGGGTAAAATCCTCGGACCCAAGGGCTTGATGCCTAACCCCAAATCCGGCACCGTCACGATGGACATTACTCGCGCAATCAACGACATCAAAGCAGGTAAAGTTGAGTACAGAGTTGACAAACAGAACATAGTTCACGTTCCCTTCGGCAAAAAGTCTTTCGGCGAGGAGAAACTGCTCGAAAACTTCAATACCCTTATGGAAGCCCTCATCAAGGCTAAGCCCGCGGCGGCAAAGGGCGTATATTTGAAGTCTGTGTATATCACCTCCACGATGGGTCCCTCCATCAGAGTTATGTACAGAATGGCGTAATAACGCAACCTTAACACTCATAAAACGGCGTTCATTGAACGCCGTTTTTGCTTTTAGAAGCGTTAGATAAATACATCTTGCGTCGGCAAAGACGCGTTTATTGCAATGTGCCGCAAATTTACGCAAAACACGAGAAAACGCTTGACTAAATACTGCATATTATATATAATTTGTATGTTCCGTAGACAGCAAGTGGAATTTCCGTAAACGCAAGTGCTTGCCGAGGACGAAGTCAGTCATTACGTCTGTTATTCGTCGTTTCGTTGCGGAACGGCGATTTTTATTTATGCGGCAACGCAAATAAAAGAGGAGGTAATATGGCATCCAAAGACATTCTTGAACTGAAACAACAGCAGGTCGAAGAAATAAAGGCTAAGATTTCCGCAGCAAAGTCCATCGTGCTTATTGACTATATGGGACTCAACGTCGCGGAGGACACCGCTTTCCGTAAGGAACTCAGAACCAACGGCGTCGATTATTCCGTCCTTAAAAACCGTCTTGTGAAGCGTGCGTTCAACGAATTGGGTTTCACTCAGTTCGACGAGGCTCTGAACGGTCCCACGGCAGTGGCGTTCTCCGACTCCGACGCAGTCGCGCCCGCAAAGGTTATTGTCGGAACAATCAAAAAGCTTAATAAGATGACTTGCAAGTGCGGTATGGTCGAAGGCGAATTCCTTGATGAAGCCGGCGTAAAGCAAATTGCGGCTATCCCGTCCAAAGAAATACTGCTCGCGAAAATGCTTGGCAGTATGCAGGCTCCCATCAGCAAGCTTGCTATCTGCTTGAATATGATTGCAGAGCAAAAAGAGCAACAGGCGTAAAAGCGCACACATCGGATTTTTCGGGTTATACCCGTCGGCGGCAGAACCGCAAGGAGCAGAAGCTCCAAAAAAATAAATATTAACGGAGAATATAAAAATGGCAGACCTTCAAAAACTTATGGAAGAAATCAAAAGTATGACCGTTCTCGAGCTTTCCCAGTTTGTTAAAGCGTTGGAAGAGGAGTTCGGAGTAAGCGCGGCAGCACCCGTAGCGGTGGCAGGCGCAGGCGCGGCGGAAGCGGCGGCACCCGTTGAGGAAAAGACTGAGTTTGACGTAGTGCTCAAAGAAGTCGGTCCCAACAAGGTTCAGGTTATCAAAGTTGTTAAAGACGCAACCGGACTCGGTCTTGTCGAGGCAAAGGGCGTTGTTGACGGCGCACCCAAGACTGTCAAAGAAGCTATGCCCAAAGAAGCGGCGGAAGCACTTGTTGCAAAGTTCAAGGAAGTCGGCGCAACTGCGGAACTCAAGTAATCGTTCTGAAATTACAAAACCTCAAAAGCGGTCTTTGCGACCGCTTTTTGTTTTGCCGCCGCATCTAATATAAAACAAAATACTCAAAATGATTGCTGCGCACGGAGTAAATATCCGAGTATTATTCGCGGCGGTTCATAACGCGCCCTTGCATAAAACACGATAAGTGTTAATATAACCCTTGTTTTCTATGCAGTATTGTCGATTGATATACGAAATGTGTTCTGAATTGCCAAATGGTTGCTGTTAGAATTTTTATACAACTCTAAGTTGCAATTGGGTTTGCGAGTTATGCAAATAGTTAACGGGAAATCGGAAAGTCTATTAAAACTCGGAGTTTTCGGGTTTTTGCCAAAGATTATTGCGTTCCGGATTATAAATTGCGCCGAGAATGCGCTGTTTTGCAAACGGAACGTCTTTGCAGATGTGTTTTATCAGGTCTTTCGCATATTCGCGCTTGCTTACGTGGTTCATAGGACACGGATTGTGTAGTATGGGCAATTGCAGTCTGTTTACTGCGGAAATTATGTCGTATTCTTCTATATAGATGAAAGGGCGTATAAGGGTAATTTGCGAATTGCTCATATACGATGTGGGTTGAAAACACGAAAAGCGTCCCTCATATAAAAGCGAGAGCAGCATAGTTTCCGCTACGTCGTCGGCATTGTGTCCAAGGGCGAGCACTCCTCCTCCGAGGCGGTTGATTTCCGAGTTCAATGCTCCGCGGCGCAGTTTTGCGCATAAAGAGCAGGGATTGCTTTCCTTACGGACGTCGAATATGATTTCCGCTATATCCGTTTTGACTATGTTGAGGGGGACGTCTTTTTGTTCGCATAGGCGTTGCATCGCTTCCGTTTCCGTCTTGTCGACGTCTTTGAGCCCCATATCGACGTGAATTGCTTCAAGCGTAAACTTATTGGGAGAAAACCGTCTGAAATCGGCAAGAGCGCACGTCAAAAGAACGCTGTCCTTTCCGCCCGACAGACCTACGAAAACCTTGTCGCCATCGTTTATCATTCGATAATCCTGCACGGCGCGCCGCATTGCGCTCAGAATTTTCTGCAATTTTTATCTCCTAAGTATTATAGACCTATAATAAACATAAACTTGACTTAAAGCAAGTGTTATTCTATACTTGCGGTGAGGCTAAAATGACGCAAAGTATAGTTGAGTTTTTCAGTTCCATCACGCACAACGACTATCTGACGCTGTTCCTGATTTCAATTATCCCCATCATAGAGTTGAGAGGGGCGATTGTCATTATGACGGGAATGACGGACATAAACGCGATAGCCGGAATGTTCTGTTGCATTGCAGGCTCGACCGTTATGATTTTGCCTATCATTCTTTTAATCAGACCGATGCTTCGCAAGATGAAGCAGACAAAGTGGTTCAGAAAGCTCGGAAACAAACTCGAAGAAAACCTTGCGGACAGAGCCGAGGCCGCCAAATTGGAGGAGTTGGAGGAAGCGAACGTCGGAGAGAGAGGCAAGAAAAAGCAAAAACTTTCTCCCGACGCGAAAAAATTTATAGGATTATTTACGTTTGTGGCTATACCTCTGCCGCTTACGGGAGCTTGGACGGGTTCCGCGCTCGGCGGTTTTCTCGATTTTAAGGTGTGGAAAGCCGCGCTTGCCGTATTTTTGGGAAATATAGTCGCAGGCGCGATACTCACGGGACTTTCCGTGGTAATACCCGAAAATTACGTGGATATTTTCCTTTACGGTTTTGTGGTGCTTGCCGTCGCAATAGCGGTTATGCTGTTTTTCGGACGTTCCAAGCGTAAGGAAAAGAAGATAAAAGAAGCGTTGGAAAAGTACGGCGACCGCAATAAATACGAGCTTGAAATGATGAAAAAGGAAGCCGACGAAATGGGAGAAACCCTTATAAAAAAGGAATATATAGACGATAACGGCGACGTGCACATAATTATCGGCAGAGACGGAGCTCGCAATAACAGGGCGATTAACGATAAGGACGAAATATAAATAAGAAAGTGCGAATATAATCGGAGCGACTTCGGCAAAATACCGTATATTTTGCAAGTGAGTTTTTCTGTCAGAACGCAACGGGAGCGTCGACTGCAAAATAAAAGTTTGGATATTTTCGATAGAAATTAAAAGATAGAGTCGGAAAGCGACGAGATTATCTTGCCGGTACGGCTTATAAGAAATGCAAACAGCCTGTGAAATCACAGGCTGTTTTAAGTTGAGTTTGTTATTTAAGTTCAGTTTACGCTTTTCCGTTGCAGCCGAGAACGTCGATAAGCTTGTGCTTGACGACTTGTTTGACAGCTTCTCTCGCGGGTCCGAGGTATTGACGGGGGTCAAAGTGAGAGGGATTCAGGGAGAAGTGTTCTCTGATTGCACCTGTAACCGCCAAGCGCAGGTCGCTGTCGATATTGATTTTGCAGACAGCCATTTCAGCCGCCTTGCGGAGCATTTCTTCGGGTACGCCCTGTGCGCCGGGCATACTGCCGCCGTACTGATTGACGATTTTAACGAGTTCCTGAGGAACGCTGGACGCGCCGTGCAGAACGATGGGGAAGTAGGGCAGTCTTTTGCCGACTTCTTCGAGAATGTCAAAGCGGAGTTTGGGTTCGCCCTTGAACTTGAATGCGCCGTGAGAGGTGCCGATTGCGATTGCGAGGGAGTCGACGCCCGTCTTTTCCACGAATTCCTGAACCTGGTCGGGGTCGGTGTAGCTGGCGTCTTTTTCGGATACCTTGACGTCGTCTTCTATACCTGCGAGTTTGCCGAGTTCGGCTTCAACCACAACGCCGTGGTCGTGCGCGTATTCGACAACCTGTTTGGTGATGTTGATGTTTTCCTGGAAAGGATGCGCGCTTGCGTCAATCATAACGGAGGTAAAGCCGTTTTCGATGCAGTCCTTGCAGAGGGCGAAGCTGTCGCCGTGGTCAAGGTGAAGCGCAATGGGAAGACCGCTGACTTCAACCGCCGCTTCGACCATTTTGCGAAGATAGACGGTGTTTGCGTATTTTCTCGCGCCTGCGGAAACTTGCAGAATGAGAGGAGCCTTTTCCTCGGTCGCCGCTTCGACGATGCCTTGGATAATCTCCATATTGTTTACGTTGAACGCTCCGATGGCGTAACCGCCGTCGTAAGCCTTTTTGAACATTTCGGTTGTGGTAACCAGTGGCATAATGTTCCTCCAAATTAGTTTTGTTGTGAACATTATATAACCTAAATAAAAAAAATTCAAGCGTTTGCGTGTTGCATTTTGAGCGTGCGTGGGTATAATAACAGCGGAGGCATTTATGATACAGGATAACAGACAACAGGTGTTGGCAAGAAATTTGGTCAGATATTCGGTGTCGGTCGGAAAGGGCGATAAAGTATGGATTGACGCTTCGGGCTGCGATTATCAGCTTGTCGCGCTTTTGGTGCGCGAAATTTACGAAGCCGGCGGACTTCCGTTTGTACACATAAAGGATAACCGCATTCACCGCGAGCTGTTGAAGGGCGCGACTCCCGAACTGCTCGACATATGGGCGGAGCGCGACGCGGCGTTTATGGATAAGATGGATTGCTATATCGGCATACGCGGCGGAAACAACTCATATGAGTTAAGCGACGTTCCCGAAAAGAATATGCAGGATTACGACCGTCTTTACGCCATAAAAGTTCATCACAATATAAGAGTAAAAAAGACGCGTTGGGTTATTCTGAGATACCCTACGGAGGGAATGAGTCAGCTTGCGGGAATGAGCACGGAGGCGTTTGAAGACTATTATTTTAACGTATGCTGCCTCGATTACCGCAAAATGGACGAGGCGATGGAGCCTTTGAAAAATCTTATGGAGAGAACGGATAAGGTGAGAATTGTCGCAAAAGATACCGACCTTACGTTCTCGATTAAGGGTATGCCCGCCGTAAAATGTTCGGGACATTGCAATATACCCGACGGAGAGATTTACACCGCTCCCGTGCGCGACAGCGTAAACGGAAAGATAAGCTATAACGTGGCGTCCATTGAAAACGGTTTCCGTTTCGAGAACGTGAGTCTGCGCTTTGAGAACGGAAAAATTGTCGATATATCCGCCAATAATACCGAAAAAGCGACAGCCGTTTTCGACACCGACGAGGGAGCGAGATACGTGGGCGAATTTGCGATAGGCGTAAACCCGTACGTCACCAAGGCGATAGGCGACATATTGTTCGACGAAAAAATTTCGGGTTCGATACACTTTACGCCGGGCGCGTGCTACGACGACGCGTACAACGGCAATAAGAGCGCGGTGCATTGGGATTTGGTGCTTGTGCAAACTCCCGAATACGGCGGCGGCGAGATATGGTTCGACGACGCGCTTGTCAGAAAGGACGGAAGATTTGTGCTCCCCGAGCTCGAATGTCTGAACTCCGAAAACCTGAAATAATCGGGAGGTGCGATAAAATCGTTATGCAAACGGCGGCGAAGGGGCAGAAGGCGGCAGGCAAAGCGCGGCGCGCGATATAAGCGTAAATATTTATTAAATAACCAAAATAAAAGCGATAATGATTATGCGTTAATAACGTAAAAGCGGTTCGTAGAGAGCCGCTTTTATATTGTAATGAATTTGTAAGAATTTTGTCATAATGCGGTAAGAATTGCGGCGCAACATAAAGACGTAGACAGGAGGTCGTTATGAAAAAAGTATGCGTGGCACTTACGGGCGCAAGCGGCAATATGGGCAGAGAAACCCTTAAACAGCTTGCGGAAAGCACCGTGACGGACAAAATCAGGATTCTCGTTTGCAATTCTCAAAAAGATATAGCGTTTGCAAAAAGCGCGGTAAAAGAGGGGAAAGGCAAAGTGGAGGCGTTTGTCGGAGATATTTCCGACATAAATATCGTCAAGAGATTGCTTGACGGAGCGGATTATATCTTTAATCTGGCGGCGGTCATTCCGCCCCTTTCCGACCACGAACCCGAAAAGACGAGATTGTGTAATTACGTGGGAGTGAAAAATATTGTCGAAATTATTTCAAAGAGCGAAAACAAGCCTAAATTGGTGCATATTTCTTCGGTTGCGGTGTACGGAAACCGCAATTATCTGCACCCGTGGGGCAGAGTGGGCGATCCGCTGCTTCCGAGCGTGTACGATTTGTATGCCGCAAACAAGGTGAAAGCGGAGCGCATAGTGCTTGAAAGCGGGCTGAAACATTGGGCAATTCTCAGACAGACGGCAATGCTTCACGATAATATGTTTTCGGACAATATGCGCGACGGACTTATGTTCCACACCTGTTTCAACGTGCCGCTCGAATGGGTTACGGCGCGTGACAGCGGAGTGCTTATCCGCAGGATATTGGAGAGCGACGCGGAAGACGGAGCAAAAGAGTTCTGGCGCAGGGTGTATAACATCGGCGGCGGCGATAAAAACCGCTGCACGGGGTATGATACGTTCAACGAGGGGTTCAAACACATCGGCGGCTCGGCGGAGAGTCTTATGAATCCGGGTTGGAACTCAATCCGTAATTTTCACGGTTTGTGGTTTTACGACGGCGACGTGCTCGACAAGATGTTCCCGTACATAACTGAGAGCATATCCGAGCATTGGAAGCGGCTTTTTGACAAACACGCGATTTATAAGCTCGGCAGATTCGTGCCGCCGTCGCTGATTTCGGCTTTTGCAATCAAACGTCTGCTTCCCGATGAAAACTCGCCTACGGAATGGGTGCGCAGAGGCGACGCAGGTAAAATCGCGGCGTATTTCGGCAGCAGGGAAAACCTCGAATGTATGCCGCGCGATTGGAAGGATTACGCGGTGCTCGCTAAGGGCGAACTTGCGGACGCGTTTATCGACTACGAACAGCTGCGCGACGTTAAACAGGCGCAAAAGCTGATTTTGTCGCACGGATACGACGAGAGCAAACCCGACTCCGAGCTCGGCATAGAGGATATGAAAGAGGCGGCGGCGTTCCGCGGAGGGGAGTGTTTGTCAGAGAGTATGACAAAAGGCGATTTGTATACGCCTCTCAGGTGGAAGTGCTGCGACGGGCACGAGTTTTCGGCAACTCCTTATACCGTGTTGAAAGCCGGACATTGGTGTCCCGTGTGCTGTCAGCCCGAACCGTGGGATTTCGACAGGCTGTCCAAACTTATGCCGTTCTTCGCGCAGGTGTGGTACGACACGCATTCGCACGGCGAAAACTGCACTTATTATTTCGACAAAAGCGGTAAAGCGAGATTTACGCGATTTACTCCCGACGGGGTGAGCCCGACGGAAAGGGAGGCGGCGATATGAGCAAGAGAGCCGTAATATATGTTTTTTCGGGCACGGGCAACACCAAAAAGGCGGCGGAACTGTTTGCAGACAGATTTCGCGAAAGAGGAGTCGAAACCGAGATTTACCGAATAAAAGCTCAGCCCGAAAATATTCCGCAACCCGACGATTACGATTATATGGGCATTGCATATCCCATACACGCGTTCAACGCTCCCGAACCCGTGCTTACGCTTGCCAAGGCGTTGCCCGAGGCGCACGGCAGAAAATATTTTATTGTAAAAACTGCTGGAGAACCCGTAAGACTCAACGACGCGTCTTCAAACAAACTGCGCGATATTATGTCACGTAAGGGTTACGGTCTCGCGGGCGAATACCGTTACGCAATGCCGTACAATATGATATTCCGACATTCGGGCGAAACCGTAGGCAAAATGTGGCGCGCGTTAAAAGGACTTGCTCCGATAAACGCCGACGAAGTGCTTGACGGCGACGGACGGATACCTGCGCCCGTGCGTATGTCAAAGCCCGTAACCGCGCTGTTCAGAGTGGAACATAAGTTTGCGGGAGTGAACGGCAGAATTTTCAAGGCGGACGCGGATAAATGCGTCGGATGCGGGCTCTGCGAAAAAATATGTCCCGCAAACAATATAAAAACAGACGGCGGCAAGGTTGTGTTCGGAGGGGACTGCGTGCTGTGCGGAGGGTGCTATTTCAGCTGTCCGAAAAACGCGATATCGATAGGGCTGCTCAACGCGTGGAAAGTCAACGGCGCGTACGACTTCGAAGGCGCGGACGCGTCGGATAAAGAGAAGCATTCGAAATACTGCAAAAAGGCGTACGAGAGATACTTCGCGGACGCCGAAGAAAAAATTGTTGCCAATCGCGAAGAATGCGGTAAAATAATATCGAAGCTTGAAGGAGAGTGAGAGAGCATATGAGAAAGATACTTATAGCCGAGGACAATACCGAAATTTCGGATATGATGCGCAACTATCTGATGAACGCGGGGCACATCGTTTATCAGGCGTACGACGGCGTGCAGGCGGTCGAGCTTGCCACAAAGCTTTTGCCGGATTTGCTTCTTCTCGATATAATGATGCCGTTAAAAGACGGCTACGAGGTATGCTCGGAGCTGCGCAGAAAAATGAATATACCCATTATCGTGGTGTCCGCAAAGGTCGCCGAGGAGGACAAAATAAGGCTGTTCGAGCTGGGTGCGGACGATTATATTACCAAACCGTTTTCTTTCAAGGAGATGGTTTGCAGGGTGGGCGCGCAGTTGCGGAGATTCTACGACCTCGCAAAGCCGCCCGCGGGCGACAGAATATACGGAGAGCTTGTCGTGTGTCCCGAAAGCCGTATGGCAAAAGTTAACGGCACAACGCTCAATTTGACGCAAAAGGAGTTTAAGCTGCTCGATTTGCTCACGTTAAATGCCAATCAGATATTTTCCAAGCAAAGAATTATCGACGCGGTGTGGGGCATTGAAGAATATATAGACGAAAATACCGTGTCGGTTACGGTTGCCAGATTGAGAGAAAAACTGCAAAAGGCAGGCATAAGCAACGTCGTTACGGTATGGGGTTTAGGCTATAAATGGCAGGACTGAGAGGTTGATATGGCGCGTATTTACGAGGATATGATTGCCGCCGAACAGAAAATTATCAACGGCGATATATACACGCCCGTGGAAATCCGCGGCACGGGGCGCAGGCGTATGATGATGACCAAGCTCGAGGAGGTGCGCCTTGCCATAGTCAGCGAGCGCGACAAAGCGCAGGAGCAGAACATAAAAAACAAAACCGCGGTGGCTAGCGTTACGCACGATTTGAAAACCCCTCTTGCCGTAATATCGGGGTATGCAGAGTGCTTGCAGGACGGCATTTCCGACAAGGATTATACTTCGCTCATACTCAAAAAGGTCGAGGATATGAACGAGATGGTTTTGGGACTCGTGGAGAGTTCCCGACAGGAGATGATTGAAAATCTGCGGTTGGAGCGGATTGACGCGAGGCAGTATTTCGGCAATATCTTCAACAAACTCTCGCCATTGGCGGCGCAGAAAGGCGTGCGCTTCAAGGCGCGCAAAGCGCCCAAAGCAAACCTGCGTATAGACGCGAAGGATATGGCGAGAGTGTTTCAGAACATTATCTCCAACGCGGTTAAATATACCCCTGCGGAAGGGAGTATAACGGTATCCTTTTCCCGTTCAAACTCTTATCTCACGGTAAAGGTGGCGGATACTGGCAGCGGCATAGAAAAGAAAAACCTGCCTTACGTTTTCGACAAGTTTTATATGGAAGACGCGTCCCGTCCTGCGTCCGCTTCCGGCTCGGGACTGGGACTGTATATCGCAAAGGAGATAGTGGAGCGTCACGGCGGGAAAATAAGCGCGAAAAGCAAAAAGGGCAAGGGCACGACTTTTATAGTCAAGTTGCCGATAGAGCAGGATTTCAAGCCGTACGAGGGCTCGCGCGCGTTCGACGAAATGAGCAGAACGGAAAAGACGTTCATCGTTTTGTTTTTCGGCTGGATAATGCCCTTCGTTTACAGGGTTATCCGTTACGGCGAGCGCGGCAGACGTTCCACGATGTACGGCGCGCTTCTGTCAATTCCGTTTTTCGCGGTTTTCTGGTTTGCCGATTTGATAAGCGTGCTCGCGACGGGGAAGATAGTTTTGCTTGCAGACTGATTGTACAAGCGGCTTTGCGCCGCGTTAAACCGTCCGAGACCGAAATTAAACCGCAGGCAACAGTCAAGCATTATTACGTTAATATATAAATTAGATATATTATTATCGATATAATTAAAAAAGTGGTTGATTTTGCTTGTCTTTTATCGCGAATAATTGTAAAATACTTAAAAAGTATCGGTTGCCGCCGTCAAGGCGCGCCGTAAATTAAAAACACACCCTTTGGAGGATTTAATAATGGCAAAAAACGTCAGAGTTGCTATCAATGGTTTTGGCAGAATAGGCCGTCTTGCGTTCAGACAGATGTTCGGCGCGGCAGGCTATGAAATCGTCGCTATCAACGACCTTACCGACGCGAAGATGCTCGCGCACCTTCTCAAATACGACAGCGCGCAGGGCAAATACGCGCTCGCAGACAAGGTTGAGGCAAAAGAGGGCGCAATCGTAGTCGACGGCAAAGAAATCAAAATCTACGCCGAAAAGAACGCGGCAGACCTTCCCTGGAAAGAGGTTGGCGTTGACGTCGTGCTCGAATGCACGGGCTTCTACACCTCCAAGGCAAAGGCGCAGGCTCACATCGACGCCGGCGCAAAGAAAGTCGTCATCTCCGCTCCCGCGGGCAACGACCTTCCCACCATCGTTTACAGCGTCAACGAGAAGACTTTGACCAAGGACGACGCAATCATTTCCGCAGCGTCCTGCACCACCAACTGCCTTGCTCCCATGGCTGCGACTCTCAACAAGCTTGCTCCCATCAAGGCGGGTATCATGAGCACCATTCACGCATACACCGGCGACCAGATGGTTCTTGACGGACCGCACCGTAAGGGCGACCTCAGAAGAGCGCGCGCGGCGGCGGTAAACATCGTCCCCAACAGCACGGGCGCGGCGAAGGCAATCGGTCTTGTTATTCCCGAGCTTAACGGCAAACTTATCGGCAGCGCGCAGCGCGTGCCCGTACCCACCGGTTCCACCACCATTCTCGTGGCGGTTTGCGAAGGCAACGTGACGGTGGACGCAATCAACGCGGCTATGAAAGCGGCGGCATCCGATTCCTTCGGTTACAATGAGGAAGAAATCGTGTCCAGCGACGTGGTCGGCATCACCTACGGTTCTCTGTTCGACGCAACTCAGACCATGGTCAAGTACATCGCGGAAAACGACACCACCGAGGTTCAGGTAGTCAGCTGGTACGACAACGAGAACAGCTACACCTCTCAGATGGTTCGCACAATCAAGTATTTCGCAGAACTGTAAGAAATCGCGTAAAGCCCACGGTTGTGGGCTTTATTAACGCTTAGAGGATTTTGCCGTCAATCGCACGATATTTCGTCAATCGCGGTTGTCGGCATAATTCAAAATATAAGCATACATAAAGGATTTATCGGAGGCAGATTATGAACATCTTTTTCAAGGCGTATTGCAGAATTTATCAGAGAGTAATGTACGTCGCAGAGTTTTTCCTTCCTTGGAGAGAGCCCGAGCAGCTGTCCGGCGACGGCAGCCTCTTGAAGCTCCCAGCATTTGCCAAAAGCAAGGGCTGGAAAAGCTCTCTTATAGTAACCGACTCAATGCTTATGGGACTCGGTATGGTCACTCCTTTGATCGAGGGACTTAAAGCCGAAGGTATCGCGGTGCAGGTTTACGACAAGGTCGTGCCCAACCCCACGATAACCAATATAGAAGAAGGTCTTAAAATCTATAAGGACAACAACTGCGACAACATCATCGCGTTCGGCGGCGGTTCGCCAATGGACTGCGCAAAGGGTATAGGCGCGAGAGTCGCAAGACCCAACAAGCCCATATCCAAAATGAAAGGCGTCTTGAAAGTTATGAAAAAGCTTCCTCCGCTCATTGCCATTCCCACCACTTCGGGTACGGGCAGCGAGGCTACGCTTGCTGCGGTTATATCCAACCCCGACACTCACGAGAAGTATCCCATCAACGACCCCGTGCTCATTCCCCATTATGCGGTGATGGACCCGACGCTCACCAAGGGACTTCCCAAGCCCATTACGTCTACGACGGGTATCGACGCGCTCACTCACGCGGTTGAAGCGTATATCGGAAGCGAGAATACCGCAAAGACAAAGCGCGACGCCATTGAGGCGACTCAGCTTATCTTCAAATATCTTGTCAGAGCATACGACGACGGCGGCGATATGGAAGCAAGAAGCAAGATGCAGCGCGCAAGCTTCCTTGCGGGTATGGCGTTCACGAGAGCGTACGTAGGTTATGTCCACGCGATGGCGCACACTCTCGGCGGTTTCTACGGAGTGCCCCACGGTCTTGCCAACTCCATCATTCTGCCCCACGTTCTCGAAGCATACGGCGAGAAAGCTCATAAAAAGCTTGCTCAGCTTGCGGACGCGGTCGGCATCGAGGGCAAAGACGACGCGGAGAAAGCAGGCAAGTTCATTCAGGCTATCCGCGATATGAACAAGCATATGGACATTCCCGAGAAGGTCGAAGGCAAGTGGCAGATTCAGGAAAAGGATATTCCCACGATGGTAAAGCGTGCGTCCAAGGAAGCCAATCCTCTTTATCCCGTTCCCGTGCTTTGGGGAGAGGAAGAACTGACGGCGATGTTCAAAAAGATAATGTAATACATACAAAAATCAGTGTTTCGAAACCGCGGCTTGACCGCGGTTTTGTTTTATGCAAAACAAAGTTTATGGAAAAAATTACCGCGTTATCAGAAAGCTTTTATTTAATTAACATTTCGCAATCATTTCGTATTTATTAAACAGACAATCGTAATTTTTATTCGAATATAGGCGTCGGTGCAAAATTGCGTATTGACACTGCGACTTTATAGTTATAAACTGTTGAGTATAAAGGGGAAAATATGAAAACGGAAAACAAAGTTAAAACTACGCCGTTAGGCGGCAAAATTTGGTTTCTTGCGATATTTTTCGGTCTTATCGGGCAGATTGCCTGGGTGGTCGAGAATATGTATTTCGCAAAGTTTATGCAAGACAGGTTTGTGGACGAAGCTTGGGCAACTACGCTTATGGTTGCTCTGTCCGCCATATTCGCAACCGCCGCAACGATAGTTACGGGCGCGGTGTGCGACAAGACGGGCAAACGAGCTCCGATAATGTCCTGGGGGTTTATCGTCTGGGGTATTACCATAATGGTTTTCGCTCTGTTCCCGCTCGATTATTCTAAAGAACAGTTGGGCGGAATTGTCGCAGGCATTATCATTATGGACTGCGTTATGTCTTGGGTGGGTTCTTCCGCAAACGACGCGGCGTTCAATACCTGGGTTACGGATATGACCGACACAAGCAACAGGGGAAAGTTGGATACGGTGCTTTCGATGATGCCCGTGTTTGCTATGGTTGTCGTGTTCGTGGGGCTTGACAGCCTTACCGCAAAGGGCAAGGACACTTGGTGGCTGTTCTTCGTAATTCTCGGCGCAATTCCCATCGTAAGCGGCATATTCGGCTTGTTCGTAATGCGCGATAAGCCCGATTTGCCAAAAAACACAAATCCAAATTTCGGCAAGGAACTCGTTTACGGCTTCCGCCCATCCGTAATCAAGAAAAACAAAATGCTGTATATCGCGCTGTTGGGCTCGGGCATAGCCGGCGCGAGTATGCAGGTTTATATGTCTTATCTCATAAATTTCGTGGAGCGTACGCTCAATTTGCCCGGCGGCTATATTATCCCGCTCGGCGTAATTATCGTATGCGCGGCGATACTTGCCGGCGTGTTGGGATTTTTGATGGACAAATTCGGCAAATATCATTTCTATATTCCGCTTGTAGTCGCGTGCGTGGTGGGAACGCTGTGCATTTATCTTATGAAGTTTGTGCCCGCGCAGGGAGTTATGCCCATGCTCATCATCGCAGGCATCGTCACGATGGCGTGCGAGCTTTCGATAAGCGGATTGTTCGTTTCCTCTTTCCGCGATTATATCCCGAAGGGTAAAGAAGGCTGTTTCCAGGGCATCAGAATGTTTTTGTTCGTTATGCTTCCGATGATAATCGGACCGGCGGTAGGCAACGCCATAATCAACGAGTACGGTTGGTACGACGTTTTCGCGGCAACGGGAGAAGAAATGCTGTTCTATCCGTATGAAATGTTCTTGGGTGCGGCGATTATGACTGCGTTTACGCTCATACCCGCAATATTGGTGAGGAAGAAAGAGCCGGAGCTGCGCGCAAGACTGCTTGCGGAACGCAACGAAGCCATATCGCAAAACGACGTTCCGTCGGCTGACGAAGCTGAGATTTCGGAAGACGCAGCGGTTCGAGAAAACGCAGCGGAGGAAGACGGTCAAGAGGAAACGGCTCAAACGGAATAATTAAAGCATTGTTCGTTAAAGGCGTATTTTAGTATTGCAGTTCAATAGTCGTAAAACAGTAATTTTATAACAATAAACGCCCCGTTTTCAGGGGCGTTTATTGTTATATTCCGTAAATACGGCGGTAACTGCGGCAATAGTCGGCTATGCTGTCAGCGGAAAACTTTGAGTACGTTGTGAACGATTTTGCAATCAAGCACTCTGTCGTCGATGACTTCGCCGTCAAGCTCGACTTTGCTGTCGTCAAGCACTTCCAAGCGTACCTCTTTTCCGCTGTACACTTCGGTGTAATCTTTTTTGACGTGTTTTCCCGACAGAAAACCGGGAAGTTCTATGGGTATTCTGCTTTTTTTCATTTCGTTGACAATGACTATGCTCAGCAATCCGTCGTCCACTTTTGCGTCGGGACAAATAGGTATTCCGCCGCCTATGTACTGTCCGTTGCCTACACCGATCATAAACACGCTTTTGTCCATGGTTTTGCCGTCTACGGTTATGCGAAGCTTGTGCCATCTGACGTGCGCGAGCGTATAAAGCAAAGACGCGTGATATTTCATTTTTCCTTTGAAAAACTTCATTTCGTCGTATTTCAAAAGAACGTCGACGTCCATACCCGCGCCGGCGACGTTAAGACATCTGCGAGTGCCGAGGTCAATATAGTCTATATAAGAGGTGTTGCCGTCTAAGATAGTCTTTATTGCGTCGCGGACTTTCGCAGGGTGTCCGGACGCGCGCACGAAATCGTTGCCCGTGCCGCAGGGGACGATGCCGAGAGTGACGTTTTCAAAATTCTCGATGCCGTTCAACACTTCGTTAAAGGAACCGTCGCCGCCCATCATAATGATTTTAGCGTCCGGTTTGCGGCTTAGCTCGCGGGCGATTTCTGTTGCGTGACCTGCTTTTTCCGTCTTATGAACGGTATATTCTTTTCCTGCGTTTTTAAGAGCTTCTTCTACTGTTTTCAGGGCTTTAAGGCTTTTGCCTTTGCCGCCTTGGGGGTTGATAATTATATCGTACATTTTTTCTCTCCGTAGTTTCAGGGGCTTTTTGCCCGTATATTCCATAATATCATTTTAATGCAATGTTTTTATCGTGTCAATAATGAACGCGAAACGAGTGCGTTATCATACATTTATACCGATAATCGTCGTATAAGCGATTTAGTGCGGGCAGTCTCGGCGTCGCCGCAGAAGCGCGTTTGCGCGTCGAACGTCTTAATTCGCGGGTTGGAGAATGCCGAGCGTGCGATAAAGTCCGAAATGTGATAAAAAAGATAAAATGTGTATTGAATAAGGTTTTTAGTTGTGGTATAATCTACCCATTGTAATAACAATATAAGGAGTGGATTTTATGGCAAATTTCAAAAAGCTGATTGACGAGAAAGCCGCGAGCGCACAGTTTATGGTCGACGGCATCACCGACGTCATCAAAACGTGCGGCAAGCGTTCCCCCGGCAGCGAGGGAGAAAAGAAGTCCTGCGAGTTTATGGCGGACGTACTCAAAAACGATTGCGGCTGCGAGCGTGCGGACGTGGAGTCTTTTAAGCTTCATCCTTATTCCTTCCTCGGTTGGATTTGGATTACCGTATCGCTTGCGCTGATTGGACAGGTTCTGTTCTTCTTTATGCCCGCTCTCGGCGCGGCGCTCATCGGACTCGGTCTTGTCATTATGATTTTGCAGTTCGGTCTTTACAAAAAAGTCATCGACTTCCTGTTCCCCGAAAAGACGGGACACAACGTCACTGCAATCAAGAAATGTACGGGTGAAGTAAAGGCGAGAATTTTCTTCAACGGTCACCCCGACGCGGCTTGGAACTGGCCCGTTAACAACAAATTCGGCGGCGCGGTATACGAGGCGCACATCGGTTCGAGCGTTATAGGCGCGTTGATTATTTTCGTGCTCGATATAATCGCGGCGGTCAGACTCGGCGCGGCAGGATATATGGATATATTTGCGATTGACGCATATACTCTCGTTTACGGCGAAGGTTTGTTCTGGGCAGGCATTGCGTCCCTTATTTTCGTCCCCGGTCTTATCGGTATGCTCATTTTTATGTGGGACCCCAAGACTGTTGTTGACGGCGCAAACGACAACCTCACCGGTTGCTATATGGGCATCGCCATCCTGAAAGCAATGAAAGACGCGGGCATCGAACTCGAACATACCGAAGTAGGCGTTATACTTTCCGGTTCCGAAGAAGCAGGTTTAAGAGGCGCAAAGGCGTGGGTCGAACAGCATAAAGGCGAGTTTGACGACGTTCCCACCTGGATTTATTCTTACGATACAATCAACAACGGCAAATTCCTGGGCGTAAACTACCGCGACCTCAACGCGACCGTAAAAGCTGACAAAGAAGTCAGCGACTGCTTTATGGAAAGTGCGAAAGAACTCGGCATCAAGTGCAATAAGACGCTTGTTCCGCCTCTCGGCGGCGCAACCGACTCCGCGGCGTTTGCTCAGGGCGGTTACAGAGTCACGGGTATCACCGCACTCAACCACGTTCTCGAAGACTACTATCACACGATGAAGGACTCTTACGACAACCTCAACCCCGAGTGCTTGGCAGACTGCTATGCAATCAGCGTCAAGTGCCTCGAAAAGTTTGACGAGAAATACGGCAAATAACGCAGCACTATAAATAACGATAAAACCCGTTTATCAAAACAACACTAAAAACGCTCCCGACCGGGAGCGTTTTTATGTGACTGATATAAGACAAAAAATAAACCCTTGCAGCTGCAAGGGTTTTGCTGGTACACCCGACAGGAGTTGTAGCGAATGTAATGAGCGTAATAGCGGCAAGGTGCGTTGCACCGCCGCGTCAGCTAACGGTTATGACGAGTGTCGGGTAGAAGAAAGACCCACACGAAGAAATGGTGTGGGTCGCTGGTACACCCGACAGGGTCGTAGCGAATGTAATGAGCGTAATAGCGGCAAGGTGCGTTGCGCCGCCGCGTCAGCTAACGGTTATGACGAGTGTCGAGGGAACAGAAAGACCCACACGAAGAAATAGTGTGGGTCGCTGGTACACCCGACAGGAGTCGAACCTGCGACCTTCAGAATCGGAATCTGACACTCTATCCAGCTGAGCTACGGGTGCGTACGGTTTATTTTATAATGTTTGGGCGGTTTTGTCGAGTGAAAGCGGCTTTTATATGCAATAAAATGTCCGAAGGAAAAGATTAGGCAAATATCGGCGGAGTTTAACGCCTGAAAAACACTGCAAAAGAGATTTCCGCGTTTGACATAAATGTGTTATAATAAACGCGGTGATACTATGGATTACAAAGCAAGGCTCGAATTTTTATGCGATTGCGTGAGAGAAGCTTACGGCGAGGTGTCGCAGGCGGAAATGCGCGTGTCGGACAAGGGCGCGTTCGATAACGTTACCAATTTCGACACGGGAATAGAAAAAATTCTCATAGACAGAATATCGGCGCGCTATCCCGACGATATGATTATATCGGAGGAATTTAACAGCAAAAACGAATATCTGAGCGAGAACGGCGCGAGCGCGGGCGGCGCGTGGGTGATAGATCCGATTGACGGTACGGTCAATATGGCGCACGGCAACAAGCTGTTCGGCGTGCAATGCGCGTATATGTACGGAGGAGAAACGCAGGCGTCGTTGATTTATTTGCCTGTGTTCGGCGAATGGTTTACCGCAATCAAAGGAGAGGGCGCATATCTGAACGGCGACAGGATACTGGTTATGCGCCGCGATTTTCAGAACGCAATGGTGACTCTCGGCGATTTTTCTCACAAAAGCGAGCTTCACGCCTCTCAGCAGTACGCGCTTATAGAGCGGCTTTATCGGGTTGTGGGAAAGTTGCGTTTGTTCGGAGCGGCAAGCGTTGATTTTGCGTTTCTCGCGGCAGGCAGAACGGACGGAATGATAATGTTTACGAGGAATATTTGGGACATCGCTCCCGGTCTGCTTATAGCGAAAGAAGCCGGCGCGATAATCGGAAATTTCGAGGGCAAACCGTACGATTTTTGCCGCGACAGTATAGTTGCGGCGGCAACGCAAGAGATGTTCGACCTTATGACGGGCAGGGAGACGGAATAGTATGATAGATAAAAAATTGCGGGAAATTGCCGAAAGAATAGGCAATACGCCGATTATAGACGTCGGCGGAGTATGGTGCAAGATAGAAGGAAAGAATCCTGCCGGTTCCGTTAAGGACAGGGCGGCTTTGTATATCATTTCGGACGCGGTTAAGCGCGGTTTGCTCAAAGAGGGAGGCACTGTTGCGGAGGCGACAAGCGGAAATACGGGTATCGGACTCAGCTACGTCGCGCGCGAGTGCGGATTGAAAGCAAAAATTTTTATGCCCGAGAGTATGAGCGTCGAAAGACGAAGGATGCTTGCCGACTACGGCGCGGAAGTCGCGCTTACGCCCGCTGCCGACGGTATGGAAGGCGCGGTTAAGGCGGCAAAGAAATTCGTGGAGGAAGAAGGCGCGTTTTTTGCCGACCAATTCAATAATTTGTCGGGAATATCCGCGCATTATAACACCACTGCTCCCGAAATTTTCGGTCGGTTGCCCGACGCAGACTATGTCGTGGCGGGAATAGGAAGCGGCGGCACGGTTATGGGCATTAAAAAGTATATTGCGGATAACGGTTCGGACTGCAAGGTGATAGGCGTCGAGCCTGCGTCGAGTCCGCTTTTGACAAAGGGATATGCATCTCCTCACGGAATACAGGGAATAGGCGCGAACTTTGTGCCGTCCATACTTGACGTAACCGCATTGGACGGGGTAGAAGATGTCGCGGACGGCGATGCCGTTGCGGCGGTAAAAGAGATATATGCGGCTTGCGGCGAAAAATGCGGAATATCGTCGGGCGCGGCGTATGTTGCGGCGCGGCGGTTGTCGAAAAGACGTCCCGACGCAAAAATTATCGCAATATTTCCCGACAACGGCGACAGATATTCTCGGGAGCTTTATGAGTGAGCGTAATCGCGTTCGGTTAACTCGGGCTTTACTAATATAATAACTAATGATATATATTATATATACAATAATATAGGAGGCGGCGGAAGCGATGAAGGGCAGAGTGGTTGTCGGAATGAGCGGCGGTGTGGACAGCGCGGTTGCCGCATTGATTTTGAAAGAGCAGGGGTATGAGGTTATCGGTCTTTTTATGTCCAACTGGAAGGACACCGAGCCCGACGGCTGCTGCACGGGCGAGCGCGATTGGAACGACGTAAAATATATCTGCGACAAAATAGGAATACCTTATTATTCCGTTGATTTCTCCAAACAATATATGGACAACGTGTTCAGGCTTTTTGTCGAAGAATACGAGAAGGGCAGAACGCCGAACCCCGACGTGCTTTGCAACAGAGAAGTAAAGTTCGGACCTTTTGCGGATTTTGCGCGTCAGCTGGGCGCGGATTTTATCGCTACGGGACATTATTGCCGTATCCGCCACGACGGCGGCAGACATTATCTGCTCAGGGCGGCGGACGAAAATAAAGACCAGACCTACTTCTTAAATCAGGTCAGGGAGAAACAGCTCAAAGATGTACTTTTCCCGATAGGGGATTTGACAAAACCGCAGGTGCGCGAATATGCGCGAAATATGGGCATTCCCGTCGCCGAGAAAAAAGACAGCACGGGCATATGTTTTATAGGCGAAAGAAAATTCAGAGAGTTTTTGTCGAAATATATTCCGATGCGCGAAGGCGACATCGTGACGGCGGACGGCAAGGTTGTGGGCAGACACAGCGGTGTATATTATTATACGCTCGGTCAGCGCAGAGGTTTGGGCATAGGCGGAAGCGCGGACGGCAACGGCGAGAGGTGGTTTGTTCTCGATAAAGACGTTAAGGGCAACAGGCTTATCGTATCGCAGGGAGAGGACGGTGCGCTGTTCAAAAACACGCTTGTCACCGAAGGGTTCAATTTTATAACGCCGCCGCCGTCCGACGAGTTTGAATGCCTTGTTCGCATTAAGCACCGTCAGCCGTTGCAGCGTGCGCACGCAAGCGTCGGCGAGAACGGAGTGAAAATAGCGTTTGCCGAAAAACAACGCGCGATCACCGCGGGACAGTATGCAGTTGTTTACATAGGCGAGGTATGCTTGGGCGGAGGAGTTATTTCGGAAGCGTTCGACGAGACCGCACGATAATCGTCCGAATTATTCTCAGGGGCGCGGCAGGCGTGCTTTCAGGGTTTCCGACCGCTTTGCGAGAACGCCCGTAAAGCTTCTTCGCGTTTTGTTTTACAGCTCTAAACGGCGCTTTTTTAACGGCAAAACGCCTCTGAAAATAAATTTGAAAATTTTTTGAAATTCGTGTGCAAAACGCTTTACAAACCAATTTGAATATTATATTATATGCAGGCTGTCACTAAGAAACGGACGCTGTTTTGTGGGCAAGCACAAGCAAAACCACAAGATAAAGACGGTTAAAAAAGTTTTTCAACTACTTGTAAAAAAGTTGAGAAAAACATCGAAAAATCGTTGACAAGCAAAGTTACTTATGATAGTATATCAAAGCTGTCACCTACGAGGCGGACGGCAAGAACCTTGAAAATTGAACATTGGAAAAGCGATTTTAATTGTGAATTAAATCATAAAATTCAATGCGTCTAAAACCTTTGAAACGCATAGTCAAGATTGAACTCAAGAGTTTGATCCTGGCTCAGGACGAACGCTGGCGGCATGCTTAACACATGCAAGTCGAACGGACTGATTCCTTCGGGATGAAAGTTAGTGGCGAACGGGTGAGTAATGTATGAGCAACCTGCCTACATCAACGGGATAACACTTAGAAATAGGTGCTAATACGGTATAAGACCACGGTATCGCATGATACTGCGGTAAAAGATTTTATCGGATGTAGATGGGCTCATATCCCATTAGCTAGTTGGTGAGATAACAGCTCACCAAGGCTTCGATGGGTAGCCGAGCTGAGAGGCTGATCGGCCACATTGGGACTGAAACACGGCCCAGACTCCTACGGGAGGCAGCAGTGGGGAATATTGGGCAATGGAGGCAACTCTGACCCAGCAATGCCGCGTGAGTGATGAAGGTCTTTTGATTGTAAAGCTCTTTTCTTGGGAACGAACACAATGACGGTACCCAAGGAATAAGCCCCGGCTAACTACGTGCCAGCAGCCGCGGTAATACGTAGGGGGCGAGCGTTGTCCGGAATGACTGGGCGTAAAGGGTGTGTAGGCGGTTTGACAAGTTAGAAGTGTAATACCCAGGGCTTAACTCGGGTGCTGCTTCTAAAACTGTCAGACTTGAGTGCAGGAGAGGAAAGTGGAATTCCTAGTGTAGCGGTGGAATGCGTAGATATTAGGAGGAACATCAGTGGCGAAGGCGACTTTCTGGACTGTAACTGACGCTGAGGCACGAAAGCGTGGGGAGCAAACAGGATTAGATACCCTGGTAGTCCACGCCGTAAACGATGGATACTAGATGCAGGGGGTATTCACTCCTTCTGTGTCGCAGCTAACGCAATAAGTATCCCGCCTGGGGAGTACGGCCGCAAGGTTGAAACTCAAAGGAATTGACGGGGGCCCGCACAAGCAGCGGAGCATGTGGTTTAATTCGAAGCAACGCGAAAAACCTTACCAAGACTTGACATCGTATGACCGCTATGGAAACATGGCTTCTCTTCGGAGCATGCAGACAGGTGGTGCATGGTTGTCGTCAGCTCGTGTCGTGAGATGTTGGGTTAAGTCCCGCAACGAGCGCAACCCTCATAACCAGTTGCCAATATTAAGTTAGGAACTCTGGTTAGACCGCCGTGGACAACACGGAGGAAGGTGGGGATGACGTCAAATCATCATGCCCCTTATGTCTTGGGCTACACACGTGCTACAATGGCTATTACAAAGAGCTGCAAGCCGGCAACGGTAAGCGAATCTCAAAAAGATAGTCTCAGTTCGGATTGTGGGCTGCAACCCGCCCACATGAAGTCGGAGTTGCTAGTAATCCCGAATCAGCATGTCGGGGTGAATGCGTTCCCGGGCCTTGTACACACCGCCCGTCACGCCATGGGAGTTGGTAATACCCAAAGTCGGTGCGCTAACCGCAAGGAGGCAGCCGCCTAAGGTAGGATCAATGACTGGGGTGAAGTCGTAACAAGGTAGCAGTACCGGAAGGTGCGGCTGGATCACCTCCTTTTAAGGAGCCGAAAGGCAACCTGTGAAGGCAGTTGATAAAACGACTGTCGTTCGAGAGAACGGAAATCGACAGAGGCACTACTGACCATAAAGAGTGCAAATAGTTCACATTAAACCTTTTCCAAGTTCGATTTGAGGTTGACTTAGGTCATCGCACATTGACAACTGCATAGCAGCCAACAATAATCACTCAGGATATTGTTGGTCAAGAAAGAGTTAAAATATCTAAAAAAGTAAAAGAGTAATACAAATTGAATGTAATAACATTTCACGAGTATACCGATTCACGAAGATATTTTTGCTGAGTAATTAACAAGAGATTCATTTATGTATCTTTATTAGGTTAGACGTTAAGATTAAAGCTAATAAGGGCATAGGGTGGATGCCTTGGCACCAAGCGCCGATGAAGGACGTGACAAGCTGCGATAAGCTACGGGGAGTTGCAAATAAACTTTGATCCGTAGATCTCCGAATGAGGAAACTCACCGCCGGTAATGCGGCGGTATCTCCGTATGAATATATAGTACGGATGAAGGGAACCCGGGGAACTGAAACATCTAAGTACCCGGAGGAAAAGAAAGTAAACAAACGATTTCGTTAGTAGTGGTGAGCGAAAGCGAAAGAGCCCAAACCGGAGAAATTTATTTCGATGGGGTTTTGGACCTGCATAATTCAAAAAATTGATAGTCGAACACTTCTGGAAAGTTGGACAAAACAGAGTAATAGTCTCGTAGGCGAAATCAATTTCAGATGGCGGGTATCCGGAGTAGCACGGGACACGTGTAATCCCGCGTGAAGACAGGAGGACCATCTCCTAAGGCTAAATACGACTTGGTGACCGATAGCGTATAGTACCGTGAGGGAAAGGTGAAAAGGACCCCGGGAGGGGAGTGAAAGAGAACCTGAAACCCTATGCTTACAAGCAGACACAGCACTACTGATAGTGTGGTGTCGTACTTTTTGTAGAACGGGCCGGCGAGTTATGTTGCGTAGCGAGGTTAAGTGATTAAGTCACGGAGCCGTAGCGAAAGCGAGTCTGAAACGGGCGACATAGTTGCGTGACATAGACCCGAAACCGGATGACCTATCCATGGACAGGTTGAAGCAGTGGTAAGACACTGTGGAGGACCGAACCCACGTTCGTTGAAAAGACCGGGGATGAGCTGTGGATAGCGGAGAAATTCCAATCGAATCCGGAGATAGCTGGTTCTCCTCGAAATAGCTTTAGGGCTAGCCTCTCGTTAGAGTACTGAAGGTAGAGCACTGAATGGGCTAGGGGGCTTCACAGCTTACTGAACCTTATCAAACTTCGAATTACAGATACTTGTTGCGAGGGAGTCAGACAGCGTGAGATAAGTTTCGTTGTCAAAAGGGAAACAGCCCAGATCTACAACTAAGGTCCCTAAGTACAAGTTAAGTGGTAAAGGATGTGCCAATGCTAAGACAACCAGGATGTTGGCTTAGAAGCAGCCACTCATTCAAAGAGTGCGTAATAGCTCACTGGTCGAGTGAGGGTGCGCCGAAGATTACCGGGGCTAAAACTTGTCACCGAAGTTTAGGAATGTAATTATTTACATTGGTAGAGGAGCAATGTATGCGGGCTGAAGCCGTATCGTAAGGGGCGGTGGACTGCATACAAGAGAGAATGCCGGCATAAGTAGCGAGATGGAGGTGAGAATCCTCCACGTCGAATGCCTAAGGTTTCCTGGGGAAGGCTTGTCCTCCCAGGGTAAGTCGGGACCTAAGCCGAGGCCGAAAGGCGTAGGTGATGGACAACAGGTAGATATTCCTGTACCACCGAGCGACGCTTAAATGAGGCAATGACACAGTAGGATAGTCAATCCGCGGAGTTGGATTTCTGCGGCCAAATCGTGAGGCTGATGTGTAGTGAAGTACGCACATCCGAGGCTGGGCGATGATGGGGAGTGAAAATTAGTAATGAAGTTGATGAATTCACACTGGCGAGAAAAGTTGCTAAATATGTTGTTAGGTGCCCGTACCGCAAACCGACACAGGTGGGCGAGGAGAGAATCCTAAGACGGACGGGATAACCCTTGTTAAGGAACTCTGCAAAATTACCCCGTAACTTCGGGAGAAGGGGAGCCTGCGCGAGCAGGCCGCAGTGAAGAGGCCCAAGCGACTGTTTACCAAAAACACAGGTCTCTGCTAAATCGTAAGATGAAGTATAGGGGCTGACGCCTGCCCAGTGCTGGAAGGTTAAGGGGATGTGTTAGCGCAAGCGAAGCACGGAACTTAAGCCCCAGTGAACGGCGGCCGTAACTATAACGGTCCTAAGGTAGCGAAATTCCTTGTCAGGTAAGTTCTGACCCGCACGAATGGCGTAACGACTTGGGCGCTGTCTCAACAGGGGACCCGGCGAAATTGTATTATACGTGAAGATGCGTATTACCCGCGACTGGACGGAAAGACCCCGTAGAGCTTTACTGTAGCTTGATATTGAAATTCGGTAATTTATGTACAGGATAGGTGGGAGACTTGGAAACATGGGCGTCAGCTCATGCGGAGTCACCCTTGGGATACCACCCTTGAATTATTGGGTTTCTAACACTAGACCGTAATCCGGCTGGTGGACAGTGTCAGGTGGGCAGTTTGACTGGGGCGGTCGCCTCCCAAAGTGTAACGGAGGCGTTCTAAGGTTCCCTCAGGATGGTTGGAAATCATCCATAGAGCGTAAAGGTAGAAGGGAGCTTAACTGTGAGACAGACATGTCGAGCAGATACGAAAGTAGGACTTAGTGACCCGGCGGTAGAGTATGGAATTGCCGTCGATTAACGGATAAAAGTTACCTCGGGGATAACAGGCTTATCTCCCCCAAGAGTTCACATCGACGGGGAGGTTTGGCACCTCGATGTCGGCTCGTCACATCCTGGGGCTGTAGTCGGTCCCAAGGGTTCGGCTGTTCGCCGATTAAAGTGGCACGCGAGCTGGGTTCAGAACGTCGTGAGACAGTTCGGTCCCTATCCATCGTGGGCGTAGGATATTTGAGGAGCTCTGCCCCTAGTACGAGAGGACCGGGGTGGACGTACCTATGGTGCATCTGTTGTCACGCCAGTGGCACAGCAGGGTAGCGATGTACGGATTGGATAAACGCTGAAAGCATCTAAGCGTGAAACCAGCTCCAAGATAAGATATCCCTAAAGAGAAATCTGAGTAAGGCCCCTTGTAGACCACAAGGTTGATAGGTCGGGTGTGTAAGCGCAGTAATGCGTTGAGCTGACCGATACTAATAGGCCGAGGGCTTCAATCTAAAATACAATCAAACCTAATCTCAAAATCAGCAAAAACTTTTTCTTGTTATGCAGTTGTGAATGTGCGAACATAATTGTTGAGCATTCAACAATACCGGTGTCTATGGCGATGAGGTCCCACCTGTTCTCATACCGAACACAGAAGTTAAGCTCATCAGCGCAGATGGTACTTGGCTGGACACGGCCCGGGAGAGTATGTCGATGCCGGTTCCCACAAAAAGCACTCAGTTTATTCTGAGTGCTTTTTCCTTTTGATTAGTGTGACAGATTTTAAATATTCGTATAAGCATTGCGAGCCTGCGTCGGGTTTATACATTAGGCAGTCTGTAGAATGTTTTTGGACATATAGCCGAAATAAGCAGAAAAGCCGTAACATTGTGCGGCACTATTGCCATGATAACGAATTCTATTTAGGAATGCTTTATGTCTTCGATTATTTCGGCAAGCAGTCTGTTTATTTCTTCGAGCTTCGATGCGATGTGCGGAATATCGTTTGTTGGAAGCGAGCTTCTGCCTACGAGATAATCTATGGACACGCCGAAAAAATCCGCGAGTTTTATCAATGAAATCATATCGGGGTTGGTTTTGCCTGTTTCGTAATTAGACAAAGTTTTTTGGTCTATTCCCGTTGCGTTTGCAACGTCTGTCTGCCGTAAGTCACGGTCTTCTCTTAGGTCGCGTATTCGTCTGTCAGCCATAATGAGTGTTATCC
>DBFJGL010000110.1:0-7089 GCA_048394785.1 Christensenellales bacterium | reverse complement strand
AACTTGTTCCGTCCTTTGGTATAATCGGGTTATGAAAATCATTATGTCCAACACCTCGCGCGGAGCGTATCTCGGCGTGCTGGGTGAACTTAAAGGAAAGCTGTCGAGAGGCGGCAAACACGTCGTGCTGATCCCCGACCGATTTACGGCGTCGGTTGAGAGGGAAATAATTTCTTCATTGGGCGTGGAAGGGACGTTCGGGGTGGAAGTCACTTCTTTTACGCGGCTTGCGAGCCGCGTTATGGGTGAGGATATTAAAAGGTGTCTTACGCCGGAAGGTTCGGTGATGCTGCTTGCGGAGGTGTTGTCAGAATGCCGCGAAGAACTTGATTATTACAGGTTTGCGGCGGAAACGGACGGAGCAGCCAACGAGCTGTACGCCGCCATAACCGCATTGAGAAACAGCGGTATTTCTGCTGAGGAACTCAGATTAAAAGCGGATAAGCTGCCTTCTTCCGCACGCGGAAAAGCAAAGGACGTCGCGCTTATTTTTTCAAAATATCTCAGCCGTTTGCAAGAGAATTTCAGCGATTCTTCAACAAGATTAAACGCTTTTGCGGCATACATATCCGCCTGTTCCGCCGATAATTTGTCTGCGGATAAAGGCGCGGATAACGACGGAAAAAACGATGGGCTGATTCGGGGCGAGAGCAGAGCCGATTTGCTTAGAGCGCACTATTATTGCGTGGATTTTTATTCTTTCAAAGCGCCCGAAGAAGAAATTTTGAAAAGGTTGAACGACGTCGCGCTGTCGCTTACCGTGGGGCTTGTGGGCGGAGAAGGAAACCCCAACGAGAGGATATACTGCGACGAGACGGCGCGCAGATTAAAGAGGGCGGCAGGCGAAGGAGCGCGAATTGAGAGGTTTGACGAAAAGCTCGACGCACCGACGGAAGCAATTTCCAAAGGGCTGTTTTCGTATAACGTACCTGCCGAACGCGCCGAGTGCGGCGACAGGATAGAATTGAGGCGTTTTGCCGACGTGGGGGAGGAAGTGCTGTATACCGCTCTCGACATAAAGCGCAAGACGGCAAAAGGCGCGCGATACCGCGATTTTGAAATCGCAGTCGGCGATATAGACAGATACGCTCCCGAAATAAAGAGAGTATTCTCGCGCTACGGCATTCCGTTTTTCATAGACGTAAAGGAAAAACTCGTCAATCAGACGAAGGTTCGTTATTCGCTGCTTGCGCTCGAAGCCGCCGCAAAAAGACTGCGCCGCGACGAGGTGCTGGACTTCGTAAAAAATCCGCTTTTTTACGGTGAGGACGGTTGGGACGAAGTGTGCGCTTTCGAGAATTATACGCTTAAATACAACATAAATTATTCGCGCTTCGAGGACGAGTTCAAGGCGGGGGGAGAGGAAGAAATCGTTTGCGCCGAAAAAGTGCGCAAAAAGCTCATACTCATACTTAAACCGTTGCTGATTTACGGTAAACACCCGATTGCGAGATATACGGAGGGACTGAGACGGCTTTTTTCGGAGTGCGCGGACAGGCTTGACGCGCATATAAAAAGCCTCGGAGAAATGAGCGCGTACTACTATAAATGCGCCGAGCAGGTGGACGATAAGGTCGACGGGGTGCTGGACGAAGCGGAAAGCGTGCTCAAAGGCGCGACGGATACGGAAGGGTTTAAGCGCGTTTACGAGTCTATGCTGCGCACTCTTAAAATTTCGCTTGTGCCCACTTATCTCGACTGCGTGTTCGTGGGAGATTGCGAAAGCCGGTATCTCGGTTTCAAGGATATATACGTCTTGGGCGCGACGAGCGGAAGTATGCCGATGCAAAGCTCCGGCGGTTCCGTCATTTCGCCGCGCGACGAGGAACTGTTCGCCCGAGTCGGCATAGATATTTATCCCGACGAAAAACGCAAAGCATATACGCGTATGCTTGCCGTAACGGAGATTTTCAAAAAGCCTAAGGGGAAACTGATTGTATCCTATCCCGACGCCTGTTCGTGCGGCGCGCTGCGCCCGTCGTCCGTTGTGGACGAATTGTGCGCAATGCTGTCAAAGGACGGGAAACCGCTTGCGGCGGAAAAGCTTTCGACGGACAAACTGTCGGCGGCTGAGAGCGGAGACGAACTGCTGTCGATGATGTACTCCACAAAAAAGGGAACTTTGCACCGACTTATAAGCCGTGCTTCCGATTCGGCGTCCGCTGACGAACTCATCGAATACCGTTCGGCTTACGCCACGCTCGACGACGACGGCAAGTCAAAGCTCGATTTGCTGTTTTACGTCCCCGACCGTATCGGCGGCGACGGCGCGTCAAGCATAAGCGCGAGCAGGCTCGAAAAGTTCTTTTCCTGTCCGTATTCGTATTATTTCAGATATATGCTCCGCTTGAAACGGCAAGCCGACGGAGAGTTCGAAGGTACGGAAAACGGGGTGGTGCTGCACTCCGTGCTCGAACAGTTTTATGCCGATTTGGCAGAGAATAAAGCGATTGCCGATATTCTTGACGAGTGTGCCGAAAGATATTTTGAAAAAGCCGTGTCCGACGAAAAAATCGCCGCGGTTATGCGCCGTCCCGAAAATGCGAGAATTTTTGCGCGGCTTAAAGAGGAAAGCGTGCGGCTTGTAAAAGATATGCACAAGATTTATTTGCGTTCTAATTTCAAACCTAAGTTCATAGAGGCGGAAATAGGGGCGGACGGGATACCCCGTATGAGCGTGCCTTACTCCGGCGGCAGTATCGGAGTGAGCGGAAAAATCGACAGAGTAGACGTGCTCGGCGACCGTTTTGCAATTATAGATTACAAGACGTTCAAAAGCGCGAAATTGGATTTGGACGACGTATATTACGGAGAGAAAATACAGCTTTATCTGTATATGCGCGCAATCGAAAGTTTGGGGCTTAAACCCGCGGGAGTATTTTATCTGCCCGTGTTTTCGGGGTTTGTGAACGACGACGTGAGCAGATACCGTTTCAGCGGTCAGCTGACGTCGGACGAGGACGTCATAACCGATATGGATACGGCTTGGCGCGAAGACGCGTCGGGCAGCGTGCTTCCGTTAAAATTTAAGGCGGAGCAATTGAACGGGGACGCGCTGACTTCGGACGAGGAGTTTGACAGGATAGGCGATTACGTCGTCAGGCTCGCCGGCGGCGCGGCGGAGGATATGGCGAGAGGATACGTTGCGCCCAGACCGTCGTCGGGAGCGTGCGCGCGATGCGAGTATGCGGACGCCTGCGCGTTCAAAGGCTGTATGGTGCGAAGCAGAAAAACAGTGGACGGCGAAAGTTTTTCGGACGCAGCAACCGAAACTTTTGCACAGTCGAAGGAGGAGCGCGATGTCTGACGTCAAACAGGCGGATACGTCCGTAAAAAAAGAGTTCAAACCAACTGCCGAACAGCTGAGAGCCATTTATACGGACGGCAGAATTTTGGTGTCGGCGTCGGCAGGTTCGGGAAAGACCACCGCTATGGTCGACCGTATAATGAGGCTGATAAGAGAGGGCGCGTCCCTTGCGGAAATGCTCGTGCTCGTGTACAACAACGCGTCGGGAGAGGAGTTGCGCTATAAACTCGGCAAGGCGTTGTTCAACGAAGCGTGTTCGGCAAAAGGCGCGCAGCGCGACGTTTTCAGAAAACAGCTCGACGCGCTTCCTTTTGCCTATATCGGCACCATACACGGCTTTTGCAGAACGCTGATAAGAGAAAATTTTGAAAAAGCCGCAGTATCTCCGTCTTTCGAAGTGCTTGACGAAAACGCGCACGCGGCGTATATGAAACGCGCGCTCGACGACGTATTCTGCCGCTATCAGGAGGAGGGCGACAGTCTGTTCTCGGAAGTGTCCGATATATTCGTGAGGGGCAGAAAAGAGGATAATTTCCGCGACGTCATCGTGAAATTGTTCAATCTTATAGACATTCAGCCCGATAAAAGCGTGTTCACCGACACTGTGGAGAGGTGCTATTCGTCCTTTTACGAAAGTCCGTTTGCGCAAATAGCGTTGAAAAACGCCGTCGCAAAGTGTTCTGTTATAGCGAAAAAATGCGACGATATTATTCCTCTGCTTATAGGTTTGCAGGAAGTATCCTGGGCGGATAAGACGGTGGTCGCAGGCAGGATTGCGCGGCAGATGAGCAATGCGAAATCGTTTGGCGAACTTGCCGAATTATGCGCGGCAGGCGCATTGAAAATATCGGCGCGGCGCAAAGGCAAGGCTCGGGAAGCTGTGGAAGCCGTCGAACTTGCCAAGTCTTTGTGCGCGTCGCTCGACGCCGCGATAAAGGACGTAAACGATTTGATTGAACAAAGCTGCGAAGAACTTATCGAGGCGCATAATCAAAACGCTTTATACGTTAAAAAACTGATGGAAATTACGTTGCGTTTCGACGCGCGGCTTTGCGAATTGAAGCGCTCCGACAACGTGCTGTCGTTTGAGGATTTGATGCACGTCGCGCAAAAACTCATAAGCGAAAACCCCGACGTCAAAAATAACTTCACGCACGTTTTCGTGGACGAATATCAGGACGTCAATCCCACTCAGGAATATATAATTTCGCAGCTTGCGGGCGAAAACGCGTTTATGGTGGGCGACGTAAAGCAGAGTATATACGGTTTCAGACTCGCGGACCCGAGAATATTTCTCGAAAGGCAGAAGCGTTACGAAAATGAGAAAGAGGGAGAGGTCATAGCGTTTAACCGCAATTTCAGAAGCAGAACGGGCATTCTCAATTTCGTGAACAGAGTGTTCTGCTCGGTTATGAAAATCAAAAATTCCGACATCGATTATGCCTCCGACGGCGCGTTTGCGACGGACGAAGACGGGGTGGGCGACGTGGAAATCAGATTGTTTGCGGATGCAGACGACGCAAAAAACCGTGCGAGAGGGGTTTACAGAATATCAGACGAAACCGACTCCGACGAGAGAGGCAGAGCGGAGGAAGAAGAAGGACGCTTCATCGCAAACGAAATAAAAACTCTCGTAAAGGGAATGAAAACGGATAAAGGCGCACTCGAATACGGCGATATAGCGGTGCTTTTCCGCTCGCGCAATTCGGCGGCGGCGCGTATAATACAGACGCTTAAAGAGGAAGGAATACCCGTGGGCGAGGGTAAATTCGCGAGATACGATTCCGTGCCCGAAAGAGAGCTGATGTGTTGTCTGAGGGCGGTGGACAATCCTACCCGCGACGTTCCGTTCGCAGGTTATCTGCTGTCTTGTTTCGGCGGTTACACGCAGGAAGAAGTCGCTCGGATAGCGAAAGCGGACGGGGATAGTTTATACCAAAAGCTTCAACGGACGGCTCAAAGCGCGGCGGAGCGTGAAAACGACGGCGCGGCAAAACCCGAAAACGGCGCGGACGCCGAAAGTTTCGCGAAATACGCAAAGTTGCAAATTAAGGCGGCAGACACGCTGAAAACGCTCCGAGACTACCGCGTCAAAGCGAGTTTCAAAAGCGTCGGCGAATTGATAGAATCCGTAATTTCCGACAGTTGTTACGACGCGTATCTTGCAAGGGAGGGACAGTTGCGGCTCGACGCGCTGAACGCTTTTGCCGCGCGCGTGGGAACGGCGTACGCGGATAAAACGTTGTCGGCGTTTTTGCGCGAGTACGAGCCGTCGGACGGCGACGCCGCAGAGAGCGGAGATAATAGGGGAGCGGTAAAAATTTCCACTTTCCACGCGTTCAAGGGCTTGGAGGCGGAGGTCGTGTTCGTTGCGGACGTCGGGTGCAATTACTCGGGAAAATCGCGGGAAGGCGATTTGGTTGCGGAAACGGGAGGATACGTCGGACTTAAATATTTCGATAAGGAAAAACAGACAAAGACGGACACGCTGTCGTTATACGCGGTGCGCAAGCTGGTGGAGGAGCGCGAAAGAAAAGAGGAGCTGAGGCTGTTTTACGTTGCGCTCACGAGGGCGCGCCGGCGTATGTACATTACGGGTAAGGCGAGCAAAGCCATGTGCGAAAACTTCGGTTTGATACCGTCCTGGCAGCCTAAGAGCAATTTGCAGCTTTTATCCGACGCGGCTTGCGACGGGGGGCTCGGCTGTCCCGTGTCCGTCGTAAAGGCGCAGACGGTGCGATACGGAAATTCGCGCGGGGCGGTCGTGCTCGAAGGCGGAGGCGACGAGAGAATTAAGAGGATAATAAGCAAGGGGCGCGATTTTATTTATCCGCATTCCGAGTCGTCGGCTTTGGGAATGAAATACAGCGTATCCGCTCTCAACGGCGGCGACGAACTCGATATTCCGATGTTTGCCGACTCCGACGTTTACGCGAAGACGGGTACGGCATATCACAAGGTTATGGAAAAGATAAGTTATTCGCTTAAAAGCGCGTCCGAGGCAGAAAAAGCAATCAATCTTATGGTCGAGAGAGGACTGCTTACAAGCGAACAGGCAGGGCTCGTAAACGCCGATAGAATAGCGCGGTGCCTGAACTCGCCGATTATAGAATTTGCGGAACGCTCGCCGTCTTACCGCGAATATCCCTTTATGATGTACGTGCCTGCAAACGAGGTTATAGACGGCGTATCGTCTTGCGATAAAGTGCTTGTGCAGGGCGTAATCGATTTGATAATCTTGGGAGAGCAAAAAATAATCGTCGATTTCAAAAACTCTCGGCTTAAAGACGCGGATATGCTGAAAAAGTACGAAAAGCAACTTAAACTGTATAAACGCGCCGCTGAAACCGCGATAGGAGCAAAAATCGACAAAACGCTTTTATATTCGTTCAAGACGGGTGAAACGTACGAAATAAAATAACGGCAGCGGCGCGTTGCCGTAGACGCAACTCGGCGAGCGGCGGACTTTTCGAATAACGACGGAATGTATTTGCGTTTTTCCGCCGTTTTTCCGTGCGGGCGCGATACGCGGCGTTTATTTTTGAAAATATAACCTTAAACTATTGATTTTTGCCAAGCGTATGATATAATATTCGAGGTAAGATATAATATATTTACGACACGCTTTATCAGCGGAGGTAGGGATGGAGTTTTTCTCTAAAATATTCGACGCTTTGGCAGGGCTTTCCGCCAAGTTGCCGTCAACGGGCGTCAAAGAATATTTCATTATCGTGCTTGCAGTCATTGCCGCGGTGGGTTTAATCATCGGATTGACCTATCTC
>DBFJGL010000109.1:0-6793 GCA_048394785.1 Christensenellales bacterium | reverse complement strand
CTTTTGCCGCTTCGAGCATTGTGCCGTCGCCGCCGAAAACAAGCAGTCTGTCGCAATCATCGGGTATATTCGCCCGATTTGCGCACTCTGCAACTTCTATATCTTCGATTTTTTCAAGCCCTTTCAATATTGCGGCGCGGCTTTTATCTTCGCTCGCGCCCTGCTTTGTCATTACCGCAATTTTCATTATATAAATATTATAAGTCGGTTATACGACTTTTTCAAGTCGAAATTGCATATTTGTATGCTTTTTGAATATTTTTGCATAAAGTCGGACTCGTTCCCGATTTATATCTCGCGCACGCATCGATTTGCGACTTCTCTTGCACGCGAACGTCGCATCGGCGCGTTTGATACTATTCTCTGCCCTCGCGCTTCATTGCATAATGCGTTATGCCGTGCCACTCTTCTTTGGCAACCACCTTAAAGCCGAGCTTTTCGTATATGACGACGTTTTCGTCAAGATGAGTTTCGAGATATATCGGCATATCGCCGCAAAGTTCGCTGAGCATTTTTTTGAGCATACCTTTGCCTCGCATATTCTCCGCAACGCCCACGTTCTTTATATAACTATCCGTATTCGGATTATAGTGCCGCGCCGATATCTTCTCTGCAAATTTCATATACTCGCCCGCAAGTCTTATCGCTTTTATGCCGCAAGTCGCAAAAAAAGCAATCGCGAAAAACGGGTTGAGAAACTGCACCGACGGGTTAGAGTCCTTATCGCCGGGCTTCTTTACGCAGCACAGCGCGCCGAAACCGTCGTCGAAAACATAAGTGTATCGCTTTGCCGCATACACCTCGTAGCGGTAAAAATAGTATATTTTCTTGCGCTGTTTACCGTCGCGCGGAAAAAATATGTCGTACGCGTAATAATCCTTGAAAATCTCGCTGAAAACCAGCGACGTTTTTTTCACTTCGTTTGCGGAAATTTTCCTCATACTGCCTCCGCCGCATATCTTACCATACCTGCGCCGCAGAGGCAATCGAAGCGCGCAACGCAATCCAAAAATATTACAGTGATAATTTATTTTACGCTGACGAAATATATTATTCGCGCTTTACGGTTACGGTAATGTCGAGCGGTTTGTCTCCGAGAATAACGCCCGGAATGCCGTGCAATATCGTCCCTCCCACCGAAAGTTCGTCTTCATCTCCCTTTCTTACGTGAATTTTGTGATCGACGCCTTTGTGTTCGAGCGTAATGTCCGCGTCCGTTACCGCATCGGGAAAATTCGGTTGAATTTTAAGATAATCATCGATAAGCGAAATTCCGAATTTTGCGGTGAAACTCTCGTACACTCGCGAAGATTTATCCGACGCCGCACATCCGATATCGCCTTCCGATATGTCCGAGCTCCGTTTTTTGCGCTTTACGGGAGCAAAATTCAGTCTCATCTGTTCGCAGTTGGTAAGAGAGCGCGCAAGCAATACGTCGTTTTCTTTTGCAAATTGACATATAATTCTGCGTCCCGCAAACTTTTTGCGCGTAAAAGAAGCGGCTCGCGCATCCGAATTACGAGCGAAATCACACAGCCTTTTGGCATAAACGCTCTCGTCCATATTTTCTCTGTCCGACAACGCGCTCATAGCGTTGAGAAAGTTTTGTCTTATGCCAATCTGCGCGCTTGCAAAGCACTCGAAGTCGTCAAGATATTCGATAGGCTTGTAAAACCGATTAAAATTCACATATTCGATACTCTTTAAGCTGTCCAGCACCGTATTCACGAGGTAAAGCTGTTTTTCGGCGTGCGCCGCATATTCCGCCTCTCCCCACTCCGTGTCCGCTCCGAGATAAACGGCAGTGAAACGCATAAACATATTATTTTGAGTAAGCGATTTGTAAAGCGGAGAATGTTCACAGCTCTTATAATGTTTTGCAAACTTCTCAGCCTTTTTACTCATACTGAATACGCTGTGCGCGTCCGCCGCGCAAAAAGCCAATCTTTCAGACAGCACATATCTGAACGCGTCTTTCATTGCGTTTATTTCCGAAACCGTCAAGGCGCGCCTGCGGTTCTGTTCTTCCATTGCCGCGCCTGCTCTGTCCAATGAAAAAATGTAGTCGGAATGCGCAAGCGCAAACCTCGCTATTTTGACCGTACGCGGTTCACCCTCCACAGACGGCAGGGAGGAAAGCGAATCGTATTTGAATTTGACAACGGCGGCTATTTCTTCCTTTCTCGCGCTTATCAGTGCCCCGAACTGTTCTAAAAATGCGCATTTTTGATAATACTTTGTCATAAATCGCATCACTATAAGCTTTCTTTTGAAAACTTTATCCTGCAATTTGCTGCCGCAGGTTTTGGGCAGAGGTAGTCCGTAAATAAAGTTTTTCAGCCCCTGCGAATACTCTTGTTCGCCGTATACCCGATAAGGTTTTACGCGAAAACGCGGTCGCGAAAATAGATATATAACAATAAAGACAGCCATAACTGCCGCCGTAATCCCGTATTCCATATATGGATTTTTGCCACATATCCTTAAAATATAATACCCTGTTTTGCTTATTTCGTGCGCAAGCGTATCCGAGCGCGCAAATTTTGACGTTCAATATGTTGCTTTTATCCTCCGTTTGTGGTTAAATGTTTTCGAGATAGCTAAACTGCCGCATACTTCGTATGAGGAAAGTCCGAGCACCGCAGGGCATGGGTGCAGGGTAACTCCCTGTGAAGGCGACTTCAAGGACAGTGCAACAGAAAAATACCGCCCGCAAGGGTAAGGATGGAAAGGCGAGGTAAGAGCTCACCCGCAAATTGGCGACAAGGCGCGATGTAAACCCCACTCGGTGCAAGAAAGGAGCATAAAAAACGTTGCCCGCGCGCTCCCGTTCGCTTGAACCGTCGGGCAACCGACGGTCTAGATAGATGGCAGTTCACGACAGAACTCGGCTTATCGGCTATACTCAAAAGCACGCCCGCGGCGTGCTTTTTTCTTTTATCTATAATTTTTGCTATACTGTCGTTTGCGTTTATCCGATAGCAGCCGACTTATATCCGGCTGTCAAACACTGTACTCGGCTTTATCCTTTCACCGCATCAAAACCAAGGCGGCGTCTGTATTCTGTCAATCGCAGAGTCAAGCCTCTCTATTGCCGACGCCGTGCCGTCCGTTTCCGCAGCTACCGAAACAGGTTGGAAGTTTTTGGATTTCTTCATATAAAGCAGATATTCTATGTTTTTGTTTTCGTATCTTATAGGCGACTCGGTTACGCCGAGAATTTCAAATCCCGTAAGTTTAGCTTTTTCCACGACGGAAGCAAGCGCCTTTTCTCTGTCGCGAATGTCGAGAACTATACCCTTTTTGCTCAAACTGTCGCGCGTAAGCTCAAACTGCGGCTTTACCAGAAGGACGCATTCACCTTCCTCTTTGAGCAATCCGAATATGCCGCCCATTATCAATTTGAGCGATATGAAACTGACGTCCGAACACACGAAATCGACCTTTTCCAAATCCTCGGGCAGATAGCGTGCGTTGCATTTCAAGAACGTTACCCTCTCGTCTTCGACCAGTCTTTTATCCAAAGAACAGTCGGCAACGTCCACCGCAAGCACGCTTTTCGCGCCGCATCTCAACATATAATCGGTGAACCCGCCGTTGGAACAGCCGATGTCGGCGGTCGTTTTACCCTCCACGTTTACCGCAGGGAATACCCTGAACGCTTCTTCGAGCTTGTATGCCCCTTGCGACGCATAGCCTTCGTCTTCGCATATTTTTACGTTCACAAACCTGACGTCCACCTCGTAGGCAGGCTTCAATACCGTTTCTCCGTTCACTCTGACTTTGCCCGTTTTGACCAGCATTTCGGCATAGGAGCGCGATTTCAGCTTATAATACTCGAATATAAATTTGTCTAAACGCATATTTTGTTTTTTATCCGTAAGTTTCTATATGAATTTGCCGTTTGTTATTTGGCACAACCGTTTTCGCGCTTATTTTCCCTGCCTGCGCTCCTTCTCCTCTGTCGCCACGCAACTTGCCGCCGCATCCTTATCCTTGTTTTTCTTCTTGGATTTGGAGCTGTCGGAAAGGGCTGAATTGTCCGAATTTGCTTTTACGTCGGCATTTTCAGCCGTCGCGCGCGCGGCATACGTCTTTTTCTTCTCCATCTGCTTTTTATATCGTCTGCGCTCCTCGGGCGAGAACACCGCAAGCACCCGCGCCACAAGCATTACAAGCTCGCGTGAATTGTTGATCGCAATATTCTTCAAAAACGCCTTGCCTCCGATAGTGAGCGCGGCGACCACGCTCGACAATATTATCGCGAGCCACTTCTGCCAACCCTCACCCGCGACAATCACGAGTTTTGCTACTATCGCCGCCGTACAGGCACCCGATATTATGCCGAAAATATCGCCTATTACGTCATTGCAGACGTTTGAAACTTTTTCGTTGTTTTTGACAAGCCAGAGCGCGGTTTTCGCGCCGTACACCTTTTTAGACGCCATAGAAACTATCGGAGTTGCCTCGCAAGAAGTTGCCGCAACGCCTATGCCGTCAAACAGTATGCTTGCAAGAATGAGGAACAACAAGAGCAAAATGGTAACAATCATATGCTCGCTTGACGCCGTCATCTCGCTGATAAAGCTGAAAAATGCGGATAAAAACAAGGATATAACCGTTATTTTAACGCTCCAAAGATTTCTTTTTTTCTTAGGTTTTTTCTTCTGTTTTCCGCCGTTTTTGCCCGAATTATCTTGCGTTTTTACGTCGGAAGACTTGGCGTCTGACGATTTTGTGCCAGCCTGCACGGCGTTTGTCTGCACTTTATCCGTCTGTTTAGACGACGATTTTGCGCCCGAACGCTTATTTTCCGCATTAACGGCGAGTTGCACCGTATCGGATAAGCTTTTTCCTGTTGTTTTTTCATTTGAATTGCTTACGCAAACATTATCCGAACAAAACTTATCCTCGGTTTTCAAACTGCCGTCCGAACGCACCTCAACCGATTCGGGGCTTACGTTTTGCTTAAAACCGCCGCAGTCTGTCTTTTCTTTTGAATTAACGGAAAATTCGCCGTCTTGTACGGCTTCGGAAACGGCGTTTGATAACGTCAACGACGATGTGTCTTCTTTATTCAATCAGTCCTCGCAAAATAAATGATGGCAACAGCCCGAGTAAACCTTGCGCCTTAGGTTCGGTAGGTTTTCCCTGCGCGGAAACTTGTCGTCGCCGGCCAAGACGTTTCCGATTACTCCGCGCACCGCAGGATTACTCCGTACGGAACCGAATCGCCACTCAGTGCACACTATAATCCCCGAGCTGCCTTATCACAGTCTAGAAGTTTTCCTTGACAGAAGTCCTCCGCCCTTATCTTATTTTGCAGTCGTAATTTCCAGAAGCAATCGTCTTTGCGCGTTGGCCAACGCGCGCGGACGTGGTTCCTCTTTCCCTTAATGACCACTCAAAGCAGGCTACGCTGTACACAGCATTTTGTACCGCATAACAGGTTTAATCCCATTCAGTAGTTGCCCACCGATATGGGTCTCCGCGACAGTTGGGTCGGGGTTCGCATGCCGTTGCGAGCCGCCCAAAAGTCTTAACTCCCAGCAACAGCCCCGATTTGGGCAACCAAAGCCATCACCAGAAACTTCATCGATGTGCCCTTCGGCGATATTTTACCCCCGCCTCCGGACGGCGAAATCTGACTAGAATACTGCGCCATCATTTTGTACTATTTATTATATACAAATGCGGCAAAATGTCAACTTAGTACAAAAAGCTTGCTCGCGTAACTGCTTTTACATCTAATTTAACGGCGTCAAATTGCAAAAAATGCCGCGCTCCGAAAAAAAACGACAATCCGCTGCGCTAATATGTAAAAAAACATCATTGCGAAAAACGCGCCTGAAACCAATTTGGATACGCCTGATTTCAAAACTATTATATTTCACCTAAAGTACGCTCTCGGTTTCGCGAAATCCCGCATCTGTTCAGCTGTTTAACGTGACGTCCCTGATGGAATCTATGAATTGCGGTATGCGCGAATAAGTTTCGCCGAGCAGCCGTCTTATATATTCAACGCCGCATTCTTCCGCAATTCTTTTGCAAAGCGTCTTTGCCTCCGTCAAAGTTTCGAGGTTCATTGTGAGGTTAAACAGCGGAGTAAGCGCAATACCGCTCTGTTTCATTCCCAAAAACTCGCCTGCGCCCCTGGTTTTGAAATCGTATTCCGCGATGTCCGAACCTCTGTCGTTATTTGCAAGCACGCCGAGTCTTTCGATTGCCTTTTCCGAAGTTGACGCCGTATGCAGAAAACAATAACCGTCGCCTCCCCGTCTGCCCACTCTGCCGCGAAGCTGATGCAGCGAACTGAGCCCGAAACGGTCGGCGTTCAGCACGGCGATGTTTTCCGCGTCGGTATCCACCCCCACCTCCACTACGCCGGTTGCGAACAAAAGTTTGCATCTGCCTTCCGAAAAGGCTTTGAACGCTTCGTTTTTTTCTTCGGATTTCATTTTGCCGTGCAAAACCGCCACGCCTTCGTCGGAAAAATAATCGGAATATCGCTCCGCAAGCGTTTCCAAAGAAAATGCGTCGTAGCCCTCGCTGTCGTATATGGACGGACACACTATAAACGAACTTGCGCCCATTTTGGCTCTGTCTTTCAAAAACGCAAGCATATCTTCGAGTTTGCCGTCCGACACTATCTTGGTCGCTACGTTGAATTTCGCGTCGGCTCTGCGCTCCGTGGAACTTATGCCGACGTCTTTCAAAAACGCAAGCGCAAGCGAACGCGGAATGGGAGTAGCGGTCAAACTCAAAATATCTCGCGCTCCCTTTTCTTCCAGAA
>DBFJGL010000108.1:0-15602 GCA_048394785.1 Christensenellales bacterium | reverse complement strand
GCTTCGCTGCTTCTGCAAAGCGCGCGGCTTTAATGCGCGTTTTTGAGCGCAAGTTCCATTCTCGCCTGCTTCACTGCGGAAATCAGAACGTCGATTGCAAAATCCATTTCTTCGAGAGAGGGAACGGACGGGGCAATTCTTATATTGCTGTCGTTGTCGTCGTTGCGATAAGGGAAAGTTGCGCCTGCCGCGGTGAACTTGACTCCCGCGTCCGCCGCCAGCGTCACAATTCTCTTTGCGCACGCTTTTACGTCCACCGAAATGAAATAACCGCCTCTGGGTTTCGACCACTTCACGTCCTCGTCGTCTGCGAAAGCCTCCGTGAATTTTTTGTCGAACAACTCGAATTTGGGACGGAGCAACGCCGCGTGAGCCGACATCACTTTGCGTATGCCGTCAAGATTTTTGAGGAAATTGACGTGCATAACCTGATTTACCTTGTTGGGGCAAATCTGCTGATAAAACATCTTTTTCAATATATCGTCTATATTCTCTTTGGACGACGCGAGCGCGGCGACGCCGCTGCCTGCAAACGTGATTTTCGCAGTGGACACAAGACTGTAAATTCTGTTCATCGTGCCCGCTTTTCTTGCAACCGCAAATATGTTTTTGAGTTTATCTTCGGTATCGTAAAGGCTGTGGACGATATAGGCGTTATCCCAGAAAATTCTGAAATCGTCGGCGGCAACCTTCATCGTAGCCATTCTGTCTACCACCTTGTCCGAGAAAGTTATGCCCGTGGGGTTGGAATATTTGGGCACGCACCATATGCCTTTTACGGACGCGTCTTCTTTGACGAGCGCCTCAATCAAATCCATATCGGGACCGTCCGCGAGCATAGGCACGGTTATCATATCGATGCCGAAATTTTCGCAGATGGAAAAGTGTCTGTCATATCCGGGCGCGGGGCAAATGAACTTGACCTTGTCAAGCTTGTTCCAAGGAGTTGAGCCGAGCACGCCGAACTGCATTGCGTATTGTACGAGTCCGTACATTATGCTGAGACTGCTTCCGTCGCCGACTATGACTTCGTCCTCTTTGACGTCGAAAACCTCGGCAAACAGCGCGCGCGCCTCTTTCGTGCCGCCGGACGGACCGTAATTTCTTGCGTCGGCAGGAGAAAGCTCGTAATTGTACGAACCTGCGTTTTCAAGCATCGGCATTGCGATTTTAAGCTGTTCTTTGGACGGTCTGCCTCTTGTCATATCGACGGGCTTGCCCTTCTTTGCGAGCTTCTTAAAATTCTTTTGTTCGTCTTTGAGCATTTCTTGCAACTGCTCTGCGCTCAGATTAGCGTAATTCATTTTACCTCCGTCGGGATAAACTCCGCTGTAAATTTATTTACAAATATTATCACAGCTTGCCGCTCTCCGCAACTGATTTATGCCCTGTTTTATTATATGGTTTTATTCTCGGCGAGGACTCGGCGCAAGGCGCATTTATCGCATTTTATCCGCAAAACGCCGTCCGCAATCGGCAAAGCGCACCCGTCAAAAACGGCGCCGCCGAAATTCTGCCTTTAATCGCTATTCTTCGGAATTCTTGCGGATAAACAGCTTTATGGGCGTACAGCCGAAATCGAAAGATTTTCTCAGCGCGTTTTCGAGATAACGCTTGTAGCTGAAATGCACCATTTCGGGCTCGTTGACTTTTATTACAAAGGACGGCGGAGCCACCGCGACCTGCGTAATGTAGTAAATTTTCAGTTTTTTGCCGAGTTTGGACGGAGGTTCGCTTATGCGGATTGCGTCGTGCATTACCTCGTTGAGAAGCCCCGTGCTTATGCGGCGGTTTGCGTTTTCCACCGCTTTTTTTGCGAGCGGCAGCAGATTTTCCACCCTCTTTCCGCTTTTGGCAGACACGTACACGGACTTGAAATAATCCATAAATTTGAGTTCTTCGCGCAGTCTGCCCTCGAATTTTTCTACGGTGTGAGTATCTTTATCCACCAAGTCCCACTTGTTCATAACAATGACGGACGGTTTGCCCTCGTCGTGCACGAAACCCGCTATTTTGACGTCCTGTTCCGTCATACCTTCGTTTGCGTCGCACACAATCATCACTACGTCGGCGCGGCGCACCGCAAGCAGAGCGCGCATTACGCTGTACCGCTCCAAGTCCTCGCTGACGCTTTTGCGCTTGCGCATACCCGCGGTATCGATTAACGTATAATTCTCACCGTTATAGGTAAGCGCGGTGTCTATCGCGTCGCGCGTCGTGCCAGCGATATTGCTGACTATAACCCTTTCATAGCCGAGCAGTCTGTTTACAAGCGAGCTCTTACCTGCGTTCGGCTTGCCGACGATTGCGATTTTAAGCGAATCGTCTTCCTCTCCGATCTCCGCTCCTTCCACGGCTTCGAGCATTGCGTCGAGCAAATCTCCGAGCCCCTTGCCCTGTTCCGCGCTTACGCCGTACGGCTCGCCGAAACCGAGCGCGTAAAAATCGTAAAGCAGATGCGTTTCGTTGTTATCGAGCTTGTTGACCGCGACGATAACGGGCACTTTTGCCTTTCTGAGATAAGTGCACACCGCCTGGTCGTCGAGCGTGAGTCCCGTTTTGCCGTCGACGACGTACACGATGGCATTCGCGCTTTCCACCGCGATTTCCACCTGCGTGCGGATATGCGACCACATCTCGTCCTCGCTTTTAAGTTCGAGTCCGCCCGTGTCGATAAGCGTAAAAGTTTTGCCGCACCACTCGCAGTCCGCATACACTCTGTCGCGCGTAACCCCCGGCGTATTTTCCACAATGGATATACGGCTGCCCGCGAGTTTGTTGAACAGCGTCGATTTACCTACGTTCGGTCTTCCGACCACCGCAATCAAAGGTTTCATTATTCTCCGTATGGCTTCAACTCAAAAGCCTGTGTTTATCTGTAAGTTTTAGGTTTATTAACCGCCGTTTACGCATATAACCCATTGAGCGAATAAGTTTTATGCGTCTGTTGTATTTGTCGTCAGGCGGAAACGTATCCGACGAGATATTCCGCTATGCTGTCCACGGAACTATGCTCCGAATACTTATCGCCGGCTTTCACGATGCGCGTATATTCGTCCGTTTGAAGAAGCGCGTACACGCAGCGCACGACGTCTATACTGTCCGTAATTTTTAGCGCAAGCGAGTTTTCCGCAAGATACCTTACGTCTTTCGCGTGCCGCTTTCCCTCCGTTTTTACAACTGCGGGTATGCCCAGCTTGAAACATTTGTAAATGACCGACACGTCGAAACAAGTCACCGCCATATCGCTGACCGACATAAATTCGTCCACGTCGTCCGTCTTCGAGAAAAACACCGCCGTTATTCCCGAGTCTGCGGCGCGCGCCCTCATTTCCGCCGTATGCTTGCCCTCCTCCGCATATACGATAAGGTTTATAATATCGCCTTGGTCGGAAAGCAGCTCGAAAAGTTCGTCTCTGATTTTCGCGTTCTTTTCAAATAAAAAAACGGTGCGCGTTTTAGGCAGTCCCAGCTCCTGTTTGCGCGAAGCGATTTCGAGAAAACTCTTTCTTTCGGCTGTAAACGGCAGCCCCAAAGTTATAATTCTGCCGGGGGCTACGCCTGACTTAACCAAGTCGGTTTTCACGCCCTGATTGTCCACTATGAAGACGTCGGTGCTGTCGTCGTATGCGCGGCTGTCCGCGGCAAACGTATTGACGTAATAAAGTATGGGAGCCGTAAACTGAGCCTTTTGTTTCGCGACCACCGCGCAATGATGAGCGTACGGGGTGATGGCGAGAATATACTCGGGATTATATCTTAAAACCGCATTCGCCACCCTGCGCGCCACAATGGAATGAGGCTGAGCTTTCAGCTTTTCGCGAAGCAAACTCCTGTCGCGTTTTTCAAGGATATTGATATAATCGCCGCCGCTGTCGAGCAATCTGTCTATTTTGGACGTCTTTGCCCTTTTGCCGTACTGAGCATCGGTGAGCACCACCACGTTATGGGTGCCGTGAGCAAGCACCGCGCTTTTTATAAGCTCGGCTTCACGCCCTATTTCGTCTCTCGACGTCAGTATGAGTATAATCGGTTTGCGCCGCATATCTCCTCCTGCAACCTATATCAGTCCTCGATGAGTACGGGGATTATAATGGGGAACTGTCTGTCGCGGTAAAGCTGTTTTTTGACGGCTTTTTTGACAATGCGGATAACGCCGTCCAGCCCCTCCGCGGCGAAGTCCGAATTTTCAACGGCAGTCACTACGGTGCGGCGAATGGTATCCTGCACCTCGTCAGTCATATTATAGCCTCTCGTCACTATCTCGACGTCGCCCGCAATCACTCCTCTTTCGGAATCGACCGTGCTCAGAATGAGTATCATTCCGTATTCGGCAAGCGACCTGCGCTCGCTGACCAGCGCGTCGCCGTCGTCGACGATACCGCCGTCAACGTAAACTTTGCCGGACGGCACTCTCGTGTGCAGTTTTATTCCGCTCTTATTCACGCCGTACTGTTCTCCGAGGTTGGGAATTACGATGTTCTTCTTGGGTATGTCCAGCTTGTTCGCGATTGTCGCGTGCTTGAACTGATGCCTGTATTCGCCGTGTACGGGCATAAAGTAATGCGGACGCACGAGAGAAAGCATTATTTTGAGTTCTTCCTCATATGCGTGTCCCGAAACGTGCACGTCGTTCATAGCGTCGTAAATCACGTCCGCGCCGAGCCGGAACAGATTGTTGATTACGCCGTAAACGGATTTTTCGTTGCCGGGAATGGGCGAAGAACTGAGCACCACCACGTCGCCGCCGCCCACGCTGATTTTATTGAAGTCGCCTTTGGACATCTTGTTGAGCGCGCTCATAGGTTCTCCCTGCGAGCCGGTTGCGAGTATGACGAGTTTGTTTGCATCGATTTTACCCACGCCGTCCACAAGCACGCCCTTGGGGATTTCGAGCTCGCCGACGCGGCTTGCCACGTCCACTATCGCCTTCATGCTCTTGCCTGCAAGCACGACTTTTCTGCCGTATTTGGACGCAAGCCAAAGTATCTGCTGTACGCGGTAATTGGAGGAGGCGAACGTCGCGATGACGATACGCTTGTCGGGGTTTGCGACAAAAATGTTTTCCAACCCCTCCCCCACGGCTTTTTCGGAAGTGGAAGACCCCTTCCTTTCCACGTTTGTGGACTCGCCGAGCATAAGCAGCACTCCCTTTGCTCCGATTTCGGCAATGCGCTGAATGTTGGTGCGTTTGCCGTCAATCGGCGTGCTGTCGATTTTGAAATCGCCCGTCACGAACACCGTGCCCACGGGAGTGTTAATCGCAAGCGCGCACGCTCCCGCCATCGAGTGCGCCACCTTTATGAACTCAATCTCGAAACAACCCAGCCTTATCGTATCGCCTTCGCTTACGGTCACGCCCTTAATACGCTTTCCCGTAAATTCGAGTTTGCGGTCGAGCAGACCGAGCGTCAACGCCGTGCCGAACACGGGCACGTTGAGTATGTCCGCGTAATAAGGTATCGCGCCTATGTGGTCTTCGTGTCCGTGGGTGAGCACGATGCCTCTGAGCTTGCGTCTGTTTTCTTTTATATAAGTGATGTCGGGAATGATTGCGTCCACGCCCGGAGCGTCCTCTCCTGCGAACGCCGCTCCGCAGTCCACAATCACTATATCGTCGCCGCATTCGAGAGCGGTCATATTTTTGCCTATTTCGCCGACCCCTCCCAAAAACGTGACTTTTATGCTTTTTGCCATTTATACTCCTTTAACCGCCTGCAAATTCATACCTCCGCGCCAAAAACGCAAACTGCGGAGCCGTGCGGTCAACCGTTATTATCCAATTAATTATAATACAACATTCAATGATAATAATCAACTTTATTTCAATTATCCGTTCACTTGAGCAAAAGTCGCGGAATTCGCACGAAAAAGGACGGAATAGTATATCTTAAATGCGGAAATTGTGTTTACAAACAAGGCGTTTGGGTTGTATAATGCTTAAAAACGCAATCAGGAGGCTCAAATGAGAGTTTATAACTTTTCCGCAGGTCCCTCGATGCTCCCCTTGGAGGTAGTGTTGGAGGCCGGTAACAACATCGCCGACTACAACGGCTCCGGTATGAGCGTTATGGAAATGTCCCACAGAGGCAAGCATTACGACGCAATTCACAAGGAATGTATATCTCTCGTGCGCGAGTTGCTCGACGTACCCGAAAACTATCACGTTCTTCTCGTTCAGGGCGGCGCGTCCACTCAGTTCGAAGCGGTTCCGCTCAACCTTTTGAAGACGGGCAAAGCGGACTATATCGTCACGGGCAACTTCTCCAAAAAGGCATACAAAGAGGCTTTGAAATACGGCGACATCAAGTTGGTCGCGTCTTCCGAAGCGGACAAATATACCTACATACCCAAGCCCGCCAAAAGCGAATTCAGAGCAGACGCGGATTATCTGCACATCACCGAAAACAACACCATTTTCGGCACCAAATATTGGACTTTGCCCGACACCGATCTGCCGATAGCGGCGGATTTGAGCTCCTGCATTATGTCCGAGCCTACGGACGTCAGCAAATACGCGCTAATTTACGCGGGCGCGCAGAAAAACCTTGCCCCCGCAGGCGTAACCCTCGTCATCGTGAGAAAGGATATGCTCGGCGGCGAAATGCCCGTTTGCCCGACTATGCTCAAATACTCCACGCAGGCGGACGCGGACAGCCTTTACAACACTCCTCCCTGCTGGGCGATTTATATGATGATGCTCAATCTGCGTTATCTTAAAAAGTTGGGCGGTCTTAAAGTTATGCAAAAAATCAACCGCGAAAAAGCGGATATGCTCTATGACTTTATCGACGGTTCGTCCTTCTACACAAACAGCGTCGTGAAAGAGGACAGGTCTATGATGAACGTCCCCTTCGTTTCCCCCTCTGCGGAGCTTGACGCCGCCTTTATCAAAGGAGCGGAAGCAAACGGTCTTGTATCGCTCAAAGGTCACAAGCTCGTAGGCGGTATGCGCGCAAGCATCTACAACGCAATGCCCGTCGAAGGCGTGGAAAAACTCATCGCTTATATGAAGCAGTTCGAAAGCGAAAACAAATAACGATTTACAGGTCTGATATGGATATACTCAAACTGAATGCAATCTCTCCCCTCGCCGCTCCCGTATTAAAGGGTTATAACCTGACAGCCGAGAGCGACGCGCCCGTCGGCATTATGGTAAGAAGTTTCAATATGGCGGAATACGCCGTGCCCGAAACACTGCTTGCGGTGGCGCGCGCAGGCGCAGGCGTCAACAACATTCCGCACGCGGACTATGCAAAGCGCGGAATATGCGTGTTCAACACCCCCGGCGCAAACGCAAACGCCGTCAAAGAGCTCGTAATATGCTATATGCTTCTTGCCGCGCGCAACGTGAACGAAGCGGCAGGCTGGGCGGCAACGCTCAGCGGCGACGACGTCGCAAAACAAGTGGAAAAAGGCAAGGCGGCTTTTGCCGGCAGCGAAATAACCGGAAAAACGCTTGCGGTGCTCGGCTTGGGCGCAATAGGCAGAAAGGTTGCGGTTGCGGCTCACGCGCTCGGAATGGAAGTCATCGGTTACGACCCCTATATCGGCGACGCGGCAAAAGCGGAAATACCTTTCGTCACGCTTTTCGACGCGCCGGACGCGATGTATTCTTCCGCCGACTTTATCAGCCTGCATATGCCTATGACTGCGGAAACCAAGAATATGCTTGACCGCAACGCTTTCGCGAAAATGAAAGACGGCGTAATCATAATAAACGCGGCTCGCGGCGAGTTGGTCGCAAACGCGGACGTCAAAGCGGCGATTGCTCAAAAGAAAGTGCGCAAATATGTCACCGATTTCCCCGTTGCGGAGCTCCTCGGCTGCGAAGGCATCGTGGCGGTACCCCACCTCGGAGCGTCCACGGAAGAAGCCGAAGACAACTGCGCCGTTATGGCGGCAGGCGAACTTGTCGACTACATCGAGCACGGCAATATAAAGAACTCCGTGAATATGCCCAACATATCCTTGGAAAAACAGGGCGCGCACCGTCTGACGATAATATCCGAGGAAGGCGCAAAACTGCCCGTAAACGGCATATCTGCGACGCGCAACGGCATAACTTATACCATCGTGGACAGCGACTCCCCGATACCTGCCGCAGACGTAACGGGCGACGGAATTATAAAAGTCAGAAACGTGTATTAAGCCTGCGCCGTCGGATAACGACTTCGTTAATTCCGACTGAGTTGCAACAATTTGATATTACTTAAAAACGCCGCAATATGCGGCGTTTTTAACTTTGAAATAACAATTTATAATTCTATTCAATATTCTTTAACAGCTCACAAATGCGCTTGTTCAGCACGGGGTGAATGAGGTTTGGCGCAAGCTCCGACATAGGCAAAAGCACAAACGAGCGATTTTGCATATCTGGGTGCGGCACGATCAAATCGCCCTCGTCATACACTTCATTCCCGAAAAACAGCACGTCGACGTCGAGAGTTCTGTCCCCCCAACGCTCCCTGCGCACTCTGCCGCACTCGTTTTCTATATTATGAACGGCGTCAAGCAATTCGAGCGGTTTATACGTGGTGTATATTTCGACTGCGGAATTGATAAACTCGCCGCTCGCGACGCCGCCGTACGCCTCGTTTTGCAAGCGGTTGCTCTCTTTAATAAAGCGGATATTCTTATCCTCTTTCAGCATTTCTACGGCTTTATCGAGATAGGCGTTTCTGTCGCCCATATTCGAGCCGAGGGATAAAAACACCCTTGTCCACTCGCGGCAACAGCTCACCGCGACGTAATCGAACTTGCCCTTCATAGGAGCTTTCGGCTTTTTTACCGTGACTTCCGCCCTGACGATTTTATCGAATTCGCTCAAAATAAGCCGCGCCGTATCGTCGGCGAGTTTTTCAAGCAAATTGAAGCAATTATCGCAGAAAAAGGCTTTTATTCGTTTGCAAACGGCACTATAACTTGTTGTTTGGTCGACGTCGTCGCTTTTTGCGGCAGACAATATATTTTCGTAAAGCACCGCGCTTACGGAAAACGGCTGTGCTTCAGTCTTCTCCTCGGGGTTCACGCCGTGCGTGGCTTCCACCGTATAATTTTCAATGATAATCTTACCGTAGTTTTGTTCCGCTCTCATTCTCAATCACCAATCTGTTTTCCGAAACGTCGTGAACCCTCACAAACAACACCCCGTCGCGCACGGCTTGCGCCGTGGTTTCGAGAGTTGCGGACAACCGCTCGCCTACCTCTCCTCCGAACATCGATTTTCTCGACGTTCCGAGCAAAAACGGATACTCCTCCAAAGCCGCCATCAAATCGGAATACGACTTCAACAGTTCCCAGTCCTCGGCGTTGTTTTTGTTGAACCCTATGCCGCCGTCCAACAGAATTTTACTTTTATCCACTCCTGCCGCAAGCAGTTTGTCCACCGCCGCCGTCAGTCCCGATATTTTATCGGTCATCAAATCGGGACACGCCGTTTTGCGCCTGTCGTGCATAACGCATATTGCCGCGCCGCTTTCGGCGACAATATCCGCCATTCCGTCGTAAGCAAGACAGCTCACGTCGTTTATCATATCCGCGCCTTCGTCAAGAGCGGCAAGCGCGACTTCGGGATAAAAGGTGTCCACCGATACGAGCGCGCCGAGTTTTTTTATCGCCCTAACCGCGGGAGTTACCCTCGCCATTTCTTCGAGCACGCCCACGCACGCCGCGCCCGGACGCGTGGACTGTCCGCCTATATCTATTATCTCCGCACCCTGTTCGAGCATAACGCACGCGCGCTCCGCCGCGTCCGACGTCACCCTGCTCAGCGGATAAAAACTGTCGGGAGTGACGTTTATTATGCCCATAACGTGCGTGCCCGTCGAGAAACATCGCTCGCCGACGCGCAGGTTATACTCTCTGCGCCCGCGCCCGAAAACGTAATGCGAACTCATACTCCCTCCGACTTGCCTATAAGCGCGAACACACGGCTGATTTCGTCCGCTTTCATTTCTCCTCGCACCGTATAAGTAAAGGTTTTCGAGCCGATTTTTTTGACTCCGCGCGCCGTCATACAGGTGTGCTCCGCTTCGATTGCGACCAGCACTCCGCGAGAGTTGAGTCCCTTATACAACGCGTCCGCAATCTGCTCGTTGAGCCTCTCCTGCAACTGCAATCTGCGCGCATATACGTCAACCGTGCGCGCGAGTTTGCTCAGCCCCGCGACTTTGCCGCCCTTCACGTACGCGACGTGCACTTTGCCGAAAAATGGCATAAGATGATGTTCGCAAGTGCTTGAAAACGGTATGTCTTTTTCAATGACCATACCGCCGCCGTCAACTTCGAAACTCTTTTTCAGATGTTCCTGCGCGTCTTCGCCGTAGCCTGCGGTCAGCTCGCCGTACATACGCGCTACGCGCTCGGGAGTTTCGATGAGTCCTTCCCTGTCAGGGTTTTCGCCTATCCCCTCCAAAATGAGTCTTACGCCTTCTTCGATTTTTTTAACGTCCATATCACAGTCCCTCAAACAGAGTCAGCGAACCGCAAAGCACAACCGCGTCGAAATCGTCTTCGAGCGCGTCCTTTACCGCCGCCTTTATATCTTCAAATTGTTTTATTTCATTTTGCTGCGTATCATTAACGCAAGCGCGTGATTTTTGCCTCGCGATTATAGCAAGTTCCTCCGCACGCATTGCGCGCGGCGACGGAGGCGTGACGGTCGAAATGCCGTCCGCAACCGCGCAAAGCTCGTCCAAAATTCCGCCTGCGTCCTTATCTTTCAACACTCCGATTACAAGTTTCACGCGCTTTCCGCGCAGGTAAAGTCTTATACCGTCAGCAAGCGTTTTTGCACCTTGCGGATTATGCGAACCGTCGTAAATCAGGGTTTTATCGCACGTTTTCGGCACGTCAAACGTCTGTTCATAACTTTTAACTACCTCGAACCGTGCTCGCCAGACAGTATTCGCAAGCCCTCGTCTTATCGCGTCGGTCGGCACTTCTACGCCGAGTTCGCGCAGTCTGTTTATTGCGGCAACCGCAAGCGCGGCATTTTCAAGCTGATGCGCTCCGAGCATTTTTATCGAATACTCCTCGCCGTCGAGCAAAAACGTCTGCCCCGTCAAATCTCCCCCGATTAACCGTGCTTTTTCGGCAACGGAAACATTCGGACAAAAGTATTTCTTTACGTTGTCCGTCGTGACGTACGGGCGTTTGATTTGCTCCATGACCTCGCCGCTTTGCTTAATCGTCACAACGTCTTTGCGTATAATCGCCGCCTTTTCCGCCGCGACTTCTTCAAGCGTATCGCCGAGCAGCGCGCAGTGGTCGAGTCCTATGCGAGTTATTACGGACAGCAACTTGTCTTCTACTGCGTTTGTAGCGTCCCATCTGCCGCCAAGCCCCGTTTCGAGCACGCATATCCCGACGCCCTCTCCTCTGAACATTGCGAGCGCAACCGCGGTTTCGAGTTCGAATACGGTCGGAGTAAGTCTTTCTTCGCCGCGCACCTTCCTGCCTGCATTCTCGGCGTCTATAACCTCTTTTACTTCGGTTGCATAGCGCGCGACAACATCGTTGTTTGCGGGTTTCGAGTCAATCAAAAATCTTTCGTTATAACAAAAAACGGAAGGCGAATTGTACGTCCCCGTCTTATACCCTGCCGCGGCAAGCACGGCTGTAAGATACGCGGTTACCGAGCCTTTTCCGTTGGTGCCGGCAACGTGCACTATCTTGAAATTCCGTTCGGGACGGCCGAGCAGGTCAAGCAGAACTCCCATTCTCTCCAACCCGAGCTCAACGCCCGTTCTCTCCGCGTTTGTAAGATAGCTTTTAGCTTCCTCGTAATTCAAAAAAGCACCTCCAAGGAAGCACTTCCGTAGGCAGCGGGAGGGAGCAGGCACCGCAAGCTCGCAGCTTTTCGTCCTCGGGCATCCCCCGCCCGAGGCACTTGACGCGCCGGCTCTGTTACTTCCGATTTGTTACATTATATCATTGCCGCATATTTTTGACAACAGTTTCGTTATCCGAGCAGACTTTTGTGCCAAACAGACGTTTTATCCGAATTACAACCGTTTTTTCGTTAACATTAAGCCAATATTAAAATTACCGTTGCTTTAACCTATGAAATAAGTTATTATAGATATATTATTCTGAATGTAATTGACGAAATGCTTTGCAAAAGTTATTTCGCGGTTTAATTCCGAAGATAAAGCCAAGGAGAGGATTTATGTTTTCTACTACACTCGGCGCGTTTGTGGGTTTTGACCCGAACAGTTGGCTGATGTATCTGCTGTATGCGATTGTCGTCGTATTCATCGTGGCGATGTCGGCGTACTATATGGTCACGTCAATCAGACGCGCAAAACAGCTCGGTATGGATATGGGCAAGATAAAGAAGGTTATCACCACTTCGATAACCTACTCCATTCTGCCCGCAATCGGCATCGGCGTCGGCGTCGTTACGCTGATAGGCTCAATCGGCATCGCCCTGCCTTCAATCAGACTTTCCGTCATCGGTTCTCTGCAATACGAAGCGATGATGGCGGACGGCGCGGCAAGCGCGATAGCCGGTTCGATGGAGAGTTTCATCGCAAGCGATATTACCGCAAAAGATTTTGTCACCATTGCAACCGTAATGACCATTCCGATTGTCACGGGACCGCTGTTCGTTCTGCTTGCATACAAGCGTTTTCAGCCCAAAATCGCAATGCTTTCAAACAAAAACACCAAAAACCCGAGCGGCGGCGGCATAAATATCGGCGAACTCGCGTTTCAGGTCGTTTTTATCGGTATGATTCTCGGCTACCTTGCAATGAGCGTCAGCCAGATTGCGTCCAACGTCAGCTTTATCGACAGCTACTACAACTTTATAGCAATCATAGTAGCCGCGCTCTGTATGTACGTTTTCGAACTGCTCATCAACAAAGCCGGCATCAAATGGCTTGACAGTTTCTCCACCGCATTCTCTATGCTGATCGCAATGGCGGTCGTCGCCGTAATCAGCTATTTTGCAATTCAGAACGGTTGGGAAGCTCCCGAACTCGAAAACGCCGCCGCCGTTGCCGCGGCAGTATTGTAAGGAGGTGCGCTATGAAAGCTAAAAAACAAGAAACCATAGCGGATATGAACGCAAGAATGCACCGTATAGGCAGACTTTGGCTGCTTATCGGCTTGCTTCTTATCGGCTCGGTGCCCGTGTGGATGTGCCTCTTTTACGAAACTACCCCCGATTGGAGCGTATTTTCTTCGGCGGCGGTAATTTCCCCGTTTATTCTGATGGCTTTGTCCGGCATCGCCGAACCTATAATTTACGCCCCGATGATTGGCATAAACAGTATGTACTCGTCCTTCCTTACGGGCAATCTGTCCAACCTCAAAATTCCCTGCGTCGTCAAAGCGCAGGAAATAGCGGGCACTAAAATAGGCACGGAAGAAAACGAAATCGTAGCCACTCTCGCAGTTGCGACAAGTTCTTTGCTGACCATCGTCGTAATAGCCGTAATGGTTATGCTGCTCGCAATCATTCCCAACCTGCAACAGTCCATCGACAACGCCGAATATCTTACTCCGGCTTTCGGTTGCGTGGTTTACGCGCTGTTCGGCTCGCTCGGCGGAAAATACATCGCCAAGAACCCCAAACTCGCCATATTCCCCGCAATTCTCGGCGTAATCGTGGCAATCGTGCTCGCCGCGGGCTTTAACTATAAGCTCGGCTCGGAAGGACTTTTCGTCGGCATCGGTCTTACAATCGTATTCGCGCTGGTTCAACTGTTCCGCGAAAAAAAGAAAATTAAAATCGAGGAAGAAAAGAAACGCCTTGCCGCAATCGCCGCAGGTATGAGCTACGAACGGCTGATTGAAATCGAACGTTCGCAGGCAGAGGAAGCAAAAGCCACTCAGGAAGCCGAAAGAGAGGCTCGCAAGGCCGAGAAAGCCGCCGCACGCAAAGCGATGTTCTCAAAAAAGAACAAATAATTCCCTTTTCCGATAAGCCGCAAAACTAAGCTGTTGCCAAGCTTACGATAAATGTAGCATTATTATCACGAAGGACGCGTAAACCGCGTCCTTTATTTTTATCCGATATGCGATATAGAGAGGTTTAACCCCGTTTATCGCGAGACAGATTGCCGCCGCAATGCAAAATTTTCGCATATAAGCGCACACTACGCTTATGAAAAAACCGATAATCGCACTTGTGTTTCTGCTTTTGCTGACTGCTCTCCCCATATCTTCATCCGTATGTTGCGCATACAATTTTTCAAGCGGCGCGGATAAAGACGCAAGCGGCTTGCAACGCGCATCGTCTGACGGTTCTGTCGGAACAGACATCGCTGCGCACGTCGGCGCAACGCAAACGCAAATCAACGCGTCTGACGGTATGACTGCCGCACGCAACGTCGGTCACGATGAGATAAGAGGAGGCAGCGTAAGGCTTCCCGTTGTTATGTATCACAATATACTTAACAGCCGCAAAGGCAGATATATCGTGTCCGAAAAACAACTCGACGACGATTTGCAGGCAATTACCGACGCAGGCTACGTCTTTGTGAGCGCGCAGGAGGTTATCGATTTTGCCAACGGCTTGGGAACTCTGCCAAAAAAACCTCTGCTTCTCACTTTCGACGACGGCCGCTACAACAATATGTATTACGGTCTTCCTCTTTTTAAGAAACATAACGCCAAAGTACTTTTCAATATCGTGGGAGCGTTCTCGGAATTCAATTCCGTAAACGCGACGACAGCAACCCCAATTACTCGCATATCACTTGGCAGCAGATGAGAGAACTCGCAAAAGGAAATATAGTCACGCTCGGCTGTCACAGCTATAATATGCACCGCTACAAACCGCGCTTCGGTATAGGTCAGATGAGCGGCGAAAGCGATGAGAATTACGTTAAAGCCGTCAAAAACGATACCGAACGTCTGCAAAACAAGTTTATCGAAGCAACGGGGCGCGCGTCAAACGTATATGCGTACCCTTTCGGTAAATATTCTCCCCTCGCGCGCAAAACATTGGAGGATATGGGCATAGAAATGTTTCTCACCTGCAACGAGGGCGTGTCGACCGTCACTTTCGCCGACCCTTCTTCCATAAAACAACTGAAACGCATTAACCGCGAAGGGAACTACACCATCGGACAGTTTATAGAACTATTTTCAGAATAATAAACATTTCAGCAACTGCAACGGCATAAATCTTTTCGATTTACTGTTAGTTCAAATTAAATAACGCTACTGTTACAGATTTGCGGACATAAATATTTCTGCAAATCTCTTATTCCACAAATTCGGCTCTTCCCATTGCGGACTATGCGCAGAGTTTTCAAACCATATCAATTCTTTATTTGGTGCTTGTAATTGATTAAACCATTCTTCAGCCAAACTCCACGCACAGTTCAGATCATGATGCCCCAATAATAAATACACCGGAACCTGCAATACTGTGGCAGTATTCAAAAAATCGGGGTTTGTGCTTGCAACCGGACTGTTAAGACAATAACCGATACCTTTAACGTAATTTATTATTCCTCGCAAATTATATTCTCGACGTATAACAGGTAATTCATCAAACAGTAACTCTTGCCAATATGGCTTACGCTTACTATAAACGGCACCGCCGTATTTATGCAGATAAGAACGTTGAACCAATATACATT
>DBFJGL010000107.1:0-4450 GCA_048394785.1 Christensenellales bacterium | reverse complement strand
GTGCTTTTTTTAATCAATGCTCGGACCCATGTTGCAAGTGCTTGATTTAATGTCATTATAATATGTTTACGCTAAATGTATAAAATGATATTTTACAAGTACAATCAACGATTTGTCAGTAATTTCTTCTGCCGATGAGGTAATCTACGGTCACTTCGAACATAATGCTCATTTCAATGAGCACGTCATAGTTGGGTTGGTTGCGTCCGACTTCCCAGCCGGAAACGGCGGATTTTGACACCTTCAGCTTTTCCGCCAAATCGCTCTGCTTCATTCCCATATCTTTTCTCAGGAGTTTAAGCCTTTCGGGGAAACAGTTTTTTAACATATAGCACCTCGTGTTTATCTGTTGTACGCGAATATGTTAATGCACTTATCGTGTTTTGTCAAGCGCAAAGGACATATTACGCGCACCTAATTTATTTTGTCGTCGCGTTTGGTATGTTTGTTGTAATGCTATGAGTATGCGTTAAGCGCGAGCGACGGCTTGCAAACGCCGCGCAAAACGGAGTTTCAAGCCGTAAGATAATAATTGCGACTTAAATATGAGAGTGATGAACGGCAGCGGCTGTCATTTTGTTTAAGTCGACTAAATGCGCTCACACTCTTGAAATAAAAACGCGGCTGATATACAATAAGTGTTAATGTGAAAACAGGGAGGAATTTTATGCAGCTGACCAAGGTCAAAGCGGCAAAAGCCGACGCCGCCAAGTTTATGGAAGACGAGATTACTTCGGTAATCAAAAACTTCGGTAAGCGTGCTCCCGGCGCGGAGGGCGAGAAACAAGCCGTTGAGTATATGGCGGAACAATGTCGCAGGTTCGGTTGCGACGACATTAAAATCGAGTCTTTCGAGTTGCACCCCTCGGCATTTATGGGCTGGATTTACATCACGGTAACGCTTGTGCTAATAGCGTGCGCGTTGACGATAGCGGCGTCCGTTGCGGCGATATCGGTTGCGGCAAGCGTCGCGCTGTACGCATTGTCCGTCATATTCGTGACAGCGGGCGGAGTGATAATGATTGGCGAGTTTGTGCTTTACCGAAGGCTTGTAGACAGACTTTATCCCAAAAAGACTTCGTATAATCTGACCGCCACCAAAAAGCCCGCGGGCGAAATCAAACGCCGCATTCTCTTTAACGGGCACCCCGACGCTGCGTGCGAATGGACGTTCAACAATATAGGCGGCGGCGTGCTGTTTGTGGGGCACGTGCTCATCAGCATAGTGGGGCTGCTTTATCTTGTTGCTGTCTGCATATGCGCTCTTGCTGGCGTAACTGAGGACGTTGTCGCAACTATGGCGTGGACGACCGTTGCGTTCGTACCGTTTTGGGTATGTCTTTATGTGCTTTGGAACGAAAAGCAGATAGTGGACGGAGCCAACGACAATCTCACCGGCTGTTATATGGGAATAGCCGTGCTGCGAGCGTTGCAGGCGCAGGGGGTTGAGCTTGAAAACACGGAGGTAGGCGTCGTTATATCGGGCGCGGAGGAAGCAGGGCTTAGAGGAGCCAAGGCGTGGTGCAATGCGCACGTCAACGATTATAAGGACTGCGAAACGATTATAGTGTGTTACGATACAATTCACGAGGGGCGGTTCTTGCAGGTGAACGAGCGCGACCTCAACCTCACCGTAGCCGCAGACAAAAAAGCGGGCGATATGTTCAAATCGGCGGCGGATAAGCTGGGCATAACCTGCAATATAGGCAACGTGCCGCTCGGCGCAACCGATTCGGCGGCGTTTAATCAAGGCGGTTTCAAGGCGGTGGGTATCACGGCGATGAACCACAATTTGCAGGACTATTATCATACGCGCAAGGATACTGTCGGAAATTTGGATTTGCAGGGATTGGCTGATTGCTACGAGGTTTCCGTGCAAATGCTCGAAGATTACGAAAACGAGGCGCAAAAGGCATAATCGGAAGACGCAACGGATATAAATGTATAACGGATATTAAAAGATATAGGTATAATCTGTATGAGGTAATAAACATAAATGCCGCGAAAATCGCGGCATTTAACTTTAAGTCGCATAAAACGACTTGGTTGTTTGCTTTTCGGCTTGCGCAATTTATCTGTTGATAAACCCGAACAACGCCTTGCTGATGTTTTCCGCCAACCTTCTCGTTGCGCGTCCGCTGCTTTGGTTATTCTTTTTCATATATATACCTCCTGATGATAGTATTCTTATTTCGGCTAATCGGTTTACCCTTTCGCTTCACCCGTATTGTATGCCCGAAATTTATATAGGTCATCACAAATTTTGATAAAATATTCTCATATATTGCGATTGTATGTATAATTTATGTAAATATTTTAAGAAATAATGCGCAAATGGTTTCATTTTTCCGTTGAGATAATATTTTGCGCTTGAAATATGCGGAATATACCGCTATAATAGTATAAGCAAATCGCGCCCGTCCGATACGCAAGTTAAACGATATTGCAAAACAATCGGAAAATCGAATGAAACAGACGGAATATAATCGGAGCTCCGAATTACCGCGCGAGGGGGACATATGCAAGCCACTTACGAAATATCCAGAGAACGCGACGAGAATATACTTTACGCGGAAACGGACGGAGTTTGTCCTTATCATTTTCACAGAAAGGTCGAAATTATGTACGTCCTCGAAGGGAAAAAGGAGATTATTGCCGGCGGAAAAGAGATAGAACTCGAAAGCGACAATATTTTCATTGCCAACAGCTATTGTTTGCACAGCTATAAGCAGTCGGCGGACGGCAGTCAGATAATCATTGTTTTTCCCAACAGAATGCTCGCGCATTTTTACAAATGTTTTTCGGGCGACGTGTTAAAGAGCAACGTGATTGAAGACAAAGAGGTTTGCCGCGCTTTGAAACCGTTGGTTCTGTCGCTTGCAAACCGCGACGTCAATCCGCTTTTATATCAGGCTCAGATTGATTTGCTGCTCGGCGCAATCGTCGAAACGGTAGGCGTGGAAGAAGGCAACGCGACCGACCGTCAGTCCTTTGTCGAACGGGTGCTCGATTATATTGACAGCCACTATGCCGAGAATATCTCGCTTGACGATATGGCGGAGGATTTCGGGTACAGCAAGTATTATTTTTCGCACATATTCAACAGCGTGCTCGGCACAAGCATCACGGATTATATATCCACAATCAGACTGAACAAGGCGTTGGAGATGCTGCGGCGCGAAAAATGCACGGTTGCGCAGGCGGCGTACGAAAGCGGATTTTCGTCTATACCTACCTTTTATCGCGCGCTTAAAAAGAACTACACGTACAAAAATATCGGGGATTTGCTATGAGAGAGGATAACGGCAAAGGGAGCAATTTTTTTAACAGAGTTTACGAGGCGGTAAAGACCATTCCCGAGGGAAAGGTCGCCACTTACGGGCAGATTGCCGCGGTATGCGGCGCGCCCAGAGCGGCGCGGGCGGTGGGCTGGGCGTTGCACGTCAACCCCGACGACAGCGCAATTCCCTGCTTCCGCGTTGTCAATCGCAACGGAGGATTGAGCCGCGCGTTTGCATTCGGGGGAGTGGACGAACACAAGGCGCGTCTTATTGCCGACGGCGTCGAAGTGGGCGACGATTACAGAGTGGATTTAAGCAAATACCGCTATCGTTTTCCGTGTGAAATATAACCGTTTTAAGAGTTTACGGATATAAAACGGTATAGTAAAGTCAGTTTTTCTTCTCAAACAAAATACCGTTGGTTATCATTTCGGTATAGTCGACAAGCTCCTGATAAGTGCTTTTATCGGGGTTGTCTATGCACCAAAGAGCGATATTAACCATACCTCCCGCAAAAAATCCCGACATATAGTGAAGGGGTATTTTTATATCGTAGTCGTTCTTAAATTTGGACAGCTGATATTTTATGGATTGCGCAAGCGAGTCGGTAATTGTCTGAATGACTTTTTCGTTGCGGTTGTTTGCGATTACGTTGGCAACGTGGTTTTGCTTGTTGTACAGAAATTCGACAGCCATACGCATAAGACTTCTTATCATTTCGGCAGGGGTAAACGCCTCGAAATCGTGAGTGAATTTGGCGTAAACCTCGTCTTTCAGGTCTTCGAGCGCGAAAGTAAGCAGATGATATTTGTCCTCGAAGTGCGCATAAAACGTCGCTCGGTTTACCATTGCGCGCGCGCACAAATCAATGACGCTGATTTTTTCTATGGAAGTTTCCTCCATCATATCGAGCAGAGTATTGCTCAAAAGCTTTCGTGTACGAATGACGCGCAAATCTTCTTTGTAATCCATAACTCCTCCGTAAACAATCACATTATTGCACAGCGCAAGAGTGTTGTCAAGATTGTGATACAAGTGTAGTTTTATGCAACAAAAGCAAAATTCGGTATCGGCTTTTTTCACGGTTTCGGAAAGAATTTTTTTTGCGTTATAAGGTGCAAAACAGACGTTCGGCGGAGCGATAAAGGGCGGATTGCATACCTCGGCGG
>DBFJGL010000106.1:0-22675 GCA_048394785.1 Christensenellales bacterium | reverse complement strand
ATATGATAGTGATAAATACGATTATGTAAGCAATATGAACTTTAATACCAATCATATGATGGTTGCGTTCGGATATAGCAGAATAAGATATTATGACAGCAATAACGTAAATTTCAGGACGGACACATATCTTAGAGTTTCTACGGGACAAGTTGCAAATAATCATGTATATTATAAGATAGGAGGCTACGGAACGCTTATCGACGCGGAAGCGACGCAAGTTTACTGAGATGAAAGACAAAGAGTTTGATGAAAAAATGACAAGGTTTGTATCGGCGCAGACGGACGCCGATACCGACCTTAAAAAATTCAGACAAACGGAGTATGCGCAAAAGCCTGCGCATAAGACTTTCAATCGCAAATTTCGCCTTGCCACGGTTTCTTGTATGGTGGCGGTTGTTATTATACTTGCAATAGTTCTTCCCATTACGCTCAACCCAAAACAGACCATACCCGATAGCGGCGACAGCTTATATTTTTTAACAAATGAGCAAGTAGAATATGCCGATGAAGAAAGCATAGAAAGCTTTAATGCAAAAAACAACTCTTCCGTTATTGATATAAAATCCGATTATTTGTATTTAGCTGTTAAAAGTATTGTTGAAAAGAGCAATAAAACAAATATAATAGGCATATATTTAAGCTATTTTGTAAATAGTAATGGAATAAAAAGCCTTTCTGGAAATGCGTATGTTTCTAATTTTCGAATAGGCGAAATGCAAAATGAAAATAGAATGGAAATAATCAATATAAAAGGTATAGAGTATAAATATTATTTTAATGTAGTCAATAACAGTTATGAGTATACTTTTACGTTGCATGATGTTGAGTATCAAATGGAAGCGGTATGCGAGGACGGGTTAGGCTTCGAGGAAATGATAAATATTCTGTATTGATAAATACTTTATAAAGAGATAAATATAAACGGAATTAAATAAGATAAAACGCCGCATCTGCGGCGTTTTGCTTTCGTCAAAAGGACGGGAACATTTGGGCGAATACTTGCAAGCGGCGGCGTTGATTAAAGCGAAATGCCGTAGACCAATGACAGCCCGTAAAGCGAGCGCAATCTTTCAAACCCCATACGCTCGTAAAACGCGATTGCGCCCTTATTTTTTGCGTCTACGCAGAGCATAAGTCCGCGGACGTTTCTTTCAATCAACAGGTTTTTCAGCCCCTCCATTAAAGCGCGTCCGCCGCCCTTGCTTTGAAACGCAGGCAGAATATCGATGTGCAGGTGGGCAGGGTATTTATCGAACAAATCTTTTACGCAATTGAAATAGGCGCGTTGAATGAGATATTCCGTCAGTGACTCTTTGCGCACTACGTTCAAATAAGGCGTAAAGTCGCTCAAAAACCGAGTCCAATCGGTTGCGCACATAATATAGCCGCACGGTCTGTCAAACTCATCTACGGCAACCAGACAGCTTTCGGGCTCGCACTCTATGTAGTAGTCGCAATAGAGTGCGTAGAGCACGCGAGAGCGTTTTTTATAATGCGCCGAAGTGGTGCCGAAACAGATTTTTCGCACCGCCTTGGCGTCTTCGGAGTTATACTGCCGTATCTGCATTATGCCGACGCGGTAACGAGAGTGACGTCAAACAATTTGGCGAAGTCGACGTATAGAGTTCCGTACGGAATTGACGGGACGGAGCCTTGGTTTTCGGGCGTAGATACCGTGAGCGCTCCGAAGAAATCGGAAAGCGTAACGTTCGTAAGCAGTCCCGAAACGGACGAGTCAAGAGGAATTTTTGCTATTTGCAGCATTTCGGGTACGGTCATTTCCGTAAACAGGGTGGACGTTGCGCTGTCAAGTTCGCTAAGGGTTTTATTCTTTATCAAATCGAGAATGCTGCCCGGCGCGACGTCGATTACGTCGGAAAGTTTCATATTCTTTATTGCGTTGTCCAGCGTGCCTATTTTGACGTTGTTCCGTTTGAAAGCGCGGAGCACTGCCGAGCTTGCCTCAACGTCAACGCTCACCGCAACCGCGTTGGTTATTATCTTGGAGTCGCCCGCATATACGTTGTTGCGCGACCGCGCGAGGTATCCGTATGCCGCATTGCCGTCCACTGTAATTTCTTCGCAAAGCACCATAGAATATTTGAGGTCTGCGTTTTCGGGAGTATCTCCGCCGTCGTCGTAATTGCCGTCAAGCGCGCAGAAATAATATTTGCCTGTTTCGATTTCGTTTAATTTAACGTAATACTGTTTAGCGTCGTCGTAAGTTGTAATTTCAGCACCGTTTATGTCGTACAGCTTTCCGCTGCCGTTTTTATACGCCGCGATATTATCCGCGGAAGCAGGATATAAACCTCCCTCGTATAAAACGTAAAGGGGCATATTCATATGAGCGAGATTGGCGCTGTCATACTGTATAAAAGCTATGCCTGTGTTTACATAAAGCAAATTTTCACCGACACCGTTCGTGAAAGAATATGTTTTTCCCGTTATCGCCGTTTCGCCCGCCTGTGCAACGTTCGTTCTCTCGTAAAGATCTATATACTCGGGAGTATAACTGGGTATGACGGAGGTTTTGATAAAATATCTTGCGGCGACGGTGGGATTATAGATGTATTCGCCGCTCGTGTTCTTATAATAAAGCATAAGCTCGCCGGACAGCAGTTTTGCAAGATTATCGGCAGTTCTTTCGCTGTCGACGTACTTTTTGTAGTAATATGCTTTTTCTTCTCCTGCTGTAAGCTGTTTTTCGGTGGCGGGGAGGTATACGCTTTCGGTTGCGTAAAAGCCGCCCTCGCTATCGAGCACATAACCGTAACGCGTTACGCTGCCTTCGCTGTCCACAACGCTGTATTCGGGGCGGTAGGGGACGAAATAATCATTGTGTTCGGCTGCGTCCGTCGCCGAGGTGACGGTGGCTTTGTCGTGGATTTCGATGAGTTCGTGAATATAGGTGTCGTTTATTATGCCCGTCATCTGCGCGCTCATATCGTTGATTGTGAGCCACGCCATTTTTTTGAGCACGGCGTTGCCTTCGCCTTCTGCTCCGACGTAATAATAATTAAGGTAATTATCCTCCGTCACGTTTTCCGCCTGAGCGAAATATCCGTTGACGGAACCTTCCGCCGCCTTATATTCGTAATAAGTGCGGCTGCTGTCGTATTCGGTGCCTTGTGCGTCCTCGAACACGTCTGCTTTCAATTCCATAACCTCAGACAGCAACAGCTTGTCGAAGGCGGAAGCCATATCGTTTATCTTTACGCGCGCAAGCCTTTGAATTGCTTTTGACGCGACGTTATCGGGCTGATCGGCGGAAAGATTATAGCGTTGCAGACCCTCGTGATTTTTATTGGCAGGGTTGTAAAGGGTGTAGTAATTGCCGACTTTGACGTACGCGCCGTCGGGCGCTTCGTCGTACTTGTTGTAAACGACGGTGAGCACTTCGTCAAGATAAAGGCTGTCGATTACGGCGTCCATTTTCGCGCCGATGTCGTTTATGCCGATAAAGACGAGCTTTTTCATTACGGCGTTGCCCGTGCCCTCGAAGGCGCGAACATAATACGTTTTATCCGCAACAGGTATCAAATCTTCCGTTTCGGAATAAAGACCGCCGTCATATTCGTAATATACGGTATCCGAGTCAAAAGCACCGCTTACAACGGTTTTCTCGAACACGTCGAAGTCTATGCCCGCAACGTCGCCTACCGTTATATCGTTAAAAGCCGTGCCGAAATCGCCCACGGAAAGCGCGGCAAGACGTTGTAAAACGGCGGCGGCTGCGTTGTCGGGTTGGGTTGCGGACAAGTTATAGCGAGCGTATTCGCCGTGTTCAGCCGCGTTGTAGGGGGTGTAGTAACCTTTCTGAACTCTTACGTAATTTCCGTTTGAGTCCTCTGCGAACACGCGGTCGAATCTGCCTCCGAAGCCCTCTTGCGTATCAAAGCCGTCGCGGTAGAGATAGTACTTGCCATCAAGCATCATATATTCGCCGTTGTCCGATGCGGCGTAAGAATAGGAATATCTTTTCGCCGCCGCGTCGTGTTTGTTTTCGTCGAAAAGCTCATAGCTCGTGCTTGCGGGTATGAACGCGTATTTACCGTTTGCCGCAGCTTCGTAATTGTAGCCGACAATCTCGGTTACGTCCGCGAGAGTGAGCGAATTTATCTGTTCGGACAGGTCGCACACGGGCACTTCCGCGAGGGTTTTGAGTATTTGCGGAGTGTCGGGGCTGTTTACGTCTATGTCGATGATTTCTTTGAGTTTAAGACTCGTGATTTCGTCCACCGCGCCGTTGATGCCGCCTATGGTATATCCCGATAGCTTTTGCAGCACCGCCGCGTCCGCGCCCTTATGATAGCGTACGTAACCGTCAAAGCCTTCTTGCAGTACGTTTTCGACGGAAGGCGCTTCGTCGGGGTTGAAGCCGAAGGCTTCTCCCGTTTCCTGCGCGCCGCTGTTGTCGTAATATACTGCGGACGGAATACTCAGCTTGCCGTCTGCGGTGACGTCTGCGGCAAGGGGAGAGGTGAGAGAGGAGTCTTTGTAGAAAGAAGATAAGCTCACATAACCGTCTTCGCGCAGTTTGTATTCGCCGCCATCAACGCTGTCGACGACGTTTCTGTAAGACTTTATGAAAAATTCGGTCGGTTCGGCGGCGGTATTGTCGGCAAGCAGTTCGTATTCGATGTATCTGTAATAGACGTAAGAGTTGTTTTCTTTATCGAAAGTTTCGCTGTAAGGCGAATTGTCCACAATCCATTCTTTGGTGATTGTGCCGTCCGCGCCTTTTACCTCTTTTTCTCTGAACAGAAGCTCGCGATAAATTACGTTGCCGTCTTTCGAACCCGCGATATAACTGAGCGCGCCGTCTTTTACCGTGCCGAGATTGTCGATATCGACGGGCTCCCGCCTGTCGGCTTTCAAGTACACGTCAACGGCGGCTACGGGGAGAAACAGGTCCTCGTCGATGTCGATTACCGTGCCTATCGGCAAATCCATCATAAGATTTGCAAATTGATTGAGCGGTACGTCCGCAATTGCGTCGATAATTCCGTTATCTCCGAGATTTACGCCGAACTGCTGTTGTAAATCGCGTATGGAAAGGGAGGACGCGTCGTTAAGCGTTGCGAGCAGAGTTTCGATTGTCGCGGTGACGCTTTGATAAAGATTGTCCTTTATCACGGGTACGCCGTAGTCGTTGAAGTCTATTCCCGTCAGCTCGCCGATGTCGTTAAGCGTGACGTTGTTTACGATTTTTCCCAGCGCATTCGGGACGTTCAGCAGGGGTTCGTCGAATACGGGAGAAATATCGATGCCGCTTATTTCGCTCGGAATTTTAAGACCGTACTTGGTTTTAAGCGTGTTTATTGTCAGTTTGTCTATATTCTGAATGTCCGATACCAAGTCCGTTACGACTTCGAGGACGGTTTTGTCGATAATCTCGCTGTCGGGCTCGAAAATTTCGCCGCCCACCTGGTCTTGCAGCTGTCCCACGGACACGCTCGACGCAATGATAAACGCCGCGCCGCCTATCGCCACCACAAACAGAATGATACCGATTATCATTCCGAGAACAAAGGTCAAAGTTCCTCTTAAAACTTTCATATTAACCTCCCGACGGTTATATTACGAAGGAAAAGACGTCCGCAAACACCTTTCCCACGGGGTTTATGCCGTATAAAAATCCGCCCACGGGCGAGTTGATTATATAGTCGGCAGCTTCGGGCGCAACGTTTCCGAGCGCGGCGATAATCGCAAATACGAAGAATATGAACACGAGCCCCAAAGCGACGGATACGACGCCTCCGAGCGTGCGGTCTATAATTTTTACGACAGTCGATTGCGAATATTTCATTCGTTCGGTCGCGCGCCTCAGCAGGGCAAACACTATGCCGAGTCCTATGCAGTATGCAATAAACAGCCCGAGCAGAAATACGAAGCCCGTTATGCGGAACGTAATCATCTGAGCTACCGTCTGTCCGTCTTCGGTGAAGAAGGAGCCGGCAAGCGAATTCGCAATCTTGCCCTTTACGCCGTCTATGGAACTCAATTCGACGTATTCGCCGTTATATTCCGCTCGCAGTCCGTTTTCCGTGGACACGACGGGGGTGTTGAACGCGTCGCCCCAACCTGCGCTTGCGGAGATCATCGCGTCGTCGAGCTTGGCGGCGAGGGAGCCTTCCCGAACGGGCGCAAACGTCACTCCGACCAACAGCAATGAAATCAGTATTACGGCAAGAGTAAGCCAAAGTCCTTTCAAGGACTTTGAAAATCCTCTTATTATTCCAATCAGCAAAGCAAGCCCGAGAACGACGAGCACCGCGATGTCGGCATATCCGAAGCTTGCGCCGAGAACAGTAGCAAACACGATTTTACTCCTTATACATAGTATAGATAATTACATTATACCAAACCGTCGCAAAATAGCAAACGGAAATGTTTTACATATAAACCCTTAACGACTATGTATATGCAAACCGCGCCCGCAATTTATAATTCCCAAATCGCAAAACGTATAAAACGCGGTTTATCCGTCAAGAATTTCCCTATGAATAATTTGCAGTCATCGGTGGTTATAGTGTGCTTCGGCACCCCGTCCGTTTCGGGGGATTCACTCGGACCGAAAGTGGGCACGCTTTTGCGCGACAAATACAATGTTCCGGCGTTTGTTTACGGGACGACGGACAAGCCCGTCCACGGCAAAAATATGCCCGAATGGATGGATTTTATAGCGAACGTACACGAAGACGCGCTCATAATCGCTGTGGACGCAAGTCTCGGCGACAAGAAAAAAGTAGGCAGTATTATGGTGCGCGGCGACGGAGTGTGTCCTGCCGCCGTAAAGGGAAAGAAGCGTCGCTTCGGAGACATAGGGGTTTTGGGAGTCGTCGGCGAAAGCGGCAGCGACGCCCTTATGGAGTTAATGCAGGTTTCCGAACTTTATGTCGACGAATTGGCGGATAAAGTCGCCGATATGCTCAAAGAGGCGTGCGGATAAGATTTTAACCGCGTGATGAAATGTAAATAAAACCGACAAAAAGAAAGAAGGAAGGAAACGCCTTCTTTTTTCAATATAACCGAAAAAATAGAGGCATTTTTGCGCGTTAATCTTTTAATCAAAGTTTAACCGTTCGGGAATAATATTGTTTTAAGGTATATGAGGTTTCGTCTGCACTCGGCGCAAATTTTCGCGGCGGCGCGTGCAATCGTTGACAATTATATATTTACTTTTTATAATAATAGAACATATTATTCGTATAGAATAATTTGCGGAGGAAGAATGAAAGCATCTACAAGACGCGTTATGATTATAATTTCCGTCGTATTGCTCGTCGTGCTGGCAATCGTGCTTGCGGTGAGTCTTACCGGCCCCAAGGAGCTTGTTTACAGCGGAGGCGAGGACTCTTTTGAGACTTGGTTCAAGCAGGGCAAGGTGGAAGCCGTCTATCTCGAGGGCGGATATAAACTCAAAATAAAACTTTACGGCGAAAAGGGTTATAACTACTTCACTTACATTGACAGCAGGGTTGATTTCGACGACACTTTCAACAGCCTGAAAAATTCCGTCGCAGCGGATAATCCGGCATACGCCAACGTGCAGAACGCACAGCTCATATTTAACAACCCCAACAGCACGTCGTTGCTCAGCTCTTTGCTTGTGCCGCTCATTATGATTATAGTGCTGTCGGGTATTTTCCTGTTTATTATGCGCAAGTCGAGCGGTGCGAACAATCAGGCGCTCAACTTCGGCAAGACCAAGGCAAATCAGGTGCGCGACATCAAAGTGCGCTTTACTGACGTCGCGGGAGCGGAGGAAGAAAAACAGGAGCTTAAAGAAATCGTAGACTTTTTGAAAGACCCCAAGAAATTTCAGGAAATCGGCGCGAGAATACCCAAGGGTGTTTTGCTTGTGGGCCCTCCCGGAACGGGTAAAACTCTGTTTGCGAAAGCCGTCGCGGGCGAGGCAAGCGTACCTTTCTTTTCAATCAGCGGCTCCGACTTCGTAGAGATGTTCGTAGGCGTGGGCGCATCGCGAGTAAGAGATTTGTTCGAGCAGGCGAAAAAGAATATGCCCTGCATTATTTTCATAGACGAAATCGATGCGGTCGGCCGTCAGCGCGGAGCGGGACTCGGCGGCGGCAACGACGAGCGCGAACAAACGCTCAATCAGCTGCTCGTTCAGATGGACGGCTTCGAGGCAAACAGTTCCATTATCGTTATGGCGGCTACAAACCGCGCGGACATTCTCGACCCCGCGCTTATGCGTCCGGGCAGATTTGACCGTCAGATATACGTAAACACTCCCGACGTCAGAGGCAGAGAGGAAATTTTCAAGGTGCACAGCCGCAATAAGCCGCTTGCTCCCGAAATCAATTTCAAGAGTCTTGCAAGGCTTACCGCAGGCTTTACGGGCGCGGACATAGAGAACCTGCTCAACGAGGCGGCTATACTCGCCGCGAGAGATAACAGAAAGCTGATTAAGACGGAAGATATTTCCGAGGCGATAAACAAGGTTATTGCCGGTCCCGCCAAAAAGAGCAGACTGGTCACGGCGTCGGATAAGCGCATCACCGCGTATCACGAGTCGGGACACGCAATCGTCGCCAAGCTTATGAAGCATTGCGACAGCGTGCACGAAGTCAGCATTATACCCAGAGGCATGGCGGCGGGATATACCATTACCCTTCCCGAAAACGACGACAATCATATGACCAAGGGGAAACTGCTTGACAATATCGCAATGATGCTCGGCGGCCGCGCGGCGGAAGAAATTGTCATTCACGACATATCCACGGGTGCGTCCAACGACATTCAGCGCGCAAGCGGCATTGCACGAAAAATGGTGACGGAGTGGGGTATGTCCGAGGTGCTCGGCAATATGTATCTCGGCGCGTCGCAAGAGGTTTTCCTCGGTCGCGACTATCAGACTCAGCTCAATTATTCAGACGAAGTGGCGGCGAAAATCGACTCGGAGGTCAAGCGGATACTCGACGAGCAGTATCAGGTCGCGCTTACCATTTTGAGAGATAACCGCGACATAATGGATAAGATGGTCAAGACGCTTTACGAAAAAGAAACCATTTTCGAGGAAGAAATCGACGCGTTATTCGAGGAAAAGAAAAACGGCGGCGCGGCTCGGAATGCCGTAGGGAACGACGCCGAAGACGCCGCAGTTCTTACTCGGGACGCAGCAGACGTTAAAGATGCGAAAGCAAACGAAAAAGCCGACGGCGCAGACGCCGACAAGAGCGCCGAAAACGGTATCGTCGGTGCACAAACAGCGGAGACGGTTGCACAGGCGGAAGTTCAAACCGTCGCTAAGCCCAAAAGAGCGCGCAAAACCGCAGATGCGGAGAAAGCGGAAAAATCGGAGCAATCCGATAAGGACGGCAACGAAAGCGAACAACGATAATAAAATATATAAATGACGCTCAAAGAATACTATAAAACAGACCTTGACGTAATTATGGAAAAGGACCCCGCGGCGAAATCGCGTTGGGTTGTTTCCAAAACGTATTCGGGGTATATCGCACTCAAAGCCTATCGCAAAGCGCACAAGCTTTATAACGACGGTCGCGTAACGCTTGCGATGTTGGTGTCTGCGCGGGCAAAACGCAAAACAGGCGCGGAAATTCACCCTGCCGCGACGATAGGCAAAAGACTTTTTATCGACCACGCGCAGGGGCTCGTAATAGGCGAAACCGCGGAGATCGGCGACAACTGCGTGCTGTATCAGGGCGTGACCTTGGGCGGCACGGGCAAGGATACGGGCAAGCGGCACCCCACGCTCGAAGACGGCGTTATGGTGTCGGCAGGCGCAAAAGTGCTCGGACCGCTTACGATAGGCACGGGCAGTAAAATCGGCGCGGGCAGCGTCGTGCTCAAATCCGTTCCGCCCTATTCGACGGTGGTCGGCGTGCCCGGCAGAGTGGTGAAGCAGGACGGAGTGCGCATTGCGGATATGGACCAGGTGCTGTTGCCCGACCCCATTATGGAGGAGTTCAAACGCTTGAACAAGAGGGTTTACGAGCTTGAAAAGAAGCTCAACGTGAATGCGTGCAGATATTCCATTACGCTTGACGAGAACAATATGACCAAAGAGGACGCAATTAAAACCGCTAAGGAGTTGGAAGAAGGCGGCAAGGAGAGATTATGAAAATATACGATACAATGACAAGAAGAAAGCGCGACTTTATTCCCAACGAGGAAGGCAAAGTCAAGATGTACGCGTGCGGCATAACCGTGTCGGGCGACGCGCACATCGGGCACGCATATCAGGCGCTTATTTACGACATTATCAGAAAGTACTTTGAAAAGAAAGGACTTGACGTCAATTACGCGCGCAACTATACGGACGTAGACGATAAAATTATCGCGCGTTCAAACGAACTCGGCATTCCCGCAATGGAATACGCCGAGCAGATGATTGCGAAAATAGACGGGGAAATGCGCCGTTTCGGCGTGGACGACCCCACGGTATGGCTTAAAGCCACCACAAACATCGACAACATTATCGCGTTTATCGCCGCGTTAATAGAAAAGGGACACGCCTACGCAACCGAGCGGGGCGACGTTTATTTCGACGTGGAAAGTTTCAAAGGCTACGGCAAACTGTCGGGCAGAAAACTCGAAGACGCGTTCGAGAGCGTGAGAATAGAAAACGAGGACAACAAGCGCAATCCGTTGGACTTTGCGCTGTGGAAGTCCGCAAAGGAAGGCGAAATAAGCTGGACTTCTCCTTGGGGAGAGGGCAGACCGGGCTGGCATATAGAGTGCTCCGCAATGAATATGGCGGCGTTCGGAGAGCAGATTGACATTCACGGCGGCGGGCGCGACCTTATTTTCCCTCACCACGAGAACGAAATTGCGCAGACCGAGGCGTTGACGGGCAAAACTTTTGCAAAGTATTGGATACACAACGGGCTGATTAAGGTCAACGGACAAAAGATGAGCAAGTCTTTGGGCAACAGCCTGCTGCTCAACGATTTGTTGGACAAATACTCTCCCGAAACAATTAAATTTGCGCTGTTGCAGACAAATTACAGGGGCGACATCAACGTGACGGACAGTCTGTTCCCCGACGCGGACAAGCACCTCTACGGCTTTTATAAGACGATTGCAGAGGTTGAGAACAGCGGACTTAAATCGGACGAATTAAATCCTGCAATCGACGAAGAATTCAATCGCGCTATGGATGACGATTTCAACACGGCGAAAGCTTTATCAGACCTTTTCGGGTTGTTTAAGTCGGTAAAAGCGAAATTAAACGCAAAAGACAGCGACGCGGCGGCAGACGTAAATCAAATCAGAAAAACCTATTCACTGCTTGGAATTTTCAAGTCCGACGCAAAAGATTTTATCAAATACTACGAAGCCAAGCACGCGTCATCCGTGCCTTCCGAGGTAGAAGAGCTCGTTGCGGCGCGCGCGCAGGCCAAGGCGGAAAAGAATTGGGCGAAAGCGGACGAAATCAGGGCGCAGATAACCGCAATGGGTTATGCCGTCAAGGACACGAAGGACGGAGCGGTGGTCGAAAAACTGTAAGCAGTCGGCTATCGGAGAAACGGAATTAAAACTCAAAAACAAACATTTGTTCGGACGGCGTTTGCCGTCCGTTTATTTTCGGTATTGCAAAACAGGTACAAAAATACTATAATTGAATATATATAGAGCGTCGGTGCTTTAAGGGGGAATTTATGGCAACGAAGTTTGGAGCATACGCCGGCAGGGTTATCAAGATTGACCTATCGGCAAAAAAGGCGGAAGAATATCCTTTTTCCGACGAAGAAAGAAAGTTGTTTTTAGGCGGAAAAATAATGGCCGCCAAGCTTATGAACGACCATTTGCGCAGTATAAACGCAAACGCGTCTTTCAATCCGTTTTCACCCGACAACGCGATTATCATCACAACCTGCCCGTTGAACGCAATGGGCTCGCCGTCGTCTTCGAGGTTTAACACGTCCTCGATTTCGCCGCTAACGGGGCTCTATACGTCGTCAAACTGCGGCGGCAGTTTCGGTATGCACTTAAAACGCGCGGGGTACGATGCGGCGATAATCGTCGGGTGTTCGGAAGACAAGGTTTGGTTGGAAATAGGGCGCGACTTCAACGTAGTGTTTCACAACGCCGACGAGCTTTGGGGCAAAAAGACGGGGGAAACACAGGAGGCATTGCCTGCAAAAGGCGGCAAATTCGTTATCGGACCGGCGGGCGAAAATCTTGTGCGTTATGCCTGCGTTGTGTCCGAGGAGCGCGCGGCAGGCAGAGGCGGAGTCGGCGCGGTGTTCGGCTCCAAGAACTTAAAGGCGGTGTACTGTCACGGGACAAAATCGCCCGAAGCGTTTGACAAAGAAGGATTGCGCAAGGTGAACAAGAGGTGGGTGGACAGACTTGTCAACCACCCCGTAACGGGCGTTCAGCTGCCGCAGATGGGCACAGCCGCACTAGTCGCGCCGATGCACGCTAAAAATCTGCTTGCCACAAACAACTATCGCAGCGGTAAATATAAGGATTTTGAAAGCATAACGGGCGAAACGATGAGCGAAGAATACCTCGTTCGCAACAAAGGGTGCATATCCTGCCCCATAAAGTGCGCCCGAATGGTTAAAGTAAAAGACAAGGTAGTCAAAGGTCCCGAAGTCGAAACCGTAGGGCTTTTCGGCGCGAATATTCTCAACAACAATCTGCAAAAAATTCTTGATTGGAACTATGAACTTGACGAATGGGGTATGGACACCATATCCTGCGGAAACACGCTGTCTTATGCGATGGAAGCGAGCGAGAAGGGATTGTGGGACAACGGATTGCATTTCGGTGAAATATCCGATATATCCGACGTGCTCGAAAAAATCGCCACCCGAACGGGTGTGGGCGACGAACTTGCGGAAGGCTCCAAACGGCTTGCCGAAAAGTACGGCGGAAAAGAATTCGCAATGAACGTCAAGGGTATGGAACTTGCGGCGTACGAGCCGCGCGGTGCGGTCGGACAGGGGCTCGGCTATGCGGTCGGCAACCGCGGCGGCTGCCACTTGAACGGCGGATATATGGTTGTTATGGAAGGTCTGGGACTGTCTATCAATCCCTATACGCCCAAAGCCAAGGCAGGGTTGACCTGTATGTTTCAGGATTTGATGGAGGCGTGTTCGGCAGGCGGCAACTGTCTGTTTACGACGTATGCGTTTTTCCCCAACTTTCTTATGGCAAAGCCTCACAGCATAGCGACGAGGCTTGTAAACAAGTACGCCACGTCATTCGGTCTGCCCGTCAAATTCATACTTCGTTTTCCGACGCTGTTGAAATTGCATATGCCTATGGATATGCTGCCGCATACAATGGCATTGAGCAAGGCGACGGGAATGAAAATAAAATTTGGTGATTTTTTGCGCATAGGCGAGCGCGGCTATAATCTCGAAAGGCTTATAGACATAAGGCTCGGCGTAACCGAGGCAGACGACGTTCTGCCCAAACGTCTTACCGACGAGGAGCAGATTGAGGGAAAGGCGGAGAGCAAAGTGCCGCTCGACACTCTCAGAAAAGCTTATTACGAAAATCGTTTCTGGGACAAGCACGGGGTGCCCACCAAGAAACTGATTAAACGACTGAAATTGGAGGGGACGGTATAATGGTGACGGCAAAATTTTTCGGTACGGCGCGGATTGTTCTTAAAATGAAAACGGAGCAGATCGAGGCATTGGACGTCAATGAATTGCTTTCAATAATTGCAAACAAGGCAAACGTTTCGGCAAAAAAGATGAAGCAGTTTTTGGTGTACGTCAACGAGGTGAACATCGACGTGTTGCAGAATTTCAAAACAAAACTTAAAGACGGCGACGTGGTAATGGTGCTGTCGCCGTCGTCGGGGGGCTGAAATTATACGGCATAGATAATATTGTATATCGGGGGCGATGTACGCTGCGACAAACGATATACGGCTGCTGCGACGAGCGCGGCGGTTGTATATTATTATGAATGCAGATAAATGAAATTTTACACAAACGGGAGTTTATGAAACGTATTTCGATAGATAAAATACCGAATATAATATATAATGAGAACATTTCGCCGAAAAGAGTCCTTTTGGGCTTGCACGGTCTTTACGGAAGCAAAGAGAGTTCGACGCTGCAAGAGTTGGCTCAAAACCTCGAAGACAGAGGCTGCGTCGTGATATGCGTCGACTTGCCCCGTCACGGCGAATATTCAGACTGTCCGCTTACGCTTCCCAACGTTATGAACACAATCGAAGCGGAGATAAAGTATATAAAGAATGCGTATCCCGACGCTCCGTTGGATTTGTTTGCGACAAGTTTCGGCGCGTACTCGGCGCTGCTGTATCTTACGAAACACGACAATCCGTTCGATAAAATTTTTCTGCGTTGCCCTGCCGTAAATATGTCCGACATAGACGACGAAGACATAGAAGGCGGCGATAACGGCGACGCGAACGAAAGAGAGGAGGACAGCTATAAGACGTTTAAGCTGACAAAGGAGTTTGTTGCGCAATTGAAGGAAAACGATTTGTTTTTCCGCCCTCCCGTAACTTATCCCGTCACCGTTATACAGGGAGACGTTGACGACGTCGTACCGTTTGACGAAGTGAAAAAATATATTGACGAAAAGCTTCCGAATGCGGATTTGCGCGTAATAAAAGGCGCGGACCATATTTTCAAACGTCCGCAGGATATGACCGACATCATAACAATCGTGCGAGGATAGGCGGCGGCAAGACCATTGATTTTACAAAAGCGTCCAAAAACAAAAAGCACCGTCGGGCGCTTTTAATTTATCGTTATCGATGCGGGCAAAACCGATTTATGCAGGCAGACGCCGATTTGGTTTGACGGGGACACATCAATGTGACGGAGTTACGTCGAGCATTTCGGATATAAGCAAATTTTGCAAACTAATACTGTCGGTGAAAATGCGTCAGGGAGTGCGGAGTTTGCCGTCGGTACCCTTAATCAGAAAGCATCTTCCCACTATTTTATCGAGCGAAACCGCGCCGTAGCGGCGGCAGTCGTCGGAATTGTTGCGGTTGTCGCCCATCATAAACGCGTGTCCGCTCGGAATTTCAAGCTCGATGTCGGGCGTAATCATATCGCCGTTAACGTACGGCTCGTCCAGCAAAGCGCCGTTTACGTATACCTTGTTGTCTTTAATTGCGAGCGTATCTCCGCCGAGGGCGACGACGCGCTTTACGAGAGCTTTGTCGGTGCCGTCCCATTCGGGGCGAAACACAACTATATCGCCGCGTTTGATTTTTGCGGTTTTGTTGAGATAAAGTACGTCGCCGTTTTCTGCGTCGGTATCGGGATTTGCTCCCGCGCCGCCGTCGAGAGTGGGATACATACTTATGCCGTCCACAACGAACGAAGCAACCACAAGCTCCTTTACGAGTATCATCGAAACTACCGCAAGTATAAAAACAACGAGAAGAACAATCACCGCTACGGTGGCTTTTTTCTTTCTCGCATTTTCGGGAGGCGTGGAGTTTATCGGGAGTACGTCGTTTTCAGTCATAGTGTAAGTGTATGTGTTAAATTCCGCTTATATCCACAAAAAGTTGTTGAACAGCACGCCTTCGCAGTCGGAAAGCGTAAATTTGACGCCCGTTGCCGTATAGGAGTATGTTCTGCCCTCGGCACTCTTGAAGTCGGACGACGTAAGAAGGACTTTTTGCCAGAACTGACCGCCTTTAAGTTTTACGGAGGCGGAATATGTTTTCAAATCCGGGAAAGTAGTGAGCGAAACGGTAAGCGAACGCGCGTCCGGAGAGTACGCGTCGAAATGCAGCATCGTGTTGCGGTCGAGCGCGGACATTTCGCGAGAGCTTCTGCAAAAATACAATCTGCCTTTTTCGGTTGTCACCCCGAGAATATCGAAAGGACCGGGCTTTATTTTGATTAAATCGTCTTTGAGAATTACGGCGTCGGTTTCGGGAGAGAAAACGCTGTCGCTCTCGTGCGAAGCATAGATTATTCTCGGCCTGCGGACGCCGACTGCGCACGGAGAATCGGGCGCGTTCCCGTTTTTTGTGCAAATAATGGGCGTGGTTACGTATTTGCCGTCCGGATACGCAACGCCTGCAAAAGCGACGGATATATCTGCTTCGCAATCGGGAACGGGATAAATATAATAATTTTTTCCCGTCTTTTGCTCGTCGGAAAGCAGCCGCCAATCGCGCGCCATCGAGCAAGTTTCGCCCGAACAGCAGAATACGAGGCGTTCCGCCGACGGAATGTCCGTATATAGTTTCAGATAATATCTGCCTTCGATTTTTTCGTACGTAAGGGTGGGATTGGGCGAAGTTTCGCCGTCAAGCGCAAAATTATTGCGCATCCACACAAGCAGGGCGTCAAAACATTTTTGAGAAATCTGTTCGTCCGTGCCCTTATTGATTATGAGCTGCTTTTTGTCGCTCGGTACAAGCGCAAGAATATCTCCCGCTCTGTCCGCGTCAAAATACGACGAGTTGGAAGATACGATAAAACAGGTGGGGCAATGCACTGTTTTGGCATATGTTTCCGCGCCTACGCCCGTTGAAAACGCGCGTTGATTGTCATCGGCGGGTATGTTTGGGCTCGTAAACCTGCTTGTCTGTTTCAGCCACAGGTATCCGCCTCCGTTTATTGGGATAAGAGCGCGTACGCGTTTGTCTATGCCGGCGGTTTGCCAGGCAAGCTGCGCGCCCTCGTTAAGACCGAGCACGCCTATTCTGTCCTTGTCGACGAGCAGCTGCTCCTGCAACATTGTTATTGCGCGTCGGACGATTTTTGCCCATTGAAACCACGGCGTGTTCCGAGCGTCTGTAACGACCGTATCCATATGCGAAAGACACTCGGGATAAGCAGCGTAGTCGAGTCCGTCGGGGAAAATGGTTTTGCGTCCGTCCGTTTCGCTCAATCCGCAGTAGTCGACTCTGCAAACGACGTAGCCTTCTTCGAGAAGTTTGTCGGCAAGAGCTTCGTATTCGGTTGTGCGTTTCATAGACGGAATGACGAGGACGGCGGCGCGAGCGTCGCTCCATCTGCGGTCGTAGATTATGCGCGCGTATACGCGAACGCGACCTTCCGTAAGCGTTTCGGAGGTAAAGAAAATTTCATTGCGGACGCAGTTGCCGCTCTCTTCGGAAGAAATTATCGACGTTTCGAGAGGCTCCTTTGTCGGGTTGAATCCCTCCCACACCTCTGTGGGAGTCATAAAACGAAGCTCCATATCCTGAATTATAGCCCAAAACGAATGCAATGTAAAGAAGTATCGCCACCGACGCGCCCGAACGGGACGACGAGGCGGAAAAGTCGCGCAGTCGAGCGCTCAAATCATCATCGGACGGCGTTTTTGATAAAACCTCCGCGTCGGCGGATAAGGCTATCCGTTTTATGGCTCCGAACTCGGCGGACATTTTCCGCATTGTTTCCTCGTCGGGAAGAAGATAATCCATTTGCGCCTCCCGTATATTTTATTACGCGCAAGCAAGGCTTGTGCAAAATCCTAGCGCGAGAACGGCTTCATTCGTTTTTTATCGGGTATACGATGAAAATCATTCGTGTTCTTTGACTTCTATCTTTACCTCGGGTAAAAAAGTAATCGTGTCCAGACAATCCTTTTCGAGTTTATAGCTTTCTTTGCGGTATAAGACGTTTTTAAGCCCGAGAAAATCCACGTCTATGCGCTTGGAGAGTTCGAAACAGTCCGTGAGCGAAGCCTGAAGTTTCTTTTCTATTTCTTTTGCCGCTTCCATTACTATTGAGTCCGTGGGCTTGGTATATCCGTCCTCTCCGCCTTGCGCGTCCTGAAACTCCGCCGTGATTTTTATTTCTCCCGTTACGGTTCTTCCGCTTGCGGACAGTTTGGTTTTTTGGTCGCGTATTTTGAAAATCAAAGTCTTTTCACCCAAGGTTACGGACAGAGAACCCAACGCGATGTCGGACGCGAGCAAGGTTGCCGCTTTTGTCATATCTTCGTCAATTACCTGCGTGAAAGACTGATTAAACACAACCGCTTCCGATAGTTTAAGGGTGTTTTCCTTGTTCTCCTGGCTGCTGCCGCCGGTGGAGGCGGCGGGAGTCACGGGAGGAGAGGGCAGAGGAATGAGTTCAACCTGCGGTACGAACGACGCCGCCGAAAATGACATCGTCTGGGCGAGCAGTTCTTTGACGGTTATCCGCATAATTCCGTTGGTGTCGGTGTCGGCAAGCAGAACGGATTGCAGATAGAACGCCGTGGTTATGTCGCCTGCAATTTTTGCGGAGAGCAGTTCATCGGGCGCGTCGACGGACGTTACGACAACCGATTGCGCGGGTAAAAGCAGTTTTCTCACAAGGGGGACAAACAGCTGTTCGTGATTTAGTTTTAACGTCTCATTTGACAAAACAACCACATGACAGTGCGATAACAGTGCGTTTAACCCCATTTTTGCAGATATTTTGTCCATTGCGCCGAGCAGGCTTTTGTCTTTTTCTTTATAGAGGAGATATTTCGCGCTTCCTCCGTCGCCCGACGACGAGTTGGTGGATGAAATTACCGATTGCGCGCTTACTTCATATTCTCCGTCCGAATAATCTATGCCCAAGCCGAGAATAATGCCCGTGCTTGAAAGCGAACCGGTATCGACAACTCTGCCGCACGCAATGAGAAGGATTGCGCATACGAGAATGATAAACCATTTCGACGCGACGTTCTTGGATAACAGACCCTTGGCCTTTTTCATTTTTTCGTTCATTCTTCCTTCTCCTTTGCCAATACGTCGTGAACGGAGCCGCGGGCGGGATTTGTCAGGGCGGGGTTGTCCGAGCACGGTTCGTCGCTTCCCGATTGCGCGCCGCATTTCTTTTCCGAAAAGCGTTCGTTTTCGTTGTCCTCCGAGGTTTCATCGCTATCGCCGTCCGTGAACGCCGCAGTTTGTTTTGCGTCTTCGGGGGCTTTTCGCCTGTGGTATGCGTACAGCAGCAACAGGAAGGACGGCAGGGCAACGGCAAGCGCGAAAAGGACGTAACCTATTTCCGTTCTTGCAAATTCCACGACAGCAGACGTTGCGGGGATCGCGGCGACGACCGCGACCATAACGACGGGGTAGATAACCCGTATTATTTTTTTGCCGTTGAACGCGCGGTCCGCGCTTTCGCACACACCCCAATAGTTGAACGCAAGCGCAAACATCGCTCCCGTAATGACGACGAACAGCGAAATCCATTCCATTCTGCCTATTTGCATCGACAGTTGACTGAACGTCGCAATGCGCACCAGCATATTGGTGACGAGAGGCAGCGCGTCGCCGTACATCGCAACTCCGAGCAGAACGATTACGTTTACGAGCACCGCGGTGACGGCGGTGCTTAAACCTATATACGGCAGGCGTTTTTTCTTCATTCTGACAAAGACGAGGGGAAACATATCGCCGAACCACAGTCCGAAACGGAAGAACTGTTTTGCGAGTTGTTCTGGGGGAGCGTAAAGGAAGGGGAGAGTGCGTTCGAATTCGACTTTGGCGTCCAGAAACACAAGGTTTGTTATCACGCCGAGAAACATAAGAATGAACAGTATTTCGGCGGAGCGTCCTATGGTGCGTACGCCCTTTACGCCCATATAAATTACGGGCATAAGAAAGACGAAAATTACCAGCAGAGGAGCGAGTCCCGAGAACATTTCATTGGTGAGAAACAGCACGGTATAAGCAAAATACAGCACGCCTTTAACCATCGAATACAGCATAGCGACCGTCATTGCCGCGCGGTATAACACGGACTTTCTTCGGCTTAAAAACGCGTCGCCGCCCATAGTCATAAATAAGTATATCAAAAGAAGCACGCCGACTTCTATCGCGGTTGCCGACAGATAGAGCCACAATGTCGACGAGCCTGCCGCGTCGGCTGCGATGCCGGGCAGAGAGGACACTTTGAACACTATGCCGCACACGAAAATTATTGCGCCGATTTGACTGTTATAAAGAGTGCCGTCGGGCAGATTTTGTTCATATTTACTCTTTATCATATCATTCCTCCGACTTTATATCCGCTTTCTGCATTCTGGTGTGATTTGACGTGCGTATCGAATAAGGTCGTTTGCGCATATCCGCGGCGGACGCTTTCAATATGCCGTCTTTGAGGTCGGGGTTTATCCGCGGCGCGTAAGGCGCGAGATAAGGCGTGCCGAAATTGTCGATTGATACGAGATATGCAATCAATCCGAAAGCCATTATTATCATACCGAGAAGCCCCAGCACCGCGCTTACGCAAAGGAACGCGATGCGGAGTATGGACATCGTGCCGACTTGGTCGGGAATGCAGAAAATGCCTATTGCGCTGAGCGCGGTTACGAGCACTGTCGGGGAGGATATAAGACCTGCTTTAACCGCCGTATCGCCCAGCACAATCGCACCGACTATGGAAAGGGAAATTCCCATAAAGCGCGGCATTCTGATTGACGCCTGATTGAGTATTTCGAACAGAATGAGGACGAAAAGCATTTCTATTGCGGGCGGAAAGGGTATTCCCGTGGTTGCGGACATCAGCGTTACGAGAAACTTTAACGGCAGCAAATGGAAATGATACGTCTGCAACGCGACGTACGCGCCCGGCAGAAGCACGGTGAGCACGGCGCCGAGCAACCGCAAAAACCGCACCATCGTGCCGCGCCAATCGTTTGAGTAGTAGTCATAGCTGTCCTGCATGTCTTCGAGCAGCATAAAGGGCACCGTTACCACGACGGGCGAGCCGTCCACGACGATGGCGACTCTGCCTTCAAGCAGTTTTGCGGCAACGACGTCGGGCTTTTCGGTGGAACCCGCCTGCCCGAACAAAGACATTTTGTTGGACGAGATAAAGCTGACCAGATATGACGTATCGGGCACGCCGTCGATGTCTATCGCGAGAAGCCGCCTCTCTACTTCTTCTACGATTTCGGGAGCGGCAATGCCTTTTACGAACAGCAGGGAAACGCTTGTGGTCGAGTATCTGCCGATTTTGATATTTTTCACCACGAAATGCGGCGTTTTCAAACGGCGGCGCACCATTTGCACGTTAGTTTTTATTTCTTCAATGAAGCCTTCGCGCGGACCTTTCAGCACGCTGGACGTGGGCGGTTCCACAACGCCGCGCTTCTCGAACTTGCGCATTGAAAACACGATGGCGTCCGAGCTTTCTTCGATAAACAGGGCGACGTCGCCCTCCGCGATTATCTGCGCCGCTTCTTCGAAGGGGACCGTCTGCACGTTTTCGCAGAAATCTACGGCGTCGGCTATTGCGTCGGGGTAGGGCTTTCGGAGCTCCGCTACGCCGAGCAGGGGACGAATGACGTCCTGCTCCAACAACTGCTTGTCGGTGCCAGCGTCGACATAAAAGAGTACGGCTTGTTTATTTGCTATCGTCAAATCTCGCGTCATTAAATCCGCGCTTTGAGAGAACGTCTGCGTTATTCGCTGTTTGATTTCCGATATATTCACGCGTGAATTATTGCCAATATCGCACGTTTATACAGCAAAACGATGTCTTAAACGGCTTTTTTGACAAAAGCGCGCACAAATTCGCCTAAAAAGAAAATATTTGCGGTTATTATATATAATTCGATAGCAGTAAATATATAGTTATCCGAAATACGGTTAAGAACGGATTTGCAGCAGCGGTTGCAATAGAACGACGGTAGGCTTGTTCCGACTGCGCGCCGAGTGAGATTAGCTCTCCCGTTTGTTAAAGTTGCGTATTGACAAAAGCGTCAAAAATGATAAACTGTTTGTATGATAACGGAGGGAGCTATGGCTGATAACTCGGACACCAAGAAAGCAAAAAAAGAACAACCGGATTTTTCTCAGATGGAACCTTGGGAAATACAGGATTATAAGCGAGAGAAAAGAAAGGGCGTAATTCAGGTAATCAAGTATTGGCTGTTCGCAGCGAGCGCGGCGATTATACAGCTTGTGAGCTTTACTATACTGCAAGCCGTTCTGCCGGATATGGGCACTATGAATTTCATAATCGATATGCCCACAAATCTGTTTATAGCCACGACGGTCGCGCTCATTCTTTCCATACTCTGGAATTTTACGCTCAACAGAAAGTTTACGTTCAAATCCGCAGGCAACGTCCCGAGAGCAATGTTTCTTGCCTTCTTGTTCTACGTTCCGTTCTATCCGTTCCAGACGTGGTATGTGCCTACAATCACCGCCGCGCTCGGAAGCACCGAAGTCGCGGGTATAATAGCGGAAGCGACGGTTATTTTGCTCAACGGTATTTTTGAGTTCTGCTGGCAGAAGTTCTTTATTTACCGTAACGAAGCGGACAGCGCGCTTGCGAAATACGACGTGGGCACAATAGGCGAGTTCGGCGAAATAACTCCCGAAAAGTCGGAGTTCAGCGGCACGGATATGTACGAGCTGCTTCACAACAAAGTCGACATCAACGCAATTCCCGACAAACAGCTGAAAAAAATTCTTGCAGAGGATAACGACTGATATTAAGCGGCGGCTTACGGCTGCTGCGGAACGAAGGGCAGGGCAAACAAAAATTTGTCGTCGAAAGCAAGTATGAAATCATAAAAAAGACCGCACTCGCGGTCTTTTTTTGTATATTTATATCGGTTTTAAGGTAAAAACAGTCAGTTTACGCCTTGCATAATCATTGCGTCCGCTACCTTTTTGAAACCTGCGAGGTTTGCGCCTGCAACGAGATTGTAGGGCATTCCGTAGTAATCGAGCGTATCCACTATTTGTTTATGGATATTATAC
>DBFJGL010000105.1:0-10646 GCA_048394785.1 Christensenellales bacterium | reverse complement strand
GAGGGTACGTTTATCTTAATTTATTTGCGATATACGCCGTGCGTTTGACTATTCTCGTGCTGAGGCTTGATTTGCCCGCGGATATGCTGTGCGCTTGCGATTATAATAACACGGCGAGGTTAATTGTCCGCCGCTTTAAGTGCAGGAGTCTTTTTCATAACGGGGAAGCAGACCTCGAACAAAGTGCCTTTATCGGGCACGCCCTTACAGGAAATCGTTCCGCCGTGAGCGGTAACGGTGGCGTGAGCAATGGACAGTCCGAGCCCGAAACTCTTATTGTCCGAGTTGGAACGCGCGCCGTCGGCGCGATAAAAGCGGTCGAATACGTGTTTGCTTTCTTCTTCCGAGATAACCGCGCCGGTATTCAGCACGGTAAGCGTAATCTTTTTATCGGCTTTTAGCACGCAGCCTATCTTGCCGTTCTCGCCGCTGTATTTGATTGCGTTGTCGAGCAGGATGATTGCAAGACGTTCCAAAGCGGTTTTATCGCCCGTCATCCAGACGTCGTCCTGAATTTCGGTTATTAAGGTGACGCCCTTTTCAAAACACACCGCCTCAAACGCAAGGCACGCGCCGCTCACTTCCTTGCTCAAATCGACAGGTTCTTTTTTCAAATCGAATTCGTGCTCCATTTTGGACAGTTCGAGCATACTTTGTATCAATCCGTTCATTCTGTCAATCTGCGCGGTAATGGACTCAATCCACTTTTCGTTGCTTTCGACCGTGGAATTCGGCTCCGACTTTATGACGGAGAGGTTGGTGGATATAATCGTCAGGGGAGTTTTCAGCTCGTGCGACGCGTTGGTAATCAAATCGCGCTGTTTTTTGAACGACTCCTCCACGGGGCGCAGAGTCTGAGAGGATACGACGTGCGATATTACCGAAATCAGTATCATCGACACCGCGTAAAGTCCCGCGAGTATGAACGACGACGTTATCAGTTGTTCGCGGTCGGCGGTTCTGTCGTAGACGGCATACACCATAGTGCCGTCCTTTTCCGTTTTTGACATAACTCTGAAATATAGGTCGTTGACTTCAAAGTTTCCGTCTTCGGTGCGCATCGCTTCGTAAAGAATATCCATATCGCCGCCGTAATAAATCACGAAATCTTCTTCGGCGCATTTGGGTTCGCCGTCAACGGCGATAAAAGTTATGCAACGTCTTCCTCTCAGATTTTCGCCGTTGAGGTCGGGCTCGGACAGCGCGAGGCCCAGCGTACGGTTTGCGGCAACCTCTGTCATCGCGAAGTGAAGCACAAAAAATATTCCGAGCAGCAACAGCAGAAAAATGCCGAGCAGGACGGTGGTAGTAAGGGTGTATTTAAGTTTGAGTTTTCTCAGTATTTCGTTCATTAAACGGGGAAGTTTGTCTTTTTGACGGGCGCGAGTTTATAGCCTACTCCGCGCACCGCTTCTATGGTGAAAGACGCGTTTAAGTGCAACAGCTTCTTCCGTATAAAGGACATATACACTTCGAGGTTGTTGGATTCGAATTCGCTGTCGAGTCCCCAGGCTTTGAGTATCAAATCTTCCTTTGCCGCCACGAAATTGGGATACTCGAACAAATATCGCAAAAGTTCGAACTCCTTATGAGTGAGGCTTATTTCGCCGCGCTCCGTGGTCAGCGTAAAGGTAGTCAAGTCGAGCGACGCGTCCTGATAGGCAAGTTTATTGTCGTTGACAAGCTTGCCGCGTCTGCGCAGAACGGCGCGTATTCTTGCGGAAAGTTCGTCAAAAGAGAAGGGCTTGGAAACGTAATCGTCCGCGCCTTTGTCCAGCCCCGAGATTTTATCCCGCTCGTCGGACAGAGCGGTGAGCATAATTACGGGGGTGTCGATTTTGCGGCGGCGTATTTCGGCAAGCACTTCAAAGCCGTTCATTTTCGGCATAATGACGTCGAGGATAATCAAGTCGTACATACCGGTGGAGGAAAAATTGAGCCCGTCCGCTCCGTCGTAAACGCTGTCAACGTCATATCCTTCTTTTGTCAGCATTTTGGCGAGTGCGCGCGATAATTCCTTTTCGTCTTCAACAAGTAAAATTCTCATATCACTACCTTGATTGATTTTTTTACATAATAAATTATTTTTGTTAAACTAACATTAAAGGTATTTTTGTGCCTTTCATATATTTGCGGTTCAGTTGCGTTTTGCGCCGCAGCAGGGTGATTATTTGCGCGGCTTATACGCTTTAACCGTAAAGCTTGCCGATTAAATAGGACACCGCGCGTTTGGGCATAATCTTTGCAAGTCCCACCAAAACCGCGTAGGACGCGCCGCCCACTTTTGCGACGGGCGGATTTTTTCTGTTCGCAAGCTTGTATATGCCTTTCGCGATAACCGACGGCGGCATACCGTTTTGTTCGTCCTTTTCCATACGGGCGACAGAGCGGCTTATGCGTTCTCCGTATATAGGGTTATCGGACTTGTTTTTCTCGCGGCTTTTGGTAAAATCGGTTTTGACGTCGCCGGGCAGAATGGACGTTACTCTTATGCCGAAAGGCTTGACTTCTATTCGCAAAGCTTCCGTAACGGAACTTAAAGCTGCTTTTGTAGCCGAATAAAATGCCTGAAACGGCAAAGACAGGGGGGCCGCCGCCGAGCTCACGTTGATTATGACGCCGTTTGAGCGTTCTCTCATAAAGGGTATTACCGCCTGTATGGCGTTCAGCGCGCCGAACACGTTTACGTCGAATATTTTTCTTACGGCTTGGAGCGGAGTGTCCTCCACCGCGCCCGAAATGCCCATGCCGGCATTGTTGACGAGCACGTCTATTCGCCCCTCTTTTTCAAATATGTCGGATACCGCCCGCTTCACGGACTCGCTGTCCGTTACGTCCACGCTTATGCTGTTGAATTTCTCGGACTTGCGACGGGCAAGGCAATACACCGCGTAGCCCTTTTGTTCAAACAATTCCGCGGCAGCTTTTCCTATACCTGCGGTTGCACCCGTTATTACCGCTACTTTTTTGTCGTTCATTTCAACCTCCGTGCGTTATATTGATTATAACCCTCCCGAGAAAGTATATCAACAAAAAAATAACGCTTGTCCGATTGCGGCTGAAAAACGGGTTTTCGGCGCGTATATCATTGACCTTTCGGTATGTATTTAGTAATATGTAACTGCAAAACGTACGTGAGTGCGCGCCCGAGCGCGCGGAGGGACTATGTTTCAGTACGCTCTTTCGGTGCTTACCCTGACGGGAAAGACAATAATTGCAATAGAGGCGGTTATAATAGCCGCCGTTCTCGCCGTTATCATCGCAGGAGCGATAAAGGTCGTACGCGACAAAAAGAACGGAGTGTACGATGCCGATTGCAACGATGCGGAAGATAACGCCGACGATGATAACGACGGTGATAACTGCGGCGGAAATTTTCAAAATTATGCAGACGCCTCAAACGGAAATTCGCAGAATGAGGCGGATATTTCGGACGGGAAAGAGGACGGTTTATCCGAAAATACAGAAAATGCCGTTCGTGATACGGATGAGATGGAAGCGAGCGCGCAGGACGGGTGCGCAGACAACGTCTCGGTTGAGTCGGAAGACGAAGAAAAGTCGACGTTCGCAAGCAAACTTTCCTGTTCCTCTCCGTTTAATAAATACGCGTACAACCAATTGAAAAACGAGTTGTTGTCATATAAAGGGATAAAGTCGAGGGTTACGAACGGCGGCGATTATTTTCGTTATCCCGGGAAACAGCTTGCCAAGATAATTTTAATCGGCAGTACGCTGAGAATTGCGCTTGCGCTCAACCCTGCGGATTTCGATTACAATTTATACCATCAGCGCGACAGAAGCGATATGAAAAAATACGAGACGACGCCGATGTTCGTAAAGGTGCAGTCGGAGCTTGGAATAACCCGCGCGAAGAAGCTGATTGCAACGCTTATGCAGGCAAACGGCATACCGCAGTCAAAGAACCGCGCGTTTGAAGATTGGGCGGAAGCCGTAAACGGGCGGACAGACGATAAAGACAATCGGTCATAGATAAGGTTTATATCGTTAAATTTGTGAGATAAAACACCGATACGGTTAAAACAGATATATGAGAAACGGAATGCTGAAAATGAGCGCGCCCGTCGAAGAGCGCAAAAAAATAACAGTTGCCGCAAAGACGGCGCGGCTTGCTTATGCGGGAATGTCGGTTGCGCTGATAGCCGCTCTGTCGCAGATTTCCGTGCCGCTGCCCTCGGGCGTACCCGTTACGATGCAGACGTTTGCCGTGGCTTTCGCGGCGTATTTTCTCGGCGGCAGACGCGGCGTGGGCGCGGTGTGCGTTTATATTTTGCTCGGACTTATAGGAATGCCCGTTTTTTCCAATTTCACGGGCGGACTGCATAAAATCGTCGGGGTTACGGGCGGTTTTATCTGGGGCTTTTTGCCTATGGCGGCGATGTGTTCGGCAGGGGGCAGAATCAGAAGCGGAGCGGCGGCGGTCGCACTCGGACTTTTCGGACTTGCGCTTTGTCACTTAGCGGGCGCGGCGCAGTACGCGCTTTTGTCCGAACTTCCCCTCGGGACGGCGTTTGTTACCGTATCCGTACCCTTCCTCATAAAGGACGTCATTTCGGTTGCGGCGGCGTATTCGCTCGCGAAAGCGGTGGGACGCACGTTGCGCAAAGAGGGCAAAATATGACGGACGCCGATTACAAAAAAAGGCTGAAAACAACGGTTCTCGTACTCGCCGCGGGCGCGGCGTTGAACCTCGGCATCGCGATAATGAAATTGTACGTCGCACTTAGCACCAACAGCGTGGTCATTTTACTCGACGCGAGCAACAGTTTTCTCGATATAGCGACGGGCGCTATAACTGTATTCGCAGTCGCGCTGATGTTCAGACAAAGCGGCAAGGATAACGAGTTCGGATACGGCAGGGCGGAGTATATTGCCGGTTTCGTAGTTGCGGCGGTGGTAATCGTGCTCGGCGGAATGTTTATGGTCGAGTCGCTCAACCGTCTGTCTATGCCCGAGCCGATATGGTTTTCCCTGCAACATATGGGCATAGTTATAGGCGCGCTCGCGATAAAGATTGTATTGCTCGTCATATACAAACTTGCCGACCGCAAAATTCATTCGTCCGCGCTCGGAGCGTTGGTGCTGGACAGCGGAATGGACGTCGCCATAACGGCGGTTACCGTCATATCTTTTTCGCTTTCCGCAAGGCTTGAATTTGCCGTCGACGCGGTGGTGGGCATCGTAATGAGCGTCCTTATCCTGATTATGGGCGTAAAAATGATAATTGCGAGCGTTAAAACGCTTATGGGCGTGAGCGGCACAAAAGAACAGAAGAACGATATTGCCGCCGCAACGCTTAAAGTAGAGGGAGTGTGCGGCGTAGGCAAGATAAAGTTGCACGATTACGGTTTCGAAAGAGTTGTCGGAACTGTGGAAATCGCCGTATCTGAGGGTGAAAATCCTTTGGAAGTGTGCGCGCGCGTCAAGGAAAACGTCGGCGGCAGGGGCATAAGCATAGACGCAGTGCTCATAGGCGAGGACGAATGCGCCGTTAAAGGCGAGTCGTCGCAAGACGCACTTTCCGAAGATGAAAAGGACGGCGGCGTCGGCAAAAACTCGGAAAAAACGGCGTAAAAAACAGCGGTGCTATCCGATAAGCAATCTAATTTGATAACCTAAATTGACATAAAGCCGATTTGGCTGTAAAATATTACAGTCGAATATGAGCATTCCGCGCGGCTGTCCGCAAATATGAAAAGAGCTATGACGGCTACTGCCTTTGTCAATGGCGAGAGTTGCGGATATAAAGAACGGACGCGCGGCTGAGAACATATTAAGACGGGTATTGAATTAGGACGAGATAAATCGGATATTACAAAAACGGATATAAGATAGGAAATAATATATAAAGGCGGATATTATGAAAGAAAAGAAAGAGAAGAAGCCGAAAGTCGAGCTTACGCCCGAGCAGAAGAAAGCGCGTTGCAAAAAACGCGCCAAAATCGCAGGCATAGTAATCGGCGTAATCGTACTGATACTCGGCATACTCATCGGCATTTTCGCCATAGTCAACGTGACGGGCGTAAAAGCTTTGATGGAAATGGCAAACAAGTTCCCCAACGTCGACTATATCGTGGACGGCGTGGATACTCAGCTTAAACCCGTAATCGACGAGCAGGACGGCTATTGGACGTTCACGACGGACAACGATTACGACTTCAAAGTGTTGCAGTTCACCGACGTGCACATCGGCGCAGGCTTCGGATCTCAGAAAAAGGACAGCTGGGCAATGAACGCTGTTGCCACGATGATTACGGCGGAAAAACCCGACCTTGTTATCGTGACGGGCGACATAGCCTATCCCGTACCCTTCCAGGCGGGCACGTTCAACAACCTTAACGCGACCAAGATTTTTGCGACGCTTATGGAAAGTCTGGGGGTATATTGGACGTTCTCGTTCGGCAACCACGACACCGAGGCATACAGCACTCACGAGAGAGAGGATATCTGCAAGTGGTACGACGAGCAGAACTTCGAATACTGTCTGTTCCAGACCAATCCCAAGGGCTTTAATATCGACGGCTACGGCAATCAGATTATAAAGGTCAAGAACAAGCTCGGCATCGTAACCCGCGCGCTCACGGTTATCGACTCCCACTCCTACACCGACGGCGATTCGTTGGGCATAATGTGGAAATACGACAACATTCATCAAAACCAAGTCGATTGGTATGAGACCGAAATGAAGCGTCTTACCGCAGAAAACGCCGCGGTCATTGCCGCGCTTACCGACGGCAACACGCCCACTCCCGAGCAGCAAGCAGTCCTCGATACTTACGACGGCAACGTCAAATCGCTTGCATTCTTCCACATCGCGCTGAGAGAGTTCCGCGACGCTTGGGCGGAATACAGACAAAACGGCAGCCGGAACACCGCAAACGTCGAAGTGATTTACGGCAACGTGCACGAGGACGAGGCGAAGAAGAATTCCAGCGGCGAGCAGACCTGGGGCGTATGGTGCGGCGTCAAGAGCGACAAGTTCTTCGACACGGGCGCAAAGGTAGGCTTGCAGGGCGTATTTATCGGACACGACCACTACAACAACTTCTCGCTCGCTTATAAAAAGCAGGTCGAGGGCGCGTGCGACGAATACCTTGCGGACGGCATAAGACTGACTTACGGAATGAGCATCGACTATCTTGCATACCCCGGCATTTACAAAGAGGGCGCGCAGAGAGGCTGCACGGTAATCAACGTCAACGCCGACGGCACAATGGATTGCTCGGCAGAGAACTATTATCAGGAAAAGTACTCCAATACCTTCTATCCGAAGGAAGACGTCAAACAGCAGTGGTAATTTTATCGGGACGGAGGGGCGTAACCTATCCGATTTCGATAAAACCGACGCAAAACGGAATAAAACTTAAAAAGGACTTGCTTGCAAGTCCTTTTTATATTGTTTATATTTTTTCAAGCGGCTGCGCAGAACGATTGCGATTGCATTGCATAAAACGATTTGAACGCTTAAACGACTGCAATGCGAATGACGGTTGAAATTCGAGCCAAAAGTGAACGTGCGATCAGCGCGGTAAATGATGATACCATAAACAATAATACCGTGCGATTGCGGCGTCGGATGTTTATATCAAAATCCGCGCAAACCGACGTAGGGAATTACGCTTTGCGCGATAGTCCTGAAACCCTCAGCTTTTTCTTTGCTCGGAGCGTGAAATCCGCCTTTTATGCAGTTGTCGTTGTCGACGTATTTTTGCATAAAATATTTTTTCGCGCCGCGAATGCGATCAACTATTTCTTTTATATCTTCGTTATCGTGCAATTCATCGATGACGGTGGTACGGAACTCGTAATCGGGGGCGTTGTCTATAATCAGTTTTATGCTGGCGTCGATTTTACTTTGGTCGGCGTTTACGCCCGAAGTGACGGCATATTTTTCACGGCTGTTTTTGACGTCCATCGCGACGTAATCGAGCAGTTTATGTGCAAACAGCGTTTCGAGGCATTCGGGGTTCAGCCCGTTGGAGTCGAGTTTTACGAGATAACCGAGGTGTTTTATTTCGCAGATAAAAGAGAACAAATCCTTTTGCAGCGTGGGTTCTCCGCCCGATATAACAACGGCGTCCACAAGACCTTTGCGTTTTTTCAGATGCGCGATTATATCGTACGGACTTAGCGGCTCGGCGTTTGCGACGTCGAGTACAAGCCCTGCGTTGTGACAAAAAGGACAGCGCATATTGCACCCGCCCGTAAACAGAACGGTGGCAAGCTTGCCCTCGTAGTCGACCATAGAAGTTTTTTCCATACCGTAAATATTCATAACGATATTATAGCATAAAAACGCGCAAATGCATAACGGTGAGGAAAATAACCGCACTTTAGGACAAACTTTGCGGTAAGCTTTCAAAGTCGGCAAGTTGCGATAACAGCCGGGCGGCTGTGTGCGCGACATCGGGGCGGATATGCGAACGGTCGGACTTTCATAGCTTTCCCGCACCGAAAAAAAGCGTTTACAAATCGGCGTTTAAGTGGTAATATATTATCACTACCCTTAATTATCAATACACTTGTATATGTAAATATATTCAAATCTAATTTATTGCGTAAAGGAGGCGGAAATGGATAAGCTGAAAAAACTTGCGGATTGGAACAGCGTGCTAAAAGCCAATTACATCGAAAGCGAACTCTATCAAAAGTATAACGTACAAAGAGGGCTGCGCGACGTAAACGGCAACGGCGTGCTTACGGGGCTTACCCGCATTTCCGAGGTCACGGCGTTTACGCACGATGCGGAAGGCAACAAAATTCCTTGCGACGGCATACTCAAATACAGAGGCATAAATATCCGCGACTTAATTCAGGGCGTCATCAACGACAACCGTTTCGGGTTTGAAGAAACGACTTATCTGTTGTTATTCGGCTCTCTGCCCGACAAGAAACAGCTTGCGTCCTTCAACAATCTGCTCAACCGCAAACGGCAGATTTCCACCGACTTTGTGACTGACATTATAATCAGAACCCCGTGCAAGGATATGATGAACACGATGTCGCGCGGCGTGCTTGCGCTGTATTCTTACGACGACAATCCCGACAGCATCGAGCCCGACAACGTACTCAGGCAATGTCTTGATTTGATAGCAAAATTTCCCGTAATCGCGGTATATGCCTATCAGTCGTACACGCACCATTTCGAGGGGAGCAGTCTTGTGATACATACGCCGCTCGAAGGACTTTCCACGGCGGAGAACCTGCTCAGACTGCTGAGAGTGGACAGCCGTTATACGCCGCTCGAAGCGCACGTATTGGACGTCGCGCTTATGCTCCACGCCGAGCACGGCGGCGGCAACAACTCCACGTTCACCAACAGGGTCGTATCGTCGTCCGGCAGCGACACTTATTCGGCAATATCCGCTGCGCTCGGCTCGCTCAAAGGACCCCGTCACGGCGGCGCAAACGTGAAAGTCGTGAGAATGTTCGACGACTTGAAAGCAACCGTCAAAGACACGACAAGCGAAAAACAGGTTGAAAAATATCTTGTCAGTCTGCTTGAAAAGAAAGGTTACGACCGTTCGGGACTGATATACGGAATGGGGCACGCAGTCTACTCTCTGTCCGACCCGAGGGCGGAAGTGCTCAAACATTACGCCAAACGGTTGTCCGACGAAAAGGGTTTGCAGGAAGATTACGCTCTTTACGAAACGGTGGGCAGACTTGCCACAAAGTTGATAGGAGAAAAGCGCAGAATATATAAGGGCGTAAGCCCCAACGTAGATTTTTACAGCGGACTCATTTACAAAATGCTCGACATTCCGTACGAGCTGTACACGCCGCTGTTCGCAATATCGAGAATAGTGGGTTGGAGCGCGCACCGCATAGAAGAACTTGTCAACGACAGCAAAATAATTCGCCCTGCGTATATGAACGTCGGCGAGGACCAACCGTACATCGGCATATCCGACAGATAAGGCGTTAAATGTACAAATAACAAAATTTTTAATAACACAGCACCGCATTTCTGCGGTGCTGTGTTGGTTTCTGTCATACGACAGGTTGCGGTGTTTTTTAATCCGCCTCTTTTTCTTGCCCGTTTTAGCGGCGTATACGCTCCGCTAACCGAGCATTATATATCAGTACCATTATCAGTCTATAATAATCAACTTGTCCGATGTTGTGGGAATTGTGCACTCGGTAGCAAGAATTCTGTTCGAGCACCAAAACACATAATCGACTTGCGCGCCCAAAAAGCTGTCCCGCATCTGATATGCGTCGTGCATTTCCTCGCTTTCCAACTCTTTGTAATAAAGCGGATAGACTTGTATAACCTCATCGTAAATGCTTTTGTCGTAATTAGTATCCACAGTCCTTGCCGCAACCATTGCCGTATGCACGCTTACGCCGCCGTGCGCCTCTGCGTAAGCCTTAATACAGTCCACCGCAAACTTATCAAGTTCTCCGCGTTTTTGAAAAACGCTTTTCATATACTCGTTTTCCGCGCAGTCGTCCATATCCTCGTTGAAAAAATAAAAATCGGTGACGTTATATTTTTCGATAGCCATATCTACGGCGGTTTTGATTTTGCGTTTAACGCAATCGTTCAACTCCTGTCCGATATGTGTTAAAATGATAGCAGTATTGCTCATAATTCTCTCCTTAAATTGTTATATGGTTAATAA
>DBFJGL010000104.1:0-27828 GCA_048394785.1 Christensenellales bacterium | reverse complement strand
TTTATATTCTGCTTCGGAGATTTCTGGTTCTTCTGGTTTTGTGTCTGGGTTTTCACCTTCTTCTTTATCACCCGGGTCTGTTGGGTCCGGAACATCCGTATCTTCTCCGCCCGGATTAGGGTTCGGGTTTTCTCCCTCATTTCCGCCGGGCACGGTGGTTCCGTCGTCACCGCCGGGAGTATCAGTGCCATCATTGCCACTGACGCCGCCATTTCCGCCACCGCACGCAGCAAGCATGCCAAGCATAAGCGTAAGACAGCACACAATTGCCAACAACAATAAAACTTTCTTTTTCATTGCTTCTCCTTTCATATCCATGTTTTTTACCCTTAAAATGCACCCACATAAAGGTGTGTATTTTTGCATCGAATAATATGTTCGATGCAAAATTTATTTCTCCATAAATTGCTAATAACGCCACTGTTCAGTGGCAAAAACACACTTTTTCACTTCTTGTGAAGTCCTCCGCTTCGTTTATGCCGACAGAGTAGGTGGTGTGCGCACCTGCGCCGTCTATCGTGATGATTGAGCCGCCGCGGTAGGCGTCGGTCTTGTGTATGCCGAACAGTCCGAGGTAGACGATGGACTTGGAGTAGTTGAGTTCGATGCCCTTATATACGATTGAGAAGTTGTTTTTGTGATTGTGTCCGCAGTACACCGCTTTGGTGCTGTTAAGTTGAAGCATAACGTCGAAAAGTTTGCATTTCGGGTGATTTTTGTCCACGGCGGGGTCGAGTATGTTTTCGTCGCAGACGCCCCATTGATAAACCGCATCGGGGCTGCCCGATTGATATGCGTCCCAAGCCTCTCTATATTCGTTGAGCGGAATGTGAATGAACGCAAGAGAGGGGACGACCTCGCCGTCGGCAAAGCCGTTTTCGGGCGATGAGAGTTCGGCTACGGAGCGAGAGTACCATTTTACTTGGTCTTCTTTGATGCTGTCGTATTTGAACATATTGCCCGGGAGCGTGGAGTGGCTGTCAAAGAGGAACAGCGAGGAGTTGAGCGTGCCGTCCGCGTTTTCGATATTGATAATCTGATTGCCGTATCCCGACAGGTTTTCGCCCTCGGGGTTTTTGGTGAAAATGCAGTATTCCAATTCGTCGGAAGCGAAATAATCCGCCAAATCTTCGCGGTCGTAAATGCTGTAAGACTCGTTGTCGTGGTTGCCGAATATAAGCGTCCAGGGGACTTGCAGTTTTTCCATAAACGCGGCAAACTGCTCGGCGGTGCGCTTATTGTTTATATTGCCGCTCTGAAACGGGAAGGGGTAAAGCACGTCTCCCGTGAACACCACAAGGTCGGGAGAGGTGCCCGCAATCATTTTGTATATCGCGTCAAACGCCTGTTTGTCCTTGCCTTGGCAGAAGATGCCGCCGCCTATGTGCGAGTCGGTGAGATGGAGAATTTTCAGGTCGCGGTCGACAGGTTTTTCAATGGTGTAATATCCCGTGTCCTCGTCAATGAAAAATGGGTTTTCGCCGCTGCCTACCGCCGCGAAATTGCTTTCTATATATCTCGTATTGCTGTTTGAGCCTATGCAGGATATGATAATGAATATCGACGCGAGCGCGGCGATGACGATGAGCGTCCAAAGTATGGCGGTCGTTGCTTTTTTGTGCGAATTTTGCGTGTTTTTCATAATTTCCTCTCGCGCACATTGTAACATATAAAAATCGCGCTTGCAACGCGCAATTTTGCCTTGATTTGCGGTTTTATCCGACGCTCGCGCTTTTTGAAGCCGCGCCTTAAAACCGTTTGAAAGAGCGAGAAAAGGCACGCGCGGAAAATTGCGTATTGCAATTAACGTGCATTCGTATTATAATGATATACATTAAAGAGAAACCGCGTTTGCGGCAGAAGGAGATTTTTATGGTAAGGGTGGCAATAGGCTGTGACCACGGCGGAATTGTGCTTAAAGACAGCGTAATCGAGGCATTGAAAGAGTTGGGCGCGGAAGCGGTGGATTTCGGCACTTACAGCACGGAGTCGGTGGATTATCCCGAGTTCGGGCTCAAAGTCGCGGAGGCGGTCGCAAGCGGCGACTGCGCGTGCGGAGTGTTGATGTGCGGCACGGGAATAGGCATTTCCATCACCGCCAACAAAGTGAGGGGAATACGCGCCGCAGTAGTAACGAATACGTTTATGGCGCAAGCCACCAAAAACCATAACAACGCAAATATAATCGCGCTCGGCGGCAGAGTGGTCACTCCCGACGAGGCAAAAGAGATTGTCAAAACCTGGTATCTCGCCGAGTACGAAGGCGGCAGGCATCAGAAGCGTCTTGATATGATTGCCGACGTAGAGGCAAAATATTTCAAATAATATGATAGACGAGGTTCTGAGAGAAATAAAGGCGGCAGAGGAGCGTGCGGCAGCCGAGTGCGCCGACGCACAGCGCGAAAGCAAGGAAATCGTCCTCGCGGCGGAAGCGGAAGCCGAAAGCCTTGTAAAAGCCGCTCTTGCCGAGTGCAAGGCAGATTATAAAGCAAAGGTGCGCGCGGCGGAAGATAAAGCGGCGTTGCGCCGCGCCGCTATTCTCGGAAAGGGAGAGGAAGCGGCGGCTGCGCTTGCCGACGAAAAGCACAGCGCGGTTCAGGACGCGGCTGACGACGTGCTCGAAGCACTGTTGTCGAGATACTCGTTATGATTGTCGAAATGAAAAAGCTGGTGCTCATCGGGCACCGCTCAATCAGGCATAAGCTGTTCAAAACCCTCCATCGCAGCAGAATGGTGGAGATTGCGGCGACAAGAGATATTGAGGATACGGTCAGATTGGACAATGCCTCGGCGGCGGAAAAGCTGGACGACAATATCTCCCGCATCGCTTTCGCGCTCGATTTTTTACGCTTGCAGAAGAAGGACGCCGAACGACTTGCGGAAAAGACCAAAAAGTCGGACTCGCCCTATATTTATACGCCGTTAAAGACAAAACCTTTCACTTCCGTAGCCCGTATGACCTTTGACGATTTCGACAAAATCGCAGATAAAGAGGTCGAGCTTATGGCTAACGTTTCCGACTTGGAAAATATCGGCGCAAGACAAAACGAGATTGCGTCAAAGAAAGCCAAGTTGGAGCAGGAGATAGAGCAATACGAAACTTACGCGGACGTTTCCGCAAAATTTTCGCTTTTCAAAGATACGGAATATTGCACGGTCGTGCTCGGCTGCGTGCCCTCTCAAAGAAGCGCGGAACTTGCGGCGTTTGCCGAAAGCGCGGATTGGGCTGTGTTTGAGACGTGGGAGTGCCGCAAATCGCAGGCGGTTGCGGCGGTGTGTCTCAAAGAGCGCGGCGAGGAACTGCTGGGCGCGTTGCAGGCGTTGGACTTTGCGCGCTGTTCGGATACGGGCGGCTACACCGCGCGAGAACATATTGACGGCGCGCGCACGCGTATGGAAGAACTCGAAACCGAGCGTAAAGATTTGATTACGCGCGCGCTTTTCAAAGAGGTTCTGATACGCGATTTCAAGACGTTATACGATTTTTATCTTGTCGAAAAACAAAAATTCGGCGCGCTCGACGGTTTTGCGGCAACCGAGAAAAGCTTTGTTATGGAAGCCTGGTATCCCGCCGAAAACGAAGTCAAACTCACGCAGTTGCTCGACGGCGTTTCCGACGCGCTCGTATATGAGTTCAGACAGCCCGAAGAAGGCGAGGTGGTGCCCACTTACATACGCTCGAAAAAGATTGTGGAGCCGTACGAGGACGTCACGAATATGTACTCCGTCCCCAATTACAGCGGAGATATGGACCCCAACCCCGTAATGGCGTTTTTCTATTTTCTGTTTTTCGGAATGATGCTTGCGGACGCCGCATACGGTCTGCTTCTCGCGATCGGCGGCTTTATATTCTATAAGGTTTCAAAACCCGTTCCCGGCAAGGGAAGACTTATTCTGATTGTTGCTATGGGCGGCATTTCCACCGCCGTATGGGGCGCGCTTTTCGGCGGCTGGTTCGGTCTTGACGGCGTGCCCGCGCTGTGGTTCAAACCCTTGGAAGGCAACGGTCCGCTTATGATGCTCGGGTTAAGCATCGGGCTCGGTTTTCTGCATATCTTTGTCGGTATGCTGATGAACGCAATAAATCTCATAAGAAAACGCCGCATTCTCGACGCGATTTGCGAGGTAGGCACCTGGTATATGGTGTTTTTGGGCATTGCGCTTTTGGCGGTTTCGATGCTGTTTGTCAAAGACGACGCCGCGTTGCGGAACGGTTTGAAATACGCCGGCATAGCGGTTATGGCGGCAGGCGCGCTCGTACTCGTGCTTTCCAACACGCGAGGCAAGAAAGGCGCGGCGAAAGTCAAAGGCTTTTTCGGAGGGTTCGGCAAGCTGTACGACGGCGTGAATATTCTCTCCGATTTGCTGTCCTATTCAAGATTGTTCGGTCTCGGGCTTTCGGGCGGAGTGGTCGCGATGGTCGTGAACATGATATGTTCCGTCATCATCGACCTTATCGGCATTCCCGCGATAGGGTATATAATCTGCATTCCCGTGTTTGCGGTGGGGCATCTGTTCAACATCGCCATTTCCACGCTCGGCGCGTACGTTCACAACTGCCGTTTGCAGTACATCGAATTTTACGGTAAGTTCTACCAAGGTTCCGGACATCTGTTCGTACCCTTCGGAGCTAAAACAAAATACACATACTTGGATATGTAGGAGGATTAAAATGACAACAGGTACATTTTTGGCCATCTTGGGCGCCGCGCTTGCGGCAGGTCTTGCGGGCATAGGCTCGGCAATCGGCGTCGGTATCGCCGGTAAAGCCGCCGCAGGCGTAACCGCTGAGGACCCCGATAAGTTCTCTAAGGTGCTCGTTTTGCAGCTTCTGCCCGGCACGCAGGGCATTTACGGTCTGTTGGTGGCGTTCCTTGTGTTTATACAAATCGACCTTTTCGGCACCGTCAAGGGACTCGAACTCGGACAGGGACTCAGCTTGCTCGCGGCGTGCCTGCCCATCGCCGTCGTCGGTCTTATCAGCGCGATTTATCAGTCTAAGGTTGCGGTAAGCGGCATTTCTATGGTCGCCAAGCGTCCCGAAGAAAGCGGCAAGGCAATCATTCTGACGGTTATGGTCGAAACCTACGCGGTTCTTGCGCTGCTCATTTCGCTGCTCGCGGTAATGATACCCAAATTTTAACTATGAGTAAACAGGCAATCATTGACACAATCATCGCCGACGGGGCGCAGAGGGCGGAGAATGCTCTCGCGGACGCGCGCAAAAGGGCGGAAGCGATAGCGGAACAGGCGCAAAATGAGTGCGGAATTCTGCGCGAAAACAACGCGCGCGAAGCACAAATCGCAGTCGAAGAAATTGCAAGGCGCAGCGAAACCGTGGCTGAACTCGACGCCAAGAAGTTGGTGTTGAAGGCGAAATCGGACATTCTCGACAACGTGTATTCCGTCGCGCTCGATAAGCTCAAAAAGCTTGACGCAAAGACTTACGAGGCGTTGATTTGGGGTATGCTCGAAAATGCCGAGGACGGAGATACGGTCACCGTATCCAAGCGCGAGAGTAAAATCGTCACCAAAAAGAAGCTCGGCGATTTTGCCGCAAAGCGCGGGATAACGCTGAATTTCGGCGGCGTGTCGGAGGAGTTTGACGGCGGAGTTATGCTGTCGGGCGGCGGCGTGGACAAAAACCTTACGCTGGACGTCGAGATTGCGCTTGTGCGCGACGAAACCGAAGCGCGTATCGCGCATGCGTTATTTGATTGATATGTCGGACAAATTCTTGTACCAAAACGCCAGAATAAAGGCGATGGAGAATAAACTGTTGTCTTCGCAGCATATACAGAGGCTGTTCGAATGCGAAAATTCGGACGAGGCTTTCAAGTTGCTTGCGGACGCAGGGTTCGGTGCGGGCAAGAGCGTCGCGGCGGGCGATTTCGACGCTTTGTTTGCCGCAGAGGAAGAAGCCGCGTGCGATATTCTGAGAGAATTTAACGCAGACGGCGCGCTGGACGCCATTTTGATACGCAACGATTATCATAATCTGAAAGCGTTGATAAAAATAAGGCTCGCCGAAAAAGACGAGTGCGCGCTTGCGCCGAGAGGAATTTGCGACACGGAGGATTTGAGGGCGGCTGTATTCGGCGGAAAATCCGTTGTATTGCCGCACGGTTTGACCGCCGCGCTTGCAAAAGCCGAAAAGATGATTTCGGACGGAAAAGCAACTCCGAGGCGTATAGGCGCGGCGATTGACAGAGAGGGCGGAAAAGACGCCGCGAGGCTTGCGAAGGCAGGCGGCGAGGCAGTGCGCGAATACTGCGCGAAAAGAGCCGATTTTGCAAATATCTCCGTTTTTGTGAGAGCGAAAAGGCTGGGACTTTCGGTAAAAGATTTCGAGGAGAGCTTTTTCTTTGGCGGCGAAATCGAGTTATCCGAGTTTCTGTCGATATTCGACTCGGGCTTGGACGCGTTAAAAGAAAAGACCAAATATACGCCTTATGCGGAAACGGTTGCAAAACTCTGCGACGGCGGCGGCTTTGCGGAATTCGAGAAGAACAGAGACGACGTTTTGATTGAAATTTTCCGCTCGCGCAGCGACGATATGTTTTCCGCCGCGCCCGTACTCAACTATTATTTTACGAGAATTCAGGCGATAAAGGCGGCGAAACTCGTTGTCGCGGGCATAAAAAACAACGTGGACAGGGCGTTGATTAAGGAAAGGATGCGTGATATTTATGCGTGACGGAATTGCGGTTATCGGAGATAAAGATTCGGTGTTGGCGTTCAAAGCCATAGGGCTCGACGTGTTCCCCGCCGACGGAGAAGATGCTGCCAACGATACTCTCAAACGGTGCGCGCGTTCCTATTCGGTCATATTTGTCACCGAACAGATTGCAAAACAGACAGAAACGCTTTTGAAGCGTTATAAGGCGCGGCCTTATCCCATCGTCGTGCCCATACCGTCCGCCGAAGGTTATACCGGGTTCGGATTGCAGGGCATAAAAAGCGACGTGGAAAAGGCGATCGGCGCGGATATTTTATTTGACAGAGAGGACGAAAATGCAAACAGGTAAGATTGTCAAGGTGTCGGGACCGCTGATTATTGCAAAAGGTATGGCGGACAGCAAGATGTACGACGTTGTTCGAGTCAGCGAAAAACAGCTTATCGGCGAAATAATCGAGCTGAGAGGCGACCTTGCGTCCATTCAGGTGTACGAGGAAACGAGCGGCTTGGGACCGGGCGAAAACGTATATACTACGGGCGCGCCGCTGTCCGTCGAACTCGCTCCCGGACTTATCGAGGGTATATTCGACGGTATTCAAAGACCGCTTTCCAAGTTGAGAGAAGTCGCGGGAGACAGAATTGCCCGAGGCGTTTACGTGCCCGCCGTCGACCACGAAAAGAAGTGGGAGTTTGAGCCGAGAGCGTCGGTCGGAAGCGTCGTCGGCGCGGGTGACGTGCTCGGAGTCGTGCGCGAAAACGTACTCATAGAACACAGAATTATGGTGCCGTACGGCGTGAACGGTACACTTAAAGAACTGAAAAAGGGCTCTTTCAATATAGACGAGGTCATTGCGACGGTGGAAACCGAAAACGGAGTCAGAGAACTCACGATGTTGCAGAAATGGCCGGTCAGAAAGGGCAGACCTTATAAAGAGAAACTTGCTCCCGTCGAGCCGCTTGTCACGGGACAGCGCGTCATCGATACGCTTTTCCCCATTGCAAAGGGCGGCGTCGCGGCGGTGCCCGGACCGTTCGGAAGCGGTAAAACCGTAGTTCAGCATCAGCTTGCGAAGTGGGCGGACGCGGATATTATCGTGTACGTCGGCTGCGGAGAGCGCGGCAACGAGATGACGGACGTTTTGAACGAGTTTCCCGAACTCACCGACCCGAGAAGCGGACAGCCGCTTATGAAACGTACGGTGCTTATAGCCAACACTTCGGATATGCCGGTTGCGGCGCGCGAAGCATCTATTTACACGGGCATTACCATTGCCGAGTATTTCCGCGATATGGGATACTCTGTGGCAATTATGGCGGACTCCACTTCGCGTTGGGCGGAGGCGTTGAGAGAAATGAGCGGACGTTTGGAAGAAATGCCCGGCGAAGAAGGGTATCCCGCGTATCTCAGCTCCCGTCTTGCGGAGTTTTACGAGAGGGCGGGCGTCGTCAAGGTGCTCGGAAACTCCGACGCGCGCGGCGCGATTACCGCGATAGGCGCGGTTTCTCCTCCCGGCGGCGACCTCAGCGAACCCGTATCTCAGGCAACGCTCAGAATAGTAAAGGTGTTCTGGGGACTGTCCGCTTCGCTTGCGTACAAGCGTCATTTCCCTGCGGTGGATTGGCTGACGAGTTATTCGCTTTATGCGGACAGACTCGCGGATTGGTATTCGGATAACGTCGGCGACGAGTGGATTAAGCTGAGAGCGGACGCAATGAGAATTTTGCAGGAGGAGGCTGCGCTCGACGAAATCGTAAGGCTTGTCGGTATGGACGCGCTGTCGCCTGCGGACAGACTTACAATGGAAACGGCAAAGTCAATAAGAGAGGACTATCTGCATCAAAACGCTTTCCACGAAACAGACACGTACGCGTCGCTTTCAAAACAGCAGGCTATGTTGAAACTCATATTGGAATTCAACCGCTTGGGCGCGGATGCGCTTGCGAAAAACGTGGACATCGAGGATATTATGGAGCTTGGCGTGCGAGACAGCATAGGCAGAGCAAAGTATATACCCGAGGAGCAGGCCGATAAGTTTGACGATATTCTTGCTGAAATAAAGAAAGAAATATTTGCGCTGTCCGGCGAAGGAGGAGCAAATGCTTAAAGAGTATAAGACCATAAGAGAAATTGTCGGACCGCTTATGCTCGTCGAGGGCGTCGAGGGCGTCAAATACGACGAGTTGGTGGAGATAAGACAGGAAAACGGCGAAGTCAGAAGCGGCAAAGTGCTGGAAATTAACCGCGATAAGGCGTTGGTTCAGCTGTTCGAGCCCTCGCAGGGCATAAAAATGGCGACGTCAAAGGCGCGCTTTCTCGGGCGCGGCATTGAGCTTGCCGTGTCGGAGGAGATGCTGGGCAGAGTTTTCGACGGTATGGGCAGACCCCGCGACGGCGGCGCGCCCATTATCCCGGAAAAGAAAATGGACATCAACGGTCAGCCCATAAATCCCGTTGCGCGCGATTATCCCAACGAGTTCATTCAGACGGGTATAAGCGCGATTGACGGACTCAATACGCTGGTCAGAGGACAGAAACTGCCCGTGTTTTCAATGTCGGGTATGCCGCACGCGGAACTCGCGGCGCAGATTGCAAGACAGGCAAAGGTCATAGGCTCGGACAGTAAATTCGCGGTTGTGTTCGCGGCTGTCGGAATAACGTTCGAAGAAGCGGATTTCTTTATTTCCGATTTCAGAAAAACGGGCGCAATCGAGCGCGCGGTTATGTTTATAAACCTTGCCAACGACCCGGCTGTCGAACGTATTTCCACTCCGAGAATGGCATTGACCGCGGCGGAGTATCTTGCGTACGAAAAGGATATGCACGTACTCGTCATTACGACGGATATAACCAATTACGCCGAAGCTTTGCGCGAGGTGTCCGCGGCAAGAAAGGAAGTGCCCGGGCGCAGAGGCTATCCCGGTTATCTTTATACCGACCTTGCCACGATGTACGAACGCGCGGGAAGAATTGTCGGCAAGAAGGGTTCGATAACGCAAATTCCCATTCTGACAATGCCCGAGGACGACAAGACGCACCCCATTCCCGACCTTACGGGCTATATCACGGAAGGGCAGATTATACTGTCGCGCGAACTGCATAAAAAGGGCTTTTCGCCTCCCATAGACGTGTTGCCGTCCCTGTCGCGATTGAAGGATAAGGGCATAGGCAGAAACAAGACGCGCGAGGACCACGCCGACACGATGAACCAGCTGTTCAGCGCGTATGCGCAGGGTAAGGAAGCCAAGGAACTCAGCTCCATTCTCGGCGACGCCGCCCTTACGGAAGTTGACAAAAAGTTTGCGAAATTCGCCGACGAGTTTGAAAAGAGATATGTGTCGCAGGGGTTCAACACAAACAGAAGCATAGAGGAAACTCTCAATCTCGGTTGGGAGCTGCTGTCGTTGCTTCCGCGCGGCGAACTGAAACGTATACGCGACGAGTATCTGGATAAGTATCTCAAACAGTAGACGAGGTGTTATGGCTAAGCTTAACGTAAATCCCACCCGAATGGAGTTGCGAAGGCTCAAAACGAGGCTCAAAACCGCAACGAGGGGACACAAGCTGTTAAAGGATAAGTCCGACGAGATGATAAGGCAGTTTATGCTTTATATCCGCGAGAACAAGAGGCTGAGAGAGGAGGTCGAGCAGGAACTTGCCGACGCGCTCAAAGGCTTTATGCTTGCGCGCGCCGTATCCGACGATTACGTCATCGAGGAGGCAATATCCCTGCCCGGCGTGAAAGCCGAGCTGAAAACCTCCTCCAAAAACGTGATGAGCGTAAACGTTCCCGTGCTCGAAGTGAGCGAGGGAGGATGCGGAGAACTTTATCCTTATTCGTTTGCGAGCGTGACTGCCGAGCTCGACGACTCCATAGCCGCGCTGTCGGGACTTCTTCCCAAACTCCTCAAACTTGCCGAGGTGGAAAAAACCTGTAATATGCTTGCGGACGAAATAGAAAAGAACCGCCGCAGGGTGAACGCGCTCGAATACGTTATGATTCCGCAGCTCGAAGAAACCATAAAGTATATTACGATGAAACTTGACGAAAACGAGCGCAGCGCGACAATTCGACTTATGAAAGTCAAGTCTATGATTGAAAGCAGGCAGTAGCTTGGCGGTTTTTGCCGAGCGGACTGTGAGGATATATGTCGCGCAAATGCAATACAGTCCGTCCGGACGATATGACTGCAAGCGCAACGAAATTATCCAACTTTGAAATAACAAAAGCCGAGGCTTTTACTATACAATACATAGGGGGAAGTTATGTATTTCAGCGAAAGAGCGGAGATTAACACGGGCATTTTCAACTTTATTCCTACCTGCGACGGATTGCGAAACCTGTGTGCGTCGGGTTCGGACAGGCGAGAGGAAAATTACGACTCGCAAATGCGAGCGCGCAAACGCCGTCTTGCGTTTGTTTTATCCGCGGATAAAATAGTGTGCTCCGCAATAAAGGCGTTGAGAAGTTAGGGGCGATTTCATTAAAACGTAATATTAGGCTGAATTATAATTTATATGCCTAACTCGCCGCGCACGCGGAGCGTTTGCGAAAATACGTATATAAAAATTTTCGAGTTAGTTATTGCGAACTGCTTGACATATTCGCAAATCCGACATAATATAATGGCGTAAGAGTTGAGAAACTCTTTTATAAAACCCCATAAGTTCGCCATTGCGAACCATCGCGAAAACAGGCGCGGATAAACGTCGGAGAAACGTTTACGGAGTTGAGGATAAATTAAACGAGCGGTAAGTCCGCTTAAATTAAAGCCCACAAGTTCGCTGTGGCGAACTTGTGAGGAGCGGAGCTCGGAAAAGACGACGAGCGGCGGAATAAATATCGCAGAGATAAAAAAGAAAAAAATATAAATAAACTCGGAGGCAGTATGGCACTTGCGTTTGCACCTTACGGTAAGGCGGTAACAATCACGAAAATCAATGCGGACGAAAAAGTTTTGCGGCATTTGCAAAATCTCGGGCTTACGGTGGGTACTTCGGTCATGTCGTTATTCGACAGCAACGGCGATATGATACTCAAAGTCAAGGACAGCAGAATTGCGCTGAACCGTGCGCTTGCGATGAAAATCAACGTCGCATAAAGGAGTTGTGTATGAGAAAATGTCTTAAAGATTTCGTGCCGGGAGAGAGGGGCGTTGTCGTTTCGCTCGGCGCGGACGGGAAAATTCGCAGAAGGCTGTTCGATATGGGCGTGACGCCCGGCGCGCAGGTTACAATGCGAAAAGTCGCGCCGCTCGGAGACCCCATCGAGGTTACGCTGAGGGGCTACGAACTCACCTTGCGCAAGAGCGAGGCGGAGGCTGTGGTTATGGAGGCGGAAGTATGAAATTTGCGCTTGCAGGCAATCCGAACAGCGGAAAAACCACGCTTTTCAATGCGCTGACAGGTTCGACGGCGCACGTCGGAAACTGGCCGGGCGTGACGGTGGATAAGAAAGAAGGACGATATAAAAAGTTGCCGGAACAGGCGGACATCGTCGACCTTCCCGGCATATATTCTCTGTCGCCGTACACTCCCGAGGAGGTGGTGGCGAGAAATTATCTTCTCGACGAAAAGCCGGATTGTATAATCAACATCGTGGACGCAACCAACTTGGAGCGCAATCTCTACCTTACGACGCAGCTGCTCGAAGCGGATACGCCTGTGGTAGTCGCGCTGAATATGATTGACGTCGTGGAGAAAAACGGAGACGTTATCAGCGTGTCCGGGCTGGAAAAGGAACTCGGAGTGCCTTGCGTGGAGATAAGCGCGCTGAAAGACCGCGGAATATCCAATCTTATGGACATCGCATACCGCACGGCTAAGTCAAAGCGACAGGGGTTTACTCCTTTGAGCAAGGGCGAGTACGCCGCGCTTTACAGGGACGTTTACGTCTTATATGCCGACGCGGACGTTTCGGACAAGGTGTTTCACGCCGTCAAGATGTTGGAGGCGGACGAACTCGAAGTCGCCGCTTATCCCGAAATCGCGGCGAGAGTATCCGCGCTTAAAGAAGGCGTCGACACGGGATTTTTCGAGGGTGATTACGAGGGTATCGTTGCCGACGAAAGATATAAATTCATAAGTGCGAACTTTACCAAACACATAAAAAAGAAGGGACAAAACGGACTGAGTAAAAGCGATAAAATCGATAGAGTACTCACGCACAGAGTGTGGGGAATACCCATTTTTCTGTTGGCGATGCTTGCGGTGTTCCACTGCGTATTCAGCGAAAACTTCCTGTTTTTGTCTTCCATTCTCGGCGCGGCGGGGTTGGAATGGGATATTCCCGTAATAGCTCCCGAAAACACTGTTGCGGCACCCGGAACCATATTGTTCAACTGTATGGACGAATTGACGGGACTTATCGACGGCGCGCTGAGAGGCGCGATGCCTGACGGCATGTGGTATACGAGTCTTGTCGCAGACGGCATTTTCTCGGGACTGTTCGCGGTGCTCAGCTTTTTGCCGCAGATACTCACGCTGTTTTTCTTTATCGCAATCCTCGAAGACAGCGGATATATGGCGCGAGTGGCGTTCATAATGGACAGGGCATTCCGTCGGTTCGGACTGTCGGGCAAGGCGTTTATGCCGCTTCTTATGTGCTTCGGCTGTGCGGTCCCCGGCATTATGGCAACGAGAACGCTTGAAAACGAAGCGGAGCGCAGGCGTACTATTATGGTAACCCCGTTTATGTCCTGCGGCGCGAAACTGCCTATATGGGCGGCGTTTGCGGGCGTGTTTGCAGGGGCGTATTCTCAGCTGAACGCTACGGGCATTGCCGCAAGTATGTACATAATAGGAATAGTTGTGGCAATAGTCGCGGCAATCTTTCTGAAAAAGACAATAGTAAAAGGCGATACGCCGCCGTTTATAATGGAGCTCCCTGCATATCATATGCCTCAGCCCAAAAACGTGGGCGTCAGGATATGGGATAAATTAAAACATTATCTGTACCGTGCGGGAACGATAATTCTCGCGTCCACGATAGTGCTTTGGTTCCTTATGAATTTCTCTTTCAGATGGGAGTTTATCCCCGCGCTTCAAAACGCGGAGGGAACATACAGCATACTTGAAAACATAGGCAGTTTCGTCAGATGGATATTCGTTCCGCTCGGCTTCGGAATGGGGGATAACGGCTGGTTCTTCGTGGTGGCGTGCGCAACGGGACTCATTGCAAAGGAAATGGTTGTATCCACTATGGGCGTATATGCCGGCATCGAGGGCGACGCGCTGGACGTGGCTCCCGGAGAACTCGGAAGTACCGCGCTCGGCGGCATACTGCTCGGAATAGGCGGTATGCTCGGCGAAGTGAACGTCGCAATACCCGCCATGTTCGCGTTTATGACATTCAATCTGCTCAGCGTACCGTGTATGGCGGCGGTGGGCGCGGCCAAGGGAGAACTCGGACAGGGTACTGACGCCAAAACCGCAAAAAAGCACCTGTGGCAGGCGATTGCGTTTTGGATGGGTACGGCGTACGCAGTTTCGCTGTTTGTGTTCTGGCTCGGGACTTTCATAACTTGGAATTGGTGGGCGGCGCTTATCGCAATCGTGCTTGCGCTTGCAATCGGAATTACGGTCGGAGTGTTGAAAGCAAAGGGCATAATAAAACTGCCGAGCAAAAAATCTGCGATTAAAATCGGCGGAAAAGATAATAAATAAAATGTGCGGGACTATACTCTCGCGACGGGTATTCGCACAACGGGCAGTTAACGCTGCCCGAGGAGAGTATAAAACCGCGGTACAGAGTATTAAATTGCAGGAGGCGAACGATGGGTAACGACATAGTAGGAATAATAGTCGCGGTGATTGCAGTTGCGATTGTGGCGGGAACGGTCGTGTTTCACGTCTTAAAAAAGCGGCGCGACGCACGCGCGGTCGCCGAAGGCAAAAAGCCGTCGGGCGGCTGCGGAGGATGCTGTTCGTCCTGCCCGTATGAGCACGGCTGTAACGGCAACGACATAGAAAAATAAGCAGAACGGGTCGGTATTCCGTGACAAACAAGGCGTATGACCTTGCAAAAGAAACTGCGCAAAATCGCAGCCGAAAGCGATGGCGGCTGCGGAAAACATAATCAAAATAATCGCTCATAACCTATAATCTCCCTCAATATTGCAGTTGACCTAAAGGAATACCGAATGCAAACCGCTTCGCAAGAAGCGGTTTTTTCTAAAAGCGCAAAATATTTTTCAAACGCAACGCCGAATTAAAATACGCTCATACAAATCCTTTATAATATGCCGTCAGTTGTACATAGCTATCGCGAGCGCGGTGACGAATGCGTAACTGTTAAAAACGAATGAGGGGAGGTATATCAGCGCGGTGAGTTTGTCTTTTATGAGAAAGCGCACGAATAACGCCGCGGAAAACGCGCACGCGAACGCCGCCGCAACTGCCGCCGCGTACACGTTTTTAAGTCCGAAAAAAATGTGTACGAATAAAATGCAGCTTATGCCGAGGGCAGAGAAAATAAGCATTGACGGGAAGATGTGTTTTCCTTTGACCAGCCTTCCGACAACCCATACCGTGGAAGCGTAGCATATGCTCAGCATAAGTGTAAAGTATCCGCCGGACGGCACAAACGTGGGTTTATAGAGCGCGTTGTACCATATAAAATCTATTTTAAGACAATATGCGCAAAGCCACGCTACAATCAGCGTACAGAATAACCCCGATACCAATCCAGCCAGCCGTTTAATTGTGTCCACAGAGAATTATATTTATTTATACTCGGTTAAATGCACGCGCGCGCAAAATGCGCACGATTTATTCTGAACGTACGCCGCCGCTGTTCGTCGGTTTTGCCTGCCGACTATAAACAAATTCGTCCAATTAAGTATTTTCCGAATATGCTCCGAGTTCGCGCCGCCCTCCGCCGTTGTTTTATCCTTTTTTCTTTTGCGGCGGCAGGGTATGAACACTTTTCCGCTCGGTTGCGTATGGTAAGTTAGGAGAAATCCAAATAACTCGGAGGTACATATTATGAATTTCTTTGCAAACGGTGGTGCAAACGGCTGCGGTATGGGTTGTGACTGCTTACTTCCCATCCTTCTTCTCTGCTGCTGCAACGGCGGAGGTATGGGCTGCGGCGGCAATAATTGCTGCTGCGATATTATCTGGCTGTTGCTCATACTCAACTGCTGCGGCTGCGGCTGCGGCTGCGGCTGCAAGTAAGCGGCAAAAAACAAGGGGAGCGGTCGCTCCCCTTGTTTTTGCATTTTAGATTTTTATGCGGAATTGCAGTAAGAAATAAAGTTTGAAAACCAATCCGAAGCATTGAGCTTTTATTGAATTAAACTTTTACATCATTGAACCGTTTATATACCGTTTATATACAGAACGGGAATTTATGCGTCGGCAACGCGACGACTCGTCTTACTCTCGCCTCAGTCGTTTTTTGAGCCGTCGCGCAAATTATCGCCTTCGGCATTGTCCAAAAGCGTATTTTCGGTATTTACGTCGTCGATATTTTCGCAGTCCGACAATTTCGAACCGTCGGAAGAGGCGTCTGCGCCGTTTTGCGAAAAGTCGCATTCGGCGTCGTCGCATACCGTTTGTACGTCGGCTGCGCCTGCGCGCTTCTTGCGTTTGAAAAGCGTTGAAAAGTCCGCCTTCGACGTTATGCCTTCGCATACGAGGAGCAGTGAGGGGAGCACGAACAGCACGACTAACATCGATATCAAAGTTCCGATGCCGAGCAGCATACCCATATCCGCGACAACGCCCGAAGTGGCAAGCCCAAGAGCAAAGCCCGTGACCGTGAGAATTACGCCCGACGTAATGATGGTCGGGAACACCGCATTTTGCGCCGCAGCCATTGCGTCGAGTCTGTCCGAGAAGTCTTTTTTGATACTGCGGTAGCGGTTTGTGAGTACTATTGCATAGTCTATCGTCGCGCCCATCTGAATTGCGCTTATTATGAGATAGCCGATAAACGAAACGGCGTTGCCCGCGAGGAAGGGTATCACAAAGTTTATCCAAATGCCGCCCTGTATGGCGAGAATGAGCACGAAGGGCAGCGCGAGGTTGCGGAACATAGCAAGCAGTATTATGAGGATAAACACCACTATACAGACGCTGACAAGCATATTGTCGCGGGGGAAAAGCTCAGCCATTTCGTAGCAAACCACGCTTTCTCCGGCGATGTAGTATTCGCCGTAATGCTCCGCAATGGTGGATTTGACCTCAGAAATAAACGCAAACGTATCCTCGCCTTCGACGTCGGATTTTATGTTGAAACGCAGGCGCGCATAGTTTTCGCTTTCCAACGCCGTGAGCTGTGAGAGCATAGCGACGTATTCTTTTGCGCCTTCGATATTGCCTACAAGCTTCATAATGTCTTCGTCGTTAAGGGCGTGCAATACGAGCTTGACGACGGGAACGGACGCGCCGTCTTCTATGCCCGCTTTCTCGGCATAACCGTCGTATATGCCCAATACGTAACTTTTTACAAGTTCGCCCGTAATAGAACCGAGATTTAATTCTGCGATAATGCAGTCTGCGATTTCGTCGTACTCAACGCGCGTGAACGCTATGTCGGTAAGATAAGTGTCGGGGGTGATTTCGACAAAGTCGGGCAGAGTGACGTTTCCTATGTCAAAGCCGCCGTCCGCGCCTCCGCCGAAACTCGAAAGGTCGGAGATTTTGAAGTTTGCAAGCGACATTCCGCTGTCTATGATTTCATATTCCAAAACATCTTCGGCGAGCGCGCGTTCCTTTTTGTAATCGCCGTTCGGGACAATGACGACAAAGTCGTTGAGCGTGCCGAAGGAAGGTTCGATTGCGTCCTTTGCGCCGACGATATACGAGCCGCCGTTCATATTGAACGCGTAGGTGTTGAAGGACTGTCCCACGCCCGAGAGTACGATTATCACCAAAAACAGCGGAACAATGACTTTTCTTGCGCGGACGATGGCGCGCGCCGGTTTCGTGACGTTGGGCACGAAAGATTTGTGTTTGGTCTTTTCAAGCGGTTTCTGAAATACCACGAGCAGGGCGGGCATAAGGAATATTACGGTGATAAGGCTGAACACGATGCTCTTTGCAAGCGACAGTCCTATTTCCACGCCTATTGGCAGAGTCATTAAAAGCAGAGAGGCAAGCCCGGCGATTGTCGTGAATGAGCTGGACAGAATTTCGGATACTCCCTTTGCAAGCGAGTTTACAGCCGCCTGTTTTGCGTCGCAGCCGAGCTGTTTCTCCTCCATAAATCGGTGGAGTAAAATCACGGAATAGTCGATGGACAGCGCGATTTGCAGCACGAGCGCAACGAGATTGGACACGTACGATATGCCGTTAAACCAATAGTTGGTGCCCATATTCATCGCGATGGATATGCCGAAAACTATTATCATAGGCACCAGCTCGAAGAAAGTGCGCGAGGTGAAAATCAACATTGCGAGAATTATGAGCACGATGACTATGCCGAGTTTCAGAATGCTGTCCTCGGTTTCTTTGCGGGTATAGTAGGTGAAAGCCGACTGCCCCGTGATGTAAGACGGTTTGTCGGAAAGATATTCGAGCAGTTCTTCGGTGCTGTCGAACACGCCTTGCGTGGCGTCGTAGTCGCTGAACATTACGGTGTAGAGCACGTCGCCCGTTTCTTTGTTTACGGAGGTGGGAATTACCGCGGAAACGCCGGGAATTGCCGCCATATCCTTGGATATTTGCGCGATTTGCTCGTCGTTTACGTCCTCTACCATAACGTAGAGCATACCTTTGTCGTCAAACTCGTCGCGCATAATCTGCATTGCTTTGGTGGATATGCTGTCCTCGGGCAGATATTCCGCGAGATTATAACTGACTTTGTTCAGCGTCATAGTCACGCAGGACGCGATGAGTCCCGCTATAAACAGTCCTATGACGAGCCATTTGTATTTGACGACAAAATTCGCGAATCTGTATGCAAGTTTTTCTTTTGAACGCACCGACTTCATATAAATATCTATACCTCTCGTTTACTTTTCATTTTTATACCGCCCGTTACAGAGCCGCCGTTTTCGGGACATTATTCGTATTTTCGGATATTGAGCGCGTCTTTTGCCGTTTGCCGCATCATTGCGGTTATGCGCGCACTGCAATATACGATATTGACATAATTAAGTTACAATATTATAATGACAGAGTGTTCGTTAAGTCAACATACAGTTCGTTATTTTGCTGTATGTTAGTATGCAAAAAATGCAAAAAGCGTTCGATAACGGCATTTGCATTAAAAATTGCGGAGAAAATGTTATGGCGGTAAAAAACGGTTACGACAAGAGAGTCAGATATACTAAATTGTTTTTGAGAGAGGCGTTGCTCGACCTTATGAAAGAAAAGCCCGTAGGCAAAATTACGCCCACCGAGCTTTGCCGCCGCGCCGAAATAAACAGAAATACGTTTTACGCCCATTATCAAAGCCCCGAGGAGTTGCTTGCAAGCATAGAGGATGAGTTTTTCGATAAGGTAAAAGGGGCTTTTACCGCGGACGCAAAAGAATATGCGCTGTCGGAACAGATTGAGGAAATATGTAAAGCCATTTACGAAAACGAGGACATCTGCACGGTGCTTTTGTCGAGAAACGGCGATGTGGAGTTTCTCTATCACATCATCGCAACCGCGCACGACCAGACCGTCGCCGAGTGGAGGGCGCGCGGACTGAAACTGAAAGAGGACGATATAGAGCTGATATACACCTATAATACCAACGGGTGCGTCGCGGTGGTGAGAGAATGGCTGAATACGGGTATGAAAAAAAGCCCCAAGGAAATTGCGGGACTGCTTGCTCAAATCATATCCAACGGGCTCAACTCGTTTATGGACGTCAAAAAGAGCATATGACGGATAACGACGCTTATAACCGCCGCGGCAAAAACCGCGGCGCAAAGCCGTAAATTATAAACTATATTTATAACGGACTATAAAATCCGTTTGAAACAAAGCGAAAATTATACTTTCAATCGGTTGACATAGCGGCAGGCTTTTGATATTATAGTCGAGCAAGTAAAGGTTCTCCTTTCACCATTCGGCTTCGTTGAATGGTCGTCGCTTAAAATGCAGTATGCAGTATCGGGTGTCGGAGAGCTTTGCGCGCTTCGGCATTTTTTCTGTTCCCGGATACGTTCGGGCAGCGAAAATAGATAATTCGCCCGCTGGGCAAAAGGTAGTGAATGAAGGAACTTCAAATCAATGAACAGATTAGAGACCGCGAGGTTCGTTTAATCGGGGACGACGGCACTCAGTACGGCGTCATACCCGTGAGGGAGGCTCAGAGCATCGCTTACGAAAAGGGGTTGGACTTGTGCAAAGTTTCCCCTCCGACCGTGCAGCCGCCCACCTGCAAGCTGATGGATTACGGCAAATACCGCTACGACCAGCAGAAAAGGGAAAAAGAGGCGCGGAAAAATCAGCACACCGTCGAGCTCAAAGAGGTCAGACTGTCGGCTACAATCGACGTCGGCGACACCAAGCGGCTTGCGGCGCAGACGGCAAAGTTCATTGCGGACGGCAATAAGGTCAAGGCGTCGATAAGGCTCAAAGGCAGACAGCAGGCGCACCCCGAGATTGCGGTCAACATCATAAAAGAATACATCGAGCTTTCCGGCGAGGGCATCGTCGTCGAAAAGCCGCCCGTACAGGAGGGCAGAATGATTTATACCATTCTCGCTCCTCAAAACAAAAAGTAAATAAAAATCAATAACATAAATCAGGAGGCAATTTCTATGCCAAAACAAAAAACCCACAGCGGAGCAAAAAAGCGTTTTAAGCCGACTGCGAGCGGTCTTTACAAAAGAGGACATTCCGCGCACAGCCACCTTCTGACGAAGAAATCCCCCAAGAGAAAAAGAGCACTCCGTTCTACTTCTTACGTAGACGAAACGAGAACTCGCGAAGTCAAAAGACTTCTGCCGTACAAATAAGGAGATTGAGCTATGAGAATTAAAAGAGCTGTCAATGCGGTCAAAAAGCGCAGAAAAATAATGAAAGAGGCAAAGGGTTATTACGGCGGAAAGCATCGTCTTTACCGTATAGCCAAACAACAGCTTTTGAAGTCCGGCTACTATGCGTACGTCGGAAGAAAGCAGAAAAAACGCGATTTCAGAAAGCTTTGGATTGCGCGTATCAACGCGGCGGCGCGTATCAACGGTATGAGCTACTCCAAGCTGATGCACGGTCTTAAACTCGCGGGCATCGACCTCAACCGCAAGGTTTTGAGCGAAATCGCCATAAGCGACCCTCAGGCGTTCGCGTCTTTGTGCGAAGCAGCCAAGGCTAAACTTGCATAATTAACGGGGGCGCAGAAATGCGCCTCTATTTTTGTATGGATATAATAACGTCTTCAAAAAACAGCGCAGTGAAAGAGGCGGCGAAACTCGCGGACAAAAAGTACCGCGAGCTTTCCTCGTCGTTTTTGGCAGAGGGCATAAACGTAATCAGAGATATGCCCGACGACGCCGAAATCATCAGCCTGTTCGTCACGCCCAAAAGGGAGGCGGAAGCGAAAAATCTGCTTGCCTATACGCGCGCACGGGTGTATTATGTGAGCGATGACGTTATGAAATCGCTGTCCGATACGGTCACGCCTTACGGAGTGGCGGCGGTGGTTGCAAAACCCAACCGTCCGTTCGAACTGCCGAGGGGCAACGCGCTGTTATTGGACGGTCTTTCCGACCCGGGCAACGTCGGCACTATTTTGAGGACGGCGGCGGCTACGGGATTTTCGGACGTTTATCTGCTCGATTGCGCGGACGTCTATTCGCCAAAAACGGTGAGGGCGTCGCTCGGCGGTTTGTTCAGAGTCAGAACTTACGAAATCCAAGAAGAACAGGCTGTCGAACTGATCGGGAGAGTAAATTCCGTCGCGCTCGATATGGGCGGCGGCAATCTGCTGAAAGGAGCGGTTCAAAGCCCCGTTTTGTATGCGGTGGGCAATGAGGCGCACGGGCTCAGGACGGCGGTTAAAAACAACGTAAAAAGAGTGATGGGACTGCCTATGTCGGGCGGTATGGAGTCGCTCAACGCGGCGGTGGCGTGTTCCGTCGCAATGTATCGGACAATTCAGGAGGCTTTATGAGCGGACACAGTAAATGGCACAATATTCAACAGAAGAAGGGCAAGAGCGACGCCGCGCGCGCAAACGTCTTTACGAAGATAGGACGCGAAATCGCGGTTGCGGTCAAGACGGGCGGAGCGGACCCCAACGCTAACAGCAAGCTGCGCGACGCCATCGCCAAGGCTAAGGACAACAATATGCCCAACGACAATATTATGCGCAGCATAAAGAAGGCGAGCGGCGAACTCGGTTCCATTAACTACGAGGAAATGGTTTACGAGGGTTACGGCGTGGGCGGCACTGCGTTCATAGTCGAGGCTCTTACCGACAATAAAAACCGTACGGCGGGCGAAGTCAGACACATTTTCGACAAGTTCGGCGGTTCGATGGGCGCAAGCGGCTGCGTGTCGTATATGTTCAAAAAGAAGGGCGTTATCGCGGTGTCCAAGGCGGATATAGACGAGGACAGCCTTATGATGTACGCGCTCGAAGCGGGAGCGGAGGACATTCTTTCCGATGACGACGAGGTGTTCGAGGTGCTCACCGTGCCTTCCGATTTGCACCGCGTAAGAGAAGAACTCGGCAAAAACGGCGTTATCGTTCTTTCCGCAGAGGTGGATATGATTCCCGATAACGAGGTCGAGCCCGACGACAAACAGCAGGAAACGCTGCTCAAAATGATTGATAAAATGGAGGAGTTGGACGACGTTCAGAACGTCTATCACAACGCAATTCTCAGCATCGAAGACGAGGAAGAATGATATGATTGACGTCACGGCAATCTGTAAAAGAGCGAAAGTCGCGGCTTATGCGCTGGCGGGTGCGGACGAGAGCACTAAAAACGCAATGCTCGGCTGCATTGCCGACGCACTCGGCGACGCGGCGGTTTCCGATATGCTCAAACAGGCAAATGCCGAGGATATCGCAATAGCGCGCGAAAACGGACGCGACGATACGTTCATCGACAGACTTACTCTTACCGACAAACGCATTGACGGTATGATTGAGGGCTTGAAGCAGGTTATCGCGCTTCCCGACCCCGTAGGAGAAGTCGTCGAGGAGCGTACGATGTACAACGGTATGAACTTGAAGCGCGTGCGCAGTCCGCTGGGCGTAATCGGCATCATTTACGAGGCGCGCCCGAACGTAACCGTAGACGCGGCGGCGTTGTGTCTGAAATCGGGCAACGCGGTCGTGCTCAGAGGCAGTAAGGACGCAATAAACAGCAACCGAGCAATATATCTGGCAATGAAACGCGCGCTGGACGATAACGGTTTTTGCAGCGACGCAGTCGGTTTTATCGACGACGTATCGCGCGACGCAAGCAAGGCAATGCTAAAAGAGGAAGACTATATCGACCTCGTTATTCCGAGAGGGGGCGAAGGACTGAAAAAGTTTGTGCTTGAAAACGCCAAAATGCCCGTTATCGCGTCCGCAGGCGGCAACTGCCACGTCTACGTCGAGGAAAGCGCGGATTTCGACGCCGCAATCAAAATCATAGTCAACGCCAAGACTCAGCGTCCCTCGGTCTGCAACGCCGCGGAACATCTCATCGTTGATAAATCAATAGCGGAGGAGTTTTTGCCCAAGGCGTACGCCGCGCTCAAAGAATTTAACGTGGAGATACTTTGCGACGGCAGGGCGAAGTCGATTATAAAGGACGCTCCTCTTGCCGACGAGAGCGATTTCGGCACGGAGTTTCTCGCATACAAAATGACGTTTGCGGTAGCCGACGGCATTAAGGATGCGGTTGACATAATAAACAAATACAGCACGAAACATTCCGAGGCGATTGTGACGAACAACGACGCGGCGGCGGAATATTTTGCTAAATATGTGGACGCGGCGGCGGTTTACGTCAACGCGTCGACGAGATTTACCGACGGCTTCGAATTCGGACTAGGCGCAGAGATGGGCATATCCACTCAGAAATTGCACGCGAGAGGTCCCGTCGCGCTCAAAGAGCTCACGTCGGTGAAGTACGTCGTTACCGGCAACGGACAGGTGAGAAAATGAATAAAAGGATATATCTTGACCACGCGGCAACCACGCCGCTGTCAGAAAAGGCGTTTGAGAGTATGCGTCCGTATTTCACCGAGATTTTCGGCAACGCAAATTCTCAGCATTCTTTCGGACGTGACGGCGCAAAAGCGGTGAATGCGGCGAGAGAAACGCTTGCCGCCGCAATCGGCGCAAAGACAAACGAAATATATTTCACGTCCTGCGGTACGGAGGCCGATAATTGGGCGGTAAAGGGTGCGGCATTCTCAAAGAACGCGAAAGGTAAGCACATTATTACCTCCGTTATCGAACACCCGGCGATTTACGGCAGCTGCAAGCAGCTTGAAGATTACGGCTTCGAGGTGACTTATCTGCCCGTGGATAACGAGGGGTTCGTATCGCCCGAAGATTTGGAGAAGGCGATGCGCAAGGATACCGCGCTTGTCAGCATAATGTACGCGAATAACGAAATCGGCACCGTTCAGCCCATAAAGGAGCTTTGCGAAATCGCGCACAGGCACGGCGCGCTCTTTCATACCGACGCCGTTCAGGCAACGGGCGCGATTAAGTACGACGTCAAGGAGCTCGGCGTGGATATGCTTTCGCTTTCGGGGCACAAATTCTACGGTCCCAAGGGCGTGGGAGTGCTGTATATCAGAAACGGCGTTAAAATAGACAGATTTATGACGGGAGGCGAGCAGGAGCGCGCACAGCGCGGCGGCACAACCAACGTGCCCGGCGCAGTCGGTATCGCGACCGCATTGAAAGACGCGGCGGACAACTGCGAAAAGGACTCGGCATACGTCGCTTCTCTGCGCAACAGATTTGTCGAGAGGGTTACAAACGAAATAGACGACGTGCTGTTTAACGGCGCGAAAGACTATAACAAGCGTCTGCCCAACAACGCGAATTTCAGTTTCAGATATATAGAGGGAGAATCCATTTTGTTTTCTCTCGACCTTGCGGGGATTGCGGCGTCATCGGGTTCGGCGTGTTCGTCTGGTTCTCTCGAACCGTCCAGAACGCTGCTTTCGATAGGCGTGCCCGTGGGTACGGCTCACGGCTCGATTCGTTTTACCTTCGGCAAGGACAATACGGAGGACGACGTGGATTATACGGTGGATACGTTAAAAGCCACTGTCGACAGACTAAGGGCAATGTCTCCGCTTTACGTGAAAAAGTAAGCGACTAAGCCGTAAACGAAAAGATAAATAATCAGAGGATAGAATATATGTATAACGATAAAGTAATGGAGGTTTTCAAAAACCCTCAGCACACCGGCGAGGTGGAAAACTATAACGCAATCGGAACGGTGGGCAACGAGACCTGCGGCGATATAATGCAGATAACCCTGCTCATCGAAAACGACGTCATAAAGGACGCCAAGTTCAAGACGTTCGGCTGCGCGGCGGCTGTTGCGACGAGCTCTGTTGCGACGGATATGATTATAGGCAAGACCGTCGACGAGGCGCTCAAAATAAAGAACAAGGACGTCGTGGAATATTTACAGGGACTGCCTCCGCAAAAGATACACTGCTCGGTGCTTGCGGAAGAAGCGATAAAAGCGGCGATAGAGGACTACCGCAGTAAGAACGCATAAAAGCGTTGCGGCAAGCGAGGCATTCGCAAATAAAATATGTTCAAATTTTCGACTGCGGCAAAACCGCTTTGCGACAGTAGCGCAATAACCATATTAAAGGCATAAAATAAAAACGGCACGTCGTGCCGTTTTTATTTTAAGGAAGGCTACATCAGAATATCTTCCATCTTATCGATGAAGGCGCGCTTAGCCTTTTTCATATTGTTATGACCTGTCGTGCCGTAAACTACGGTTGCCGCCATAACACCGAGCATTGCTCCGAATAACATAGCGTTTTTCATAATTACCTCCCGACTTAATTTGAGCATAATGCGGAAAAAAATACGCGTGTAAAATAAAAAAAGCTGCCAAAATCTGTAAGGACAAATTGTTTCGAGCGATACAACAATAATACACATAAAGTGTTTTTGAAAATTCCCGTATAAGTTGAGCGACGGAGAATTGCTCTCCGCCGCGCATGATTACAGGCTGAATTTATAATGTCCTGCGTCGGTAATTCCGATTTTAAGCACTTATCGTGCCGTTATACCGTCGCGCTTAATACACTTTAAGTATTTTATTGTTTGTTGTCTTATGCGGCTTGCGCTTCGGAATAAAGAGTTGCGGTTTGGTAGGATATTACGGATTTGCCCGCTTGTTGCAATAACTTGTTTGTGTCTTCAATGAAATCTACGAGCGTACGCGCCGATACCGCAAAACTCATAAGGTCTATGTCTTCATCCACGATTTTTGATTCCACCACTCCAAGCACAACGCCGTTTTTATTCAGCATAGGTCCGCCGGAGTTGCCGGGATTGACTGCCGCCGTCGTCATAAACATATTGCCTTCGAGTTTCATATCCATCACCTCGTGGGATATGATGCCCGTCGACATACTCAGCCCGTAGCCTTTGGGGTTGCCTATTACCGCAACTTCGTCGCCGATTTCAATGTCGCCGTCGTTATCGGCTATTTTAAGATTTTTATGGGTGCTGTCGGGTTGCGCTCCGGTTATGCGCAAAATGGCGAGGTCGGGTTCTTTGGGCGAGTAGGTTGTGTTGTCGGGACGAAATTCGCCGTAAGTTACGACTTCGAGATGATATATTTCCGTTTCGCTCCCGAAAGTACAGGTTATGGTCTTAAAAGGAGTGAATTTGTAACCGCCGAGAACGGTTGCCGTTTCTTTTGCCGCTACGTGGGCGTTGGTCGCGATATATCGGTTGCCGCTTGCGTCGTCGCCGATTAAAAATCCCGAGCCGGCGTACACTGTGCCGTCGTTGTTGGTTGCTTTAATCATAGCGACGGAGGAGGCGTATTTGCGAGTCAAAGTGCCTATATTGTTTGCGAGCGAGTCAAGCGCGCCGTCCTGCGCGCTCGAAATTATGTCCTCTATGATGTCTTCGTTGTCGATAACGTCCTTGATTGCGTCCGAATAAGCGTCTTTCAGGGCGTCCTGCATTTTTGCGGAGTATTCCTCTGCAATTGAGTTTTTGAGCGACGCAAGCACAATTACGTTTACGAGAACTACGATGCACATCAGCGCGGCAACGACGATTGCGGCAATCAGCGCGCCGTTGTTTTTCTTGTGCGGCGGCTGAGAGTTATTGTTGTCGGGTGTGTGGTATATCGGCGTGTATTCGTTGCCGCCCGTACTCTTGTCTGCGAAAAAATCGTCGAATTCGTCCATAAATGACCTCTTATTCTTTACTATGATTATATTTTGGTATTTAATTCTTAAACACGCATTAAAAGAAAAAATTGCGTACAAATAAAAGTATTTCGCTCCGCGCATAGCCCGCGGCTTGGCAGAAACGTATTTATATCCGATTTTCGGAGTTCATAAGCAAACGAAGTATAAAAGATAACCGTATGAAGCTGCGCGGCAGGGTTAAGCGCGCAAAAATTTAATGTTTGCCGATATTTCCTCCCGCAGGGCAACGCATTGACAAATAATATATAATCGTATAGTATTATAGCGTGCACATCGTGCGCTCAGGAGGATTCAATGGCAGTATTATTCTGTGACACCGACTGCGAATTGTGGTATACCGCCGCACGCGAGCTGGATATAAAAGTTATCCGTATGCCTTATACGCTCGACGGCGTGGAAAGGCTTTGCGACCTCGGAGAAGAAACGGATTACGAGGGATTTTTCAAAAGTATGAAAGAAGGAGCCGCCGCTAGCACGGCAGGGCTTAACGAAGAAACTTATTACGAAATTTTCGAGCCTTATTTCAAAGCGGGCGAAGATATATTGTATATTGCGTTTTCGTCCAAAATGTCGTCTACGTTCACTTATCTCGAACTTGCGATAAACAGACTTAAAGAGGAGTATCCGAGTGTGAAATACCGCAGGTTCGATACGCTCAACATCAGTATGGGTGCAGGACTTTTGGTATATCTCGGAGCAAAATTCTTCAACGACAACGGCAAAGACGTCGATAAAACCTACGATTATCTGACCTCCGTCGTTAACAAAGTTCAGGTGCTGTTCGTGGTGGAGGATTTGAAATATCTTTCCCGCGGAGGAAGAA
>DBFJGL010000103.1:0-6502 GCA_048394785.1 Christensenellales bacterium | reverse complement strand
TGTAGTTATTGTAAAAACAATGTCAATTGATTTGACTATCCCGCGCACAATTGATATAATTGTGAGGCTTAGGGGAGTGGCTCAACGGTAGAGCAACGGTCTCCAAAACCGTCGGTTGCGTGTTCGAATCGCGTCTCCCCTGCCAAAAGGCTTCAACGAAAGTTGAAGCTTTTTATATGTATGGAAACGCCGAACACGCAACTTTGTGCGGCGGAATAACATTCCTTGCACAACACGGTTGCGTCTGACGCTTCGTGCACTTCGTTTACTTTCGCTATTCCGTCGCCTTGCTCCTTACGAATCGCGTCTCCCCTGCCAAAAGGCTTCAACGAAAGTTGAAGCTTTTTATATGTATGGAGACGCCGAACACGCAACTTTGTGCGATTAACTCTATTTCTTGTGTTACAAAATCCTACTTCTGTTATTTGTGAGTATCACAATTTATCGGAAATTCAATGCTTTGATGTACATATAAACGGAAACGCAGAACGGAAAATCCGTTACTGCGTTTCACTTGGGGGGGGGATATGTGGCAAATTTGAGGATATCAGATTTCCAAAAAGTCCGATATCAGAACATCGGCAAAGAGATGTCCGAGTTTTATTTCCGACGAAGAATCGAAGTGATAGATGTCGGGTGCGCCTGCCGGTTCGCCGTTATACCGCAGTCCTTCGGCAACGGTATCGATATATATGTGATTTTCGTCTTCATCGGCGAGCTTAGATTTTGCGGCGTTGATTGTTTCATAATGAGTCCAAGCGGGACAATCGGATATTCCCGCGTCCACAAAACCTATTTCGGCGTTTGCGGGCTTATAATACGCCAAATCGTTTCGCAAATCAGCAACGAAATTGCGCTCCAACTGCTCGTAAGAATTATAATTCAAACCGCTTGAATCGTCTTCTCCCTGCATCCAGCATATCGCCTTAATTTCGGGATACAAATCCATAGCTTCCAACTTGGCGCACTGTTCCTTGATATAGTTTACGGCGTTGGTATAAAGCGAGCCCGTGTTTTTGCTCGAAGGCGACCTCCAATGCGTGGTAAGCGACGTTGCGCCGTACGCGTATTTGATTATGAAAACGCGTTTATTCAGGTCGAGAGCGGAAATCTTTTCGGCAATGCCTATTTCGGGACCGAACTGATTTACCGAATGTCCCTGACCGAGCTTTACGGACACAAACTGCCCGTTGCTCGTATTATCCGCAATGGTGCAGGCATAGCTGATATTTACGTCGGAATATCCCGTAGCATATTCTTTAGCCTTGTCCTCGCCGACGGTTCTCGTAAGGTACTGACTCCAAGTATGCCCTTCCGCATTGCTTTGTCCGAGAAGCACCACTACCTGAACTTCGTTGGAATATTCGGGAGTATTGTCGTCGGGCGGCGCGCCGCCTTCGTTATTGCAAGCGAAAAAAACCGCAGATAAAGCCGCAAGAGATACAATCGCAAGCATAAAGCTAAATAACCTCTTTATTTTTTTCATATACTTTCACCTCGCCGTTTTCGGTTTTTACATAATAAATTGCGGCGCGTTCTTCGCCTCTGCGGCAGTTGTTTTCGTGATACGCAATTCTGCAATTTCCGTCGAAGTCTTTGAATATCATTGCGTGACCGCTGTCTTCTTTCGGCAGTTCGAGCAATTTATGTCTGTACCGTCCGCTCAATATTCCTTCGCCGCCGACGGGATACGCGGCGCCTACGGAATACGCGTCCTCGCACTTGCGCGACCAACTGGACCAAAGCAGAAAACTCACGCCCTCCAAGTTGCACGCAAAAGGAGCGTCCACTACGTAAACGGGCTTATCGGATTTATTCCAGACAGGGCTTTTTGCCCATCCCGATTCGCTTGCTCTGAACAGAACTTTTACGTCCCCTATCGGCTCGGTCAAATCGTCGGATAACTCGACGCAACACATTTCGCCGTCGTCTGTTTGCAGCCATTCGTGGGAAAACAGCGCATACGGCTTCTCGTTTTCGATATACAGCGTGGCGTCCAAAGCGTACCAATTATCGGGAGCGATGGGTTTGCTGTGCACAGTAAAAGGTCCCGTAAGGCTGTCGGAAGACAAAATTTGCGACGTGCGTACCCGCGTTTCGGAACGGAAAGTGCCGAACAGATAGTATCTGCCGCGGTATTCGTGCACTTCGGGCGCCCAAAAATCGTCAGTAGCCCAGAAATCGTCTCCCGCTTCGAATACACAAACGGGCTCCGACCAATTTTCCAAATCGTCGGATACGTAAACGCAAAAGCCCTTTACGGATATGTTTGCGCCCGACGCGTACATATAATACTTTTTGGTCTTGTCATCGGCAAAAATATAAGGGTCTCGTATATTTATGTCGCCTAATTTCATTCTGCCGCCTCCAATGTTATAAGACGGGACTCGAACTCATTGAGCACATCAGACAGATTTATACCCACCTTCATATAATAATCGCCGCTGTAAACCTTGTTATCCAAACTGTTTTTATACTTGATTTCGGGGTTTAGACCGCGCAGTTTCACAAAACGGCGCGCACGCAGTCTTTTTAGCAGATTGACAAAGAGGAACAGACCTTTTTTCTTGGATTTATCCACCATATTTATGGCAAATTCTTTGCCGTCAAACGGCGAAGACAGCCTGTACAAATCGCCGTCAAGCACTACGTCTGCGTGAAATTTGTTGTAAATTTCTGTCACTTTATTCACTTCTTCGATATCTTCGGGAGTCATCTTAGTCGTGTCGAGCTCGAAGCCGTATGAACCGAACAACGCCACTTCCGCTTTCGTTCTGTAACAGGTGACGGGACAGTCGTTGACGTGAGAACCCATAACGGATGGCGGATAGGCAAACGACGTGCCGTACTGTATAAACAACCTTTGAACGGGATTGTTTTCGTCGCTTGTCCAAATTTCGGGAAAGTAGAACAGCGTGCCCAAATCAAATCTGCCGCCTCCGCTTGCACAACCTTGAAAGTGTATGTTCGGAAACCTTTCAATGAGCATAGACGCAAGTCTGTAATATCCGAGCGTGTTGCGGTGATAAAATTCGTCCTGATGTTCGGCGTCGAGATTTTCTGCCTTATAGTCCTCCAACGTGCGGTTGTGATCCCACTTCACATAGTCGATTTCGTATGCGCCGAGAACTTTTTCAAGCTGACCGTATATTTCGTCCACCACTCTGTCGTCCGCGAAATTGAGCATAACCTGATGGCGCGACAGCCAATAATCGACGTCGGTGTCCACCGCGGCATATTCGGGGTGAGCGCGCAAAAGGTCGGAGTCGAAATTCGCCATTTCGGGTTCAATCCATATGCCGAACTTCATACCGTTTGCGTGACATTCGTCCACAACCCTTTTTATATCTATTTTATTCTTATTCACATACCAATCGCCGAGAGAAGAAAAATCGTCGTCGCGGCGTCCAAACCACCCGTCGTCCAGCACAAACAACCCCACTCCCGTCTGCTTGGCGGATTGAATGAGTTTTATTACCTTATCGGTATTAAAGTTCATATAACAACCTTCCCACGAGTTGAGAAGCACTGAACGGAATGCCGCAGCATTATTGTCGCGTACGATATTTTCGCGTATCAAATCGTGCATCTGACGGCTTATTCCCTCAAAACCGCAGTTGCTGTACACTAATATACCCTCGGGAAAAACAAAGCTTTCTCCGCTCTTGATTTCGTGTCTGAAATGCAAGTCGTCAATGCCCATCGTAAGACGCGTAACGCCCACCTTGCCTACGTTCGCCTCGCACTTGAACGAACCGGAGTACATAAAGGACGCGGCATAAGCTTCGCCGTGAGTTTCCGACACGTCTTTATCCGCGAGTATGACAAACGGATTGTGCTCGTGCGAACTCCTGCCCACAGACGAACACACGACTTTGGTGCCCTCGCTGAGCGCGTCTTTGCGGAATTGCCGCTCGTAAAGCCACTCTCCCGGGAAATGCACGAGTTCATAGTCCGCTCTCGGAAAATCCTGCGTTACGCTCATTGCGCGTTTCAGCCAAATAGGAGCGTTTTCGCCGTTTACAAGCCGTGTGTTTCGTATAATTGCGTTATATTTTTCAAAAACGGAAAGCGAAAGAACAATCTCTATATTCTTGGAGAAGTCCCGCATCGTTATTTCAAGCGTTTCCGCTTCGTCCCTATCGTCGCGGATATACGGCAATATATCGAGTTTCGGTTTGCCCTTATATATGCGATGCGAAGCATAACGGAAATCGAGCCTGTTGTTTTCCGCCCCGTCTATTGCAGCCGCCGACGGTCTGCCGTCCGCGGTACGACTTGACGGGAACAGCATCGGAGAGGCGTTCATATATAGATATTCGTACTGTTTTTCTTTGTTTTCCTCTCTGCTGTGATAGCTCGAAAACCAATCGTGTCCGCCAATGCAATTTATATGCTCCGTATCTATATCTTCGAGGTATTCGCCGAAATAAGGATTAAGCAGCACTCCGCTTGGGTGAATCTGCACGAAATACGAAAACTTGCCGTTATTCAGATGAAAAAGGTTTCTGTTTTTGAAAAATACAACCGACATACGTTTACCCTTTCCCGTACAGGGGAGGAAAAACCTCCCCCATACTCTTGTTTACTCCTGCGTAAATTACGCAATAACTATGTTGCTGACGGTGCAATCCACGTCGCGGCACAAGAAGCTGACCGCCATTCTGCCTCTGTAACCGTCGTCCCAACCCCAAGTTCCTTCGAAAAGGACGTTGCCTTCGGAGTCTTTAACGCTCAGTTTGGTGTCCTGACCCGCTTCCGTCATAAGACGCGTGACCGTGACTTTGTAGGTTTCGCCCTCTTCGATACGCGCGGTTTGACCGTCAAGCGTATAATCGTTAGGACCGCCTATGCCGGCATTCAAATCGCCGTTGGAGTTCCAACCCGTCCAACCGGCTTTGTACTCGCCGACGAGCAGAGAACGAGCCTCTGCATACGTTCCGTCGTATCTGTTCAGCGTAACCGCAAGCGCGGGGAGCGCGTCGCGGGTACCGAACGCGTCAACCTTCAAATCAAAGGACACGCTGCCCTCTTTGTCCGCGGGAAGTATCGCGCTTGTGCCGATGTGTTTCGCGGCATGGTCTTTGGCGTTGAGTGCGGAAGAAGAATCGCTCGCGCCCGTAAATTTGATTGTTCCGTCTTCGCCGATTATAACCTTATCGGAGGACGCATAGAATTTGGAATCGTCCGCGTCTGCAAGATAAGCGGCGGCAGCTTCCTCGCCGTAAGATACGCTCATTTCGCTGAATTCTGCGGTGCAGCTGCCCAAGTTGAGCACGGGACGGGTATCTGCGTCGGTAAAGCCTTCGATGCCTGCCTCATAGTAATAGAGTTCGTCGTTGATGAACGCATAGAAATCGTTGCCGCTGCGCACTGTCGTGAGCTTTACGTTATCGAAATCGATTGCGCCGAGATTGTGTTGGTTCCAAACCTGTGAACGGTCGGTGACCATACCCCATTCCACGTTTCCGTCCTCGCCGTTGATTACCATCGTAACGGTTTTACGCGCATTGAAATCGGGACCGGGCGACAGTTGAAGTCCGTAGTATTTCCCGCCGTTGTAGTGAGAAATGCCTATTCTCGACCAGGTATCGGTGCCGCTCGGCTCAGTCACTTTCACGGTTGCGTTCGCAACGTAGTACTTCGACGCGCTGCCGCTGAAAGCCGCAAAGGAATTTTCACTGCCTTTAAGCACCGCGTTATCCTGATAAATGCCCGACATATCGAATTTGTCTGCGTTGATTGCGGTATCGATAACGGTATCTTTGACCGTAATTGCGAGAGTGTCCTTGACGTCGCCGCTCGCTACGGTTATCGTTGCCGTGCCCGCTTTCACGCCGAGCACGAGTCCGTTGTCGGAAACCGTGGCGACCGACGCGTCGGACGAACTCCAAATGAGCTGTGCCGTCGCTGGCGTTTTATTTGCCACAAGCTGTAAAGTGCCTCCCGCGTATACTTGGGTGACGCTCTTGTCCGCAATGGTCACGGTGACTTGCGGGGGCGTATTTTCGCCGCCTCCGCCGCCGTTGTTACAGGCTACCAGCGCAATTGCCGATATCATAACCACGAGAACAAGAATTGCCAATAATTGCTTCTTTCTCATAATTGCCTCCTCTTTAGCGCATTATTTTTACAAATCAGACCTAATCTGTAAATTCGAAACTTGTCCCGACGCATATTCGCCTGCTACCCACAGAATATATGCGCCCGTATATTTGCTCGTCATCTCAGCCCATTGATTGTTGAGTTTGTCGAAAACGACTTCGCTGCCGTCAATGAACATCTTGAAGGTGGCGACGTTGTCGACTATGGTTCTGGTGACTTTGATATGATGTCTGCCGCTCGGGTTTTCCACCGCACTCGTGCTTTCGAGCCAATAATAAGGCGACGCGGGATTATCGAAGGAAAGCTGATAATTCCAGCTGTACATACCGGCAACGCCCGACGCTCCGCTCTGATTTGCAGACGTTCCGAAGAAGAAAGACTCGACGGTGTCTGCGGA
>DBFJGL010000102.1:0-9176 GCA_048394785.1 Christensenellales bacterium | reverse complement strand
TTACTATATATGTCAATACCCAATTTTTGCACCGCCTCATACGAAATATCGCTTGCACAAATCGCCTCGTTTTAATTCCGCCTTTTCCACCCGCGTCCACCACTCACACATCGCACCATATCAACACATTTCAATACATTTATATTGTATTTTACATTTTTACTTTTCAACCGAAACGTAAAACACTAAAAAGTCACCCCCGCTCCTTGCGAATTTTGTCGATTTTTGGCACTTGCGCGGCGGTTCGTAGCGAGTACAACGAGCGTAATAGTTGTTTTTGCAACAATTTGCAAAAACAACGTCAGCGCAAGGTTTCGAATCCGCCCATAGGGACAAAAAAATACTACCTCGCGGTAGTATTTGTGGAGCTGGTGCGGCGGTTCGTAGCGAGTACTGCGAGCGTAATAGTTGTTTTTGCAACAATTTGCAAAAACAGCGTCAGCGTAAGGTTTCGAATCCGCCCACGGTAAAGAAAAACCCGTCTTAGAAAAGACGGGTTTGCTGGAGCTGGTGGGCGGATTCGAACCGCCGACCTGTTCATTACGAGTGAACCGCTCTGCCTGCTGAGCCACACCAGCGTATTGCAACTTGCTAAGCGATTATATCAAAGCGCGAAGCAAATTGCAAACACTTTATTGCTATTTTGAAAATGTTTTTCGCAAATTACGTTATTCAAGCACGGGTTGCTCTATTGCGTTCTTTCCGAAAACCGCTTTGAAATGCGCGAACTTGTCAATGAACATTTCTTTTGCGAGCATAAAGGACAAGAACCCTATCGTGCCGCCGAACGTGACGTCGGACATAAAGTGCGCGCCGCACACTATTCTGCTGATTGCGACAAGACCGGTAAACGCCACGGGAATAATCCAACACGCGGCTTTGACGCGCTTATCCTTGATACCGAGCACGGCAGGAAGGAGAATTAGCGAATAAGTAGACGCGGCGGCGTTCGTGTGACCGGACGGGAAAGACTTGAACGCGTCGTCCGCCCAACCGTACATTTCCATCTCAGCCTCGGTGGGGACTCTGCTGCCGTTCATTTCAAACCATTTCGTGAACCCGCTGAAATCGCCCATAGCGTTCATCGAGCGGAAGCGCATTCTGCCCACGGCGTCTTTGACGAGCATAATAATGATGTTGGACAGCGCAATCGCAAACAGCACCGCAATACCGAACAACATAAGTTTTTTGATTGTTTCCGCCCTCACCGATTTCATTGCGAACACTGCAAGCGTATTCAATACAAGCGCGATGGTCAGTTCGACGCAAATCACGGCGGCGTTGTCCTTGAACGCCTCATTGCCCGCGTGTTCGAGGATATATTTCACGATGTCCTTGATGAAGAACCAGAACGCAACCACGCCGAGCGCAAAACATATTGCCGCCAAAATCTGTTTCAACGGCTTCAATTTCCACACTTTTGCAAAATACCAAAAGAAAATTACGGTAACAAGCGCAAGCGCGAGATACACCGGCGACGTACCGAAAATCTCAAAGTACACGCCGAAAAAATCGTTTGCGAGATACTCGCCTTCGGGCAAAGCGTTTTGCGTGAGAATTTTGCTGACGTCCAAATCATAAAAAGTCGCGACGCACACAAGCGCGATAAACACCGCGGCAAATAACCCGACGGCAATAAGAGTCTTTGCTCTGTCGTTGAGTTTTGACATAATTTACCTCTCCTTACAGTTTGCTTACTGTCTTAAACAATTTAACACATCTGAGCATTCATTTCAAGCACTTTATAAAACGAGAGCCGCGGCACATATTTGCTGTGTATTTAATATTCCCAAATCGACGCGAATGTCAACCAAATGCACACGTGCCATCGATTGGTTTCAAAACACTGTTTGTGTATCAATTACGCCTTTAAGTACCGTATAACCTCTAAACACAAGAAAAAACAAATAGTCAAAAACACATTACGTATTTCGACAATGTCATTAAGCGCATAAATCGAATATCATAATTCGTTTTGCCGCCGCTTAGATACACAATTCGTGCCTTGAAAATATCCGTTAATCCACGGCACAAACAACAAAAAACGCGCCGATTTCGACGCGCATAATTCTGCCGTTTGTCAGCTATAACCGTTGTATGTCGCTGAAAGCACAAGCAAAGCGGACGCAGCCGCAATCAAACTCGGCTACTAATTACATTCTGCATCTATTCTTCTATGCCGAAAAGCTTTGCCGCGTTTTTGTAAAATACTTTATCGTTGTTATCTTCACCGAGGTCAAGCGCAAGAACGTTGTCTATTTCGTCCGCCATATTCCACATAGGATAATCGGTGCCGAACATAAATTTTTCAACACCAAGACTGAATATGACGTTTCTCGCCATACTTTTGTCGATAAAAGCAAGCGTGGACGAGGTATCGAACATCACGTTTTTGAGTCCCTTATATCGCATAGCCTCACCCCATTCCGACCAACCGCCGAAATGCGCCGCTATAAATGTAAGGTGCGGATAATCCGCCGCTGCCTCAACCATATAACGAGGATGAGAATAATCTTTACGCATATCTCCCGTGTGCACAAGAATGGGAAGATTGAAGTCGCCGAGCGCGTCAAACAACGCACGTGCCTTTTCGCCGCAAATTTTGAAATTCTGAAAATCGGGGTGCAGTTTTATTCCCTTAAATCCCAATTCTTTAACCCGTGCCGCTTCTTCCGCGATTTCGCACTTGTCCATATCCGGGTGCATTGCCGCAAGCGGAATGAAAAAATCGTCTTTCGATTGCTCGTACAGATAATCGTTTATCCTTTTAACTTGCGCGGCGGCAGTGGCAACGGAGCAAACAACCACCCTTTTGACGTTAAACTGTCGCATTTCTGCTTTTAGCGACGACACCGTGCCGTCAAGGTTCATTTCTATGCCATAAAAGTCGCCAATATTCTTAGACGCTTTTACCGCAATTTTATCGGGATAAATGTGCGCGTGCGTGTCTATTATTCTGATGTCCGTCTTCTGCATAATTCACCTTTCAAAAACTATATCACACCAAGTCGGCAATGGCAAACGAATACAATAAAATCAACTGTTTCAAAAATAATACCGCTTGAAAATCAGACTCTGCGCATATTAGCACAATAAAAATTCGACAATCTAATTTGTTGTAAAATCCTGTTGCTGTCGAATGATTTGGCAAAATTTACCTCATTAGATACGCGATTTATCTGCTAAAACCGCTTTGAAAAATAGGTATTGCATTTTGTCGGACAATATATTATAATATGGTTACAAGAAAATCCTGCTGTGTTCGTGATGATGTTTGATTTTGAGCCACAGTTATTTTCAGGGATGACGAGTCCGATTTTACGGTTATGTCAAGCCTCGTTTCGGTGGAAGACAGAGACGTACGGCAGTCAGTACCCGTCCTGCAAACGCAGGTTTATAAAACGGCATCACACGGCATCGTGGGTTTTTCTTATATACACCCGCTTTATCCGAACATAAAACCACCGACTGAGTCGGTGGTTTTTAACTGCCGCTGTCAAATTGACTTTTAACCTATTTTTTGGACTTTTTTCTGTCGTTTGCACTGTCTGTAAGCATCGGCAACGCACTTTCGATAAACAAACCGAAACGCAAATCCGCTTTTTTTGCGAGCGTAAGCGCAATCGCCCTTTCGCAAAAATCTACGGCTGTCTGCGCCGCGGACTCCGGACTGTCGCCGCCAAGAAGTCTGCCCATAAACGCGCTTGACAGACAATCGCCCGCTCCGTGTATGAACTTGTCGTAACCCTTATTCATCTGGAATGTAACTCTGCCTCCGCTGAGCAGCGCGGTGCCCTGCATATCGTCCTTTTTAATGCCGCTGAGCAGTACTGTTTTATATCCGTTATGACGCATAATATTGAGTATCATACGCGCGTTCTCCACGCTCGGCTCCAACGTCAGGTCGAGATTGGCGAGCATCTTGCCCTCTGTGAAATTGGGCATAACTATATCGGCAATCTTGCACAGCTCGAACATTCCGTCACGGTATTTTTCATCGAAAATGCCGTACAACGCTCCGTTTTCGGCCATAGCCGGGTCCACGGCTATAAGCGCGCCCCTCTCTTTCAAATCCTTGGCGATGGCGGTTGCTGCTGCAAGAGTATCCATTGAACCGAGAAATCCCGTATAAAGACAGTCGAATTTTATACCGAGCCCCTTCCAATGCTCATACGACGGCGTCATATTGGAAAACAAATCCGTGAAAGTATAGCCCTCGATGCCGTAAGTCTGCGTGCTCAGCAACGCGGTGGGCAGTCCGACGACGTCCTGACCGCACGCGCTTAAAATGGGCAGAGCCGCCGTAAGCGAACATCTTCCCACCGACGAATAATCCTGTATAGTCAAAATGCGTTTATTCATAGTATAATTTTACCACGCAAATCAAACGATTTCAATACAAAAATTAACAAATTAACCGTTATATTTAATAGTCATAAACTCAAATTCTCTTGCCAATCGGCAACAATAATGATATACTGCTCTTACTGTGCTAGACGGGGAGCCGGCGGTGCCCTGTAAACCGCAATCCGCCATAGCGGTGTCGAACACCGTCCCGAGGCCTTGGTTATGGAAGGCTGCGCGTGACAAGGAGCGTTGATAGCAAGGTCCCGTGCAACGTCATACTGTGAACCGTGTCAGAGCTTGACCGCAGCAGCACTAAGCAGGCGTTGGCGTGTGCCACGGGGAAACTTTGGAGGAGCCACCTGTTACGTTTCCGTTTCGGTAACCATTGTCGAAGGCGGCGCACAGTATAATAAAGGAGAGCAGATTTGCTCTCCTTTATTTATTTTGAAACATCAATTCGAATGTTCGCAAAAATTATTTTTTGGCTTCTTCCTCGCGCTTTTTGGCGTCCTCGATAATCTTCGCGTTTGCGGTGCCGGGCACTTCGTCATAGCGGATAAGCTCCATCGTAAAGCGGCCTCTGCCCTGCGTCATACTTCTCAAATCGGTAGCGTAACGGAACATTTCCGCCTGCGGGACTTCCGCCGTTATAATTTGCTTGCCCTCTGCCATATCCGTGCCGAGTATTCTGCCGCGACGCTTGTTCATATCGCCGAGAATGTCGCCGAGATACTCGTCTGGAACGGTGATTTTCGCTTCCATAATCGGTTCGAGGAAGCAAGGCGACGCCTTTGAGCAACCTTCCGCATAACTGAGTTTCGCAGCGGTGATAAACGCGATTTCCTTACTATCTACGGGGTGATATTTTCCGTCGTAAAGCGTAGCTTTAAGGTTAATCATCGGATAACCTGCGAGAACGCCTTTCTTGATTGCCTCTCTCAGACCCTTTTCAACCGCAGGAATAAACTGACGGGGCACCGCGCCGCCGACGATAGCGTCGACAAACTCGAATTCTCCGTCCTCCGCGCCCGGCTCGAACTTGATAAACACGTCGCCGTACTGACCTGCGCCGCCCGACTGTTTCTTGTGCTTGCCTTCCGCTTCCGCGGTTTTTCTGATGGTTTCGCGGTACGCGACTCTCGGCTCCTGCCAGGTTATGTCCAGACCGAGCTTGTTTTTGACGCGTTTGCACATAATATCGAGCTGCGCCTCGCCGAGACCGCTGATAAGTACGTCGCCTGTTTCGATGTTCTTTTCCACCTTAAACGTCGCGTCCTCGTCCTGCATTTTGATAAGTCCCTGAATTGCCTTTTCCTCGTCCTTATTTGCGCTGACCGCGTAGGAGATGACGGGCTTCGGGAAATCGATTTTATCGTAATCGAGTTTGAAATCTGCGGAAGACAACGTGTCGTTGGTGTTGGTGTAAACCAATTTTGCGAGCGCGCCGATGTCGCCTGCCTGCAAGCCGTCGATAGCCTCCTGCTTTTTGCCTTTGAGGACGTAAATCGTACCGACCTTTTCAGCCTTATCCGCGGTGTTGTTATAAATGGAATCGCCGCTTGCGAGTTTGCCCGTAACGACTTTGAAGATAAGCAGTTTGCCGACGTACGGGTCGACGACAGACTTGAACACCTGCGCCGAGAAAGGCTTGTCCGCGTCGCAAACTATGTTCTGTTTCTCTCCGTTTACGGTGGCATTCGCGCCTGCGGTTTTGTTGGGAGCGGGCAGCAAATCGACTATCTTATCCATCAATCTGCCGACGGCGGTAGAAGTCGTCGCATTGCCTGCCATAAGAGGTATAAAGGATTCGCTTGCGATTGCCGCATGCACGCCCGTCTGAATTTCCTCGTCGGTGAACGCTTCGCCTTCAAAGAACTTCATCATAAGTTCCTCGTCGGTTTCGGCAACCATTTCCATAAGTTTATCCTTATATTCCGCGGCTTTTGCTTCGAGCGCGGCGGGAACAGCGGTTTCTTTACCGTCGTTCGTATATCCTTTTCCGCCGAACACGTCGACGTAACCCACCATTTTACCGCCTTCCATAATGGGCAGTTCGATGGGGATAACCTTTGAATACTTGGCGGTGATGGCGTCAACCGTACCCGCAAAATCGGAATTTTCCTTGTTTACTGCATTAACGAAGATAAACGCAGGGGTTTTCTTCTCGTTGCACATATCGAGAGCCTTTTCCGTACCGACGGTGAGCGAACCGGACGCGCTCGTAACGACAATCGCACTGTCGGCAGCTTGCAGAGCCGCGACCATTTCGCCCTCGAAATCGAAAAATCCGGGAACGTCTATAATATTGATTTTAACGTCTTTGCGCACGGCGTACGCAAGCGACATACTAATCGATATTTTACGCTTTATTTCTTCGTCGTCGTAGTCCATCGTGGAGTTGCCGTCGTCGACCTTGCCCAATCTGTCGATGGTCTTGGCTTCATACAGCATAGCCTCTGCGAGAGAGGTTTTACCTTCGCCGGAGTGCCCGATGAGAGCGACGTTGCGAATGAAATCCGTTGTGAAAATTTTCATAATTTTACCTCATATAGTGCTTAATATCTAACGCAAACAATAATACTATATACTCGCGCAAATTGCAAGAAAAAAATTTTAACTGCACGCCCTCCTTACAGAACGCTACCCTCGCACTTTCAATTTAATCTCTTGCAAACTCTAAAATGCCGTCATTGCGAGCATATTTATCCGCTTTCCTACTTATTATTTGATGTCATTGCGTTTTCGATTTATCCGCTTGCTTTGTTTATTTAATGCTGTCATTGCGAGCATTGCTTATCCGCTTGCTAAATTTATTCTCCGTGTCACTGCGAGGAGCAACGGGGTTGCGACGCGGCAGTCCCCTAAATAGAAACATACACCCAATTAACGGCAATCCCTTAAATAGGCGACGGCAGTTTATACACGGCAACCCCGCGTGTCACTGCGAGCGAAGCGCGGCAGTCCCCTAAATAGGAATATACACCATTCCACCGCACTAAAAGTATACTCCTCCGCATAGGGGACTGCCACATTTCACTCACTACGTTCGTTCCATTCGCAGTGACACGGGAGGAGGACTATCATTGCGTTTTCGATTTATCCGATTGAATCGTTTATATTACCCTGTCATTGCGAGCGTAGCGCGGCAATCCCCTAAGTAAGCGACGGTAACCTATACACGGCAAAACCGCGTGCGATTAAGCGTGAAGCGCAAAGCGCGCAACATAACGCACGCGGAAAGCGAGAAAATTTACAAGCGAGCAACATTTTGACTTTTGTCAAAATCAAGCGAGCGAAACAATTTTCGAGCGCGCGGCAGCCCCCTAAACAAGCAACGGTAACCGTTTTTCGTTCGATAGCAACATTGATTGCCGAAAACATTAAGCTTCAATAAACTTTAAGAGAACGCAACAGTCAATAAAGCGCGACTTAATGCATATCATTAAACGATGTCTACAATTGGAGTTTACGACAGCGGAATAGGCGGACTTTTCACGCTCGCCAAATTGAGAGCGGCAATTCCGCATACGGATTTTTATTATCTTGCGGACAATCTAAATATGCCTTTCGGTCTGAAATGCGAGGACGAACTGCGCGACATAGTGGGACGCGCGCTTAAACGGCTTGAAAAAAACGCCGATTGTTCGGTGCTTGCGTGCAACACCGCGTCTGTCACGACGCGCGGCTCGGGCGTGTTCAGACTTATGCCGAGGCTTGACGGACTCGACGAAAAAAGCACGCTCGTAATGGGCACTCCGCTCACGCTGTCGCGGCTCGAAGCGGAGAAAAAAGGTTTTAAGTGCGCTCATACGGCGGAGTTGGCGAGCTTGGTGGAGATACACGCTTCTCTGAAATACAAATCGCGCCGACCGATAGTCATAGACGAACTTGTGCCCTACCTTGAAAACGCCCTGCCCTCCGCCGCGGGAATAACCCGCGTTGCGGTAGGCTGTTCCCACTATATTTATCTCGAAAACATCATAAAAACTCTGTTGCCGACGGCGGTATGCGACGACGGCAACGACACTCTTGTGGCGGAAGTAAAATCAAGTTTTACCTCGCGCGTCGGGAGCGGAAAAATTACGTTCGCGTTCACGGGCGCAAACGAAAGCAAAAAATACGAATACATTTTCGAAAACATACAAAAAACCCTGTTTTTCGGGGAGTAATTTTAATTGAGATACGCTTTGCCTATCGCTCCCGAAATAATATTAGACGCGTTTTCAAGCATAATTCCAACCTCTTTCGGCTGCATGGAAAGGTTTGCAAGTCCCATTCGGACGGCAATCTCTCTCAGCTTGTAACGGTCGGGTTCTTCTCCCCCGTCTTTCAAATATTCCGACGTAAACGAACAAAGCGCGCCGTAAACTCCGAGCACCATCGGCACGCCTATCGTAAACACGGGGATTTTGAGTACGCTTTTATCAATTCTCTCTCTGTCGCGCCCCACGCCGCTCCCGGGAGTAATTCCCGTCGACGACAGTTGAAAAGACGTTCCGAGCCTTGTTGCGGAAGAAGTCGCAAAGGCGTCAATCAATATGCAGGCGACGGGCTTTATCTCTCCCGTCAACGCCCTCAGCACCTCCGCCGACTGTATGCCCGTCGCGCCGTACACGCCCGTCTCCACGGTGCACAGACATTGCGCGCGTCTGTGTTTTAAGTGATAATCCTGTCTGTTCGCCGCGATTTTAGACACCGTCGCGCTTCCGAGCGCGTCTGCGGTCACGCGCCGATTGCCGAGCCCTGCGATGAGAAGCGGCTCGCTTTTTCTCAACCGTCCCGTGAGCTCGGTAAGCGCGTCGGCGATATAACCCTCCAACGCATAACAC
>DBFJGL010000101.1:0-6127 GCA_048394785.1 Christensenellales bacterium | reverse complement strand
CACTTCCGATTACGACAAAGAAAAGTTGCAGGAACGCGTTGCGAAACTCGCAGGCGGCGTAGCCGTCATCGGCGTGGGCGCGGCAACCGAAATCGAAATGAAAGAACGTAAAATGCGCATAGAGGACGCCCTCAACGCAACCCGCGCGGCTGTCGAAGAAGGCATCGTCCCCGGCGGCGGCGTTGCACTCCTCTCCATTGCTCCCGCCGTTGCAAAAGCCTGCAAAGGTCTTTCCGGCGACGTGGCTACCGGCGCAAAAATCGTGCTTGCGGCACTCGAAGCCCCCATCAGACAAATCGCCGTAAACGCGGGCGTGGACGGCGGAGTCGTGGCAAGCAACATCGTGAATTCCAAAAAGGCGAATTACGGCTACGACGCGGCTAAGGCAATTTACTGCGATATGGTCAAAGCCGGCATACTCGATCCGACCAAGGTCACGAGAAGCGCGTTGCAGAATGCGGCGAGCGTGGCGGGCACCCTGCTCACCACCGAGGCTCTTGTCACCGACATTAAAGAACCCGCGCCCGCAATGCCTATGCCCCAAGGCGGTATGGACGGAATGTATTGATTTGAAATCAAACCGATTGTTTTCTGCTCAAACAGGCGACTCAAAGTCGCCTGTTTTTTTATCCTTTCCGTTTATATCCCGCAACCGCGCGCCCGTCCGATTTTCCGTTTTTTATTTGTAAACCCTATCCCCAAAAACAGTATCGCTCGACTTAAACGCATTAGTTAATCAAACTTATTTCAAACCGTTGACATATTTCGACATATCTCATATAATTGACGCAATGTAAAAGTTTAGTTTTGCTAAACTTTGAGATTATTTTAACGAAACCCACTAAACTTGCGGTAAATTTTTAATAAACCCAAGTAAAGGAGGCGGCAAAGTGGAAATCGGAATCAAAATAAAGGCTCTGCGGCTGCAATGCGGTCTTACTCAGGAAGAACTTGCCGACCGTTGCGAGTTGACAAAAGGGTATATTTCTCAGCTTGAAAACGAGCTGACTTCCCCGTCCATTCAGACGCTTGCGGACATACTCAGCGCACTCGGCACCACGCTTTCGGAGTTTTTCAGCGACGACGGCGACGAACAGGTTGTGTTTACCGAAGAAGACTTTTTTGAAAAAGTCGGAGACGACCACAGGATAACCTGGCTTGTACCAAACGCGCAGAAAAACGAGATGGAGCCCATTCGCATCGAAATCGCGCCGCACAGCAAACTCGGCGCGGACGTGCCGCACGAGGGCGAAGAATTCGGTTTCGTACTGTCGGGCGAAGTGACTCTGCACCTCGGCAAAAAGGAATACAAAGCGGCAACGGGCGACGCATTTTACTACGAAAGCGGCAAAACCCATTATCTCGAAAACAAAACGAACAATACGGCGGTTGTGCTTTGGATAAGCTCTCCCCCTACATTTTAAGAGGATAAGATATGGCACAGGAAAACATCATCGAACTTAAAAACGTCACCAAGACTTACGCAGGAAAGGACGCGGTAACCAACGCAAGCCTCACCATTAAAAAGGGAGAATTCGTCACGTTGCTCGGACCTTCCGGCTGCGGCAAAACCACCACGCTCAGAATGATTGCTGGCTTTGAAATGCCCACTGCCGGCACGGTGCTTTTCAACGGCGAGGACATCACCAACCTGCCGCCTCACCTTCGCAAAGTAAACACGGTGTTTCAGAAATACGCGCTGTTCCCTCACCTCAACGTGTTCAACAACATCGCGTTCGGGCTCAAACTGAAAAACATACCCAACGGCACCAAAACCAACCGCAAAGGAGAAGAAATTCAGCTCTACCGCAAATATACCAAAGCCGAAATAAAAGAAAAGGTCGACCGCGCGCTTAAAATGGTAGACCTCGAAGATTACGGTCACAGAAACGTATCGTCGCTGTCGGGCGGACAGCAGCAGAGAGTTGCAATCGCACGCGCGCTCGTAAACGAACCCGAGGTTCTGCTGCTCGACGAACCGCTCGGCGCGCTCGACCTCAAAATGCGCAAAGATATGCAGCTCGAACTGATGAATATGCACAAACAGCTCGGCATCACCTTTATTTACGTCACGCACGACCAGGAAGAGGCTCTTACTATGTCCGACAAAATAGTCGTAATGCGCTACGGCAAAATTCAGCAGATTGCCTCGCCCGAAAAGATTTACGACGAACCCGCAAACGCGTTCGTTGCGGACTTTATAGGCGAAAGCAATATACTGTCCGGCATTATGATTGAAGACTTCAAAGTAGAGTTCTGCGACACCGTATTCGAGTGCGTCGACAAGGGCTTCAAACCCAACGAGCCCATTGACGTTATTATACGTCCCGAGGACTTAAAGCTTATAGATGCGGACAGTAAAGCCGCGATTATGTCGGCAAAGGTGCTTTCTTCCGTGTTCAAAGGCGACCACTATCAGGTGACCGTGCTTGCCAATGAAAACGAACTGATTGCACACGATACCGAAAACTACGAAGTGGACGAAACCGTAGGACTTTATATCAAACCGTCCAACCTGCACATAATGCACAAAACGCGCATAATCAACGAGATTTTCACAACTGTAACGGGCGAAAACAAAGTTGAAATCTGCGGCGCGGACTTCGAGTGCGTAACGTCGCTCGCGGCAGGCACGCCCGTAAAAGTGTCCATCGACTTCGACGACGTAGAAATTACCGACGACGAAGAAGACGGAATTATCGGCGCGACAGTGAGCACCTCGATATACAAAGGCAGTTACTATCAATGCATTCTGCGCACCGACGACCATTATAACTTCTTTGCCGATACCGACGACGATTGGCTGAAAGGCGACAGAGTCGGCATAAAGGTTGCGCCCGAAAAAATCATCATCGAGGAGGTTGTCGCGTCCCCCGCCGACACCGCCGAAAAGGAGGGACTGTGAACGCCGCCGCAGTAATGCCCGTACGGGCTAAAAAGAAGTTCAAGCTCACCAAAAAGGTGTTCAGCTATCCGTATATACTGTTTATGTTGCTGTTTGTGATTATTCCGCTTGTGCTGATACTCGTAAACGCATTCTTGGACGGCGACAAAAATCTTACGCTTGAAAACTTCAAAATGTTTTTCAGTTCAAAGAGCAGTCTTATCGTTTTGGGCAATTCGGTGTTTGTCGGTTTTGTCACAACCGCTCTTTGTCTTATAATCGGCTACCCCGTCGCTTACATTTTGTCCAAGATGTCGAGCGGCAAAATAATCGTGCTTCTGTTTATTCTGCCCATGGGCGTGAACTTCCTCATTCGCACGCTTGCCACCAAAGCGATTTTCATTGCAATGGACATCACTCTCGGAATGGGAACGGTGCTGTTCGGCATGGTTTACAACTATCTGCCCTTTATGATACTTCCCCTGCACACTACGCTCTCGGGCATTGACAAAAGCTATATCGAAGCGGCGCAGGACTTGGGCGCGGACCGCTCCACAGTATTTCTGAAAACCATTCTTCCCCTGTCGGTATCGGGCATTATGTCCGGCATCACTATGGTGTTTATTCCGACAATATCCACTTTCGCCATATCTCAGCTTCTCTCCAACGGAAAGATATTCCTGTTCGGCGATTCCATTCAGATGCAGTTCGACCAAGGGCTGTACGGCGTAGGTTCGATAATGAGTCTGGTTATGCTCATCTTTGTGCTTATCTCCAACGTACTTATGAACAAAGTCAACAAAAACAGCTTCGGGCTGGGGAGGTCGCTATGGTAAAGGTAAAAGGATTTTTCGAAAAGTTCTATCTTTTCATCATACTCGCAATCCTCTACACGCCCATAATTCTGATAATCGTGTACAGCTTTTCCAACAGCTCAAACTTCAACTTCGACAACGGTTTCAGCTTTGAAGCGTACGTATCCATATTCAAGGGCGATAAATCGGAGGCGTTATGGGACGCCGTTGCCAACACGGTTATCATAGCGTCGGTATCGTCGGTTATTGCCACCATAATGGGCACGTTTGCCGCAATAGGCATTTTCAGCCTCGGAAAGCGCACGCGCAAAGTAGTGGAAAACGTCAACCAATTCCCCATAATCAACAGCGAAATAGTTATGGCTGTATCGCTTATGGTGTTCTTTACCACGTTTGCGTTCCCGGTGGGATACCTGCGCCTTATAATCGCGCACATTGCGTTCTGCACACCCTACGTCGTGCTGAGCGTGCTTCCCAAGCTGGAAAGTATGGACCCCAACGTCTACGAAGCGGCTCTCGACCTCGGCGCAAACCCGTTCAAAGCGTTGGTCAAAGTTATGTTCCCGATGATAACTCCCGGCATAGTAAGCGGCTTTATGCTTGCGTTCACGCTGTCGCTTGACGACTTCATCATCACTCAGATTAACAAGGGCGCGTCAACGGGCATAGACACCCTGTCCACTTATATATATTCGGACGCGCGCGTACAGGGCTTGGAACCCTTCTGGTACGCCATATTCTCTATTATATTCGTGGCTGTGCTCGCGCTCGTACTCTCCGTCAATCTGTATAAAATCAGCAAGCAAAAGCAGAAGGCAAAGGAGAAACAAGTATGAAAAAATTTGCAATACTTTTGAGCCTGCTGCTTGTTTGTGTCGTTAGTTTCGTGCCTATGCTCACCGCCTGCAACGACGGTGAGAGCGGACCGTCCGTCGGCGGAGGAAGCGGAGAACGCCTCTACGTCTACAATTGGGAAGACTACATCGACGAGGAATTGATTGACGAGTTCGAAGATTACTATCGGGAAATAACGGGCAAAAGCATTTCCGTGGTTTATTCTACGTTCGACACGAACGAAACTATGATGACTCAGATTGTGCGCGGCGACGCCGTGGTCGATTTGATTTGCCCCTCCGAATACGCCATCGAAAAGCTAATGACGCAAACGGACGGAAGCGGAAAAAACTATCTTCTCAACTTAAACGACGTTTATGCCGAACTAACCGAGGAAGACTCCCCTTATCTCCAATCGGTACGAAAAGTGGAAGCTTTGAACGGGCGTCCCCTCAACGACCTGCTTTCGACCACAGAGCCCGACGTTGTCGCTAAAATCAGCGACATATTCGGCAAGATAGACGTCAATGGAAAAGTGTACGATATGACGGAATATATGGTGCCTTATATGTGGGGCACGCTGGGCATACTCTATAACACCAAATACGTCACCGAGGAGGACTTGGCAACGGGTTGGGGCTTGTTGTGGAATAAATCGGAAAATCCCGATTTGCAGGGTAACATTCTTATGAAAGACAGTATCCGCGACAGCTACGTGGCGGCGGTTATGTATATGTACGAATACGATATGCTCCCCGAAGGGTACTCCGATTTCACGGTGGAAGACCTCATAAACTGCACCGATAAAGCCGTGCTCGACGCGGCGGAAAAGGTGCTCACGGAACAGCGCAGCATCATATCCGGCTACGAAGTGGACTTCGGCAAGGACGATATGATTAACGAAATCGTATACGTAGACCTCGCGTGGAGCGGCGACGCGCTGTGGGCAATCGAAGAAGGCGGCTACGACGAGGAAACGGGCGAATATCAGCTCGGTTACTACGTCCCCGAAATAGGCTCCAACATTTGGTACGACGGTTGGGCGATGACGAAAAACGCGCAGAACAAACTTGCGTCGCTGATGTTTATCGACTTTATGTCAAGACCTATGAGCGGCATCAGAAACTCGATGTACATCGGCTATACGTCTGCGGTGGCGAAGGAACTGCTGCAAGCGGACGAAGACGTGCTCGCGTTTATCGAAGAAAACGAATATGACGTCGAAGAATATTTCGCCGACGAAGGCAGGTATCCGACCATAGGCGACAATATGGGCGTTATGCGCGACTTCGGCGCAAGCAACGACGCGCTCGTACAGATGTGGGAACGCTCGAAAGCGGGCGGCTTCGACCTCGTACTGCTGTGGGTGCTCATTGCGATTGTGGCGGTAATAGCGCTTGCATTGGGCGGCTACTTTGCAAAAGAAGCCATCAAAATGCGCAGGAAAGTCAAATAACTTCTCCCAGCTACTTTATAGAACGCTATTAATTACGTAAGCAAAACGTTTCCGATTGTGCCGTCGCGGTATTGCCCGACGGCACATAAATTATACGATTTAACGTATTGGCATAAAATAATTATATTGTTTTTGGAT
>DBFJGL010000100.1:0-15031 GCA_048394785.1 Christensenellales bacterium | reverse complement strand
ATAATGTTTCACAAATTTGTGAAACATTATAAAACCGCGCGTCAGATAATCGACGCGCGGAAATTTGTGCGGAACACCGCAATGAATATAAAACGTAAATTACTTTTGATAAATTATCAGTCTCTGTCGCGTTTAAGACGGCGCAGGAACGCAGGAACCTGGCGCGAACTTACGTCCACTCTCGACGATTTGACGTCGTCGCGGCGTTCGATTTCGGGAACGACGGTCTGCGGACGGCTTTGCACCGCAGGCTCGGGACGAACAGGTTCGCGATAAACGGGTTCGGGGCGCACGGGCTCGCGATATGCGGGCTCAGGTCTTGCCTCCGACTGATATACGGGCTGTTCGGGCGCGGCGGTAACACTCTCCTCCAAAGGCTGAGGCTTGATGTTGAACTGCGGACGGTTGGCAAATATATCGGGATTATAATTGTATTTCGGCTTTATCATTTCGTCCGCCGCTTCGGCTTTGACTTCGTCTGCCGCCGCTTCCTTGAACGCGTCGGGCATATTAGACGCCGCGCTGTCGCTTTGTATGGATGCAAAGCTTCTCGACGCCGCCGTGGCTTTATCCGTAAACCCCGTTGCTATAACGGTGATTTCTATATCCTGTCGTTCGGGAGAGCACGCCCAGCCGAATATGATGTGCGCCGAGGGGTCCACCACCTGTCTTACTATGTCGCCTGCCTCGATGACCTCGTCCAACAATAAATCCTCGCCGCCGCTCACGTTCAGTATTATGTATTTTGCGCCTTCTATATCGGTTTCAACCAACGGGCTGTAAACCGCCTCTCTGACCGCTTGAATTACGCGTTTTTCGCCCTTTCCTCTGCCCACGCCCATATGCGCGAGTCCTTTGTTGGAAAGGATTGTTTTGACGTCTGCGAAGTCGAGGTTAATCTGTTCCTGATTGGTTATTACGTCGCTGACGCCCTGAACGCCCTGACGGAGAACGTCGTCGGCTACTTCGAAAGCGGTCTTGAACGAAATGTTTTTGGGCAGAACTTCGATGAGTTTCTGATTGGGAATGACAAGCAGAGTATCGACGAAATTTTTAAGATTGCGAATGCCTGCCTCTGCGTTCTTCATACGCTGAGCCCCTTCGAACATAAAGGGTTTCGTGACGACGGCGACGGTGAGTATGCCCATACTCTTTGCGATTTCCGCAATGACGGGAGCGGCTCCCGTGCCCGTTCCTCCGCCCATACCTGCGGTTATAAACAGCAAATCTATGCCCTGCAACGCGGCTTTTATAGCCTCTCTCGACTCCTCCGCCGCCTTTTTGCCCTGCTCGGGATTGCTACCCGCGCCGAGACCGCCCGTTATATTGGCTCCCAGCTGAATTTTATTTGCAGGCTGCGCAAGCGACATATTGAGCGCCTGCATATCCGTGTTCATTACGACGAACTGCGCGCTCTTCACGTCGCGGCGTATCATATTGTTTACGGCGTTATTGCCGCCTCCGCCGACGCCAACGACGACTATGTTTGCAACGCCGTGCTTTCTTTCGTACACAGGCTGCGCAGGCTGTGCGTCGTATGCTTCCTCTGTTTCGTAATCGTATCCGTCCGTCGGATTTTCTTCAACCGCGCTCGCGCTTTCTTCCTCGGCGTATCTGTCGGCGTCGTTTACTCCGTTAAGTCCGAGTTTTTCCAAATCAATCATCTTTTACCTCCGCTGAAAATGCGTTTAATAACGCCTTTTGCTCCCTCTTTATTCAATGTGTCCGCAACCGTAAGCAAAGCGATTTTAGAGCTGTCCTCCGGTCTGACGTAGCCCGGGAGTATGGGCGTAACTATTTCTATACTCTTACCGAGAACCTCGGAAAGATACTTTTTTGCGCCTCTCATAGAGGCAATTCCTTCGCCGGTGAGATAAATCGGCGCATATTCGGGCACCGCCGCTTCCTCCTCGGCAAGTATGTCTGACAATATCTGCGCAAAGCTGTCGAGCTCCGCCCTGACTATCTCGCAGGTGTCCGCGGCATACACGACGTGACTGCCGTCGCTGACAAGCACGGCGTCGTCGGAATAATTGAGGTTGAGGTCGCAAAGTTCCTTTGCTTCCTCCGCAAGTTCGAACGGGACTTCGAGCGCCTCGTAAATATCCGCCGAAATGTGTCCTCCGCCGAGAGAAAAGGATTTGACGTCCAAAAGCCCTTCCCCTCTGCCTACGGCGACCGTAGACGATATATAGCCTATGTCTATCAGAACGTAAGGATTATCGCGCTGTTCTTTTTCGAGCAGAGCAATCCCCTGCGCCCATTGCGACGCGACGTAACGAACTTCCTTAAATCCGCATTCTGCCGCCGTTTTGTCAAACAAATCGGTGAAAACGTCTTCGCAAAGCAGATAGGAAACATACCCCTCCACCTTCGAGGCAGTAAGCCCCCTTACGTCCGAATAGAGCTTGTCCGACGTATCTACCGAATAATATATGGCGGAAGAATTGATAACGGAAAACCCGTTGTGAGGGAAATTTGCACCCTTTTTAATGAGATAATCTATATCGGCGTCGATAACCCTGCGCGACCTGTCCAGCGTAACGCAAACTCTGCGGGTTTTGATTGCGAGAAATTCTCCCGGCACGCCTATAAAAAGCGTTTTTGCTCGCGTCTGCGATTTTTCCGTCGCGGCTTTAAGCGCGGCAACCGCCGCCCGTTCGGTATCGACGATGTCCAGCCATTCGCCGTTTTCGAAACCAGAATGCGAGTTCTCCTCGGACGCGACTATGCCGAAAACCGATTGCGCCTGCTTAACGCCGACCATCGCGCATACGGTGCGCGACGTTACGTCAAGTACGGCTGTATCTTTTGTGAAAAATCCGCTCATCTTTCTCCCTAATGCGCGTTGCGCGCACTATACTATATATTAAATTATAAAGTAAATTATAAAGGTGTCAACAGTTTTGACGGAAAATAATAATTATCCTGCCGATTGCGCGCAAATTGTACGTTTATTCGGCGTCGCTTGCGCTTCTTCTCGCAATTTTCGCCCCGAGCGACGACAGCGCGCCTTCAAAATTTTCGTAACCTCGGTCTATATACCCTATGTTTCCGACTTCGCTCTCGCCCTGTGCGCTCAACGCCGCTATCACAAGCGCGGCACCGCCCCTCAAATCCGACGAATATAACCGCGCGCCCGTAAGTCTTTTTACTCCCCGTATGCGCGCCCTGTTTCCCGAAACATCAATGTCCGCGCCCATTTTTTTTAGTTCGTCAACATATGCAAATCGGTTTTCAAACACCGTTTCGCGCACTTCGGATACGCCTTCCGCCGTGCATAGTCTTGCGGCAAGCTGAGCCTGCATATCCGTCGGGAAAAGCGGATATGCGCCGGTCACGAGCCGTTTTGCCTGCGCTCTCCCGTCGCTTTCCACAAACACCGACGCTCCGTCGCCCGTAACCGACGTATGCTTATCGCAAATGGCGTCCGCAACAGTGCGCATAGTGCGTATATCGGCGTTTTTAATCTCAATTTTTCCTCCGCAAGCCGCAACAGCCGCGGCATACGTTCCCGCCTCTATTCTGTCCGACACGGGTATGACGCGACAGCCGTCCAGCGCGTCCGTGCCGTATACGGTTATTACGGGCGTGCCTTCCCCCTCTATGCGCGCTCCCATCGCGCGGAGTCCCTTTGCGAGCGACACTATTTCGGGTTCTCTCGCACAGCCGATAAGCATTGTCCTGCCCTTAGCGAGCGTTGCCGACATAAGCAGATTTTCCGTCGCGCCCACGCTCGGAAAGCGCATTATTATATCCGCGCCTTTAAGTTTATCTGCGTAACAATGTATGTAATTCTCCCCCTCGACCGCTTCCGCGCCCATTCGTTTCAATCCGTCAAGATGAATATCGAGCGGACGCGCGCCTATCCTGCACCCTCCCGGTACGGGAAGAACAACCTCCCCGGCAGCCGTCAGCAGCGCGCCCAGCATAAACATCGACGAGCGCATCATGCGGCTAAGCGTTTCGGGAATGGAAACGATGTTAGGTACTCCCGACACCGTAACGCACCTGCCCTCTCTCGACGCGCACAGTCCCAAGGCTTTAAGCAAGGAAATCATACTGTTTACGTCCGATATATCAGGAACGTCGCACACGGTTACGGGACGTTCGGTGAGAATAGACGACGCAAGCAAAGGCAGCACCGCGTTTTTCGCGCCGTGCACCTCCACGCTTCCCGTCAAAGCGCGACCGCCTTCAATCTTAAAATATTCCGTCATAATTCATACTATGCGGCATTTACAGATTATGCCGTCAACCTCTCACAAGCCTTGTCCGCGGCTTTGCCGCAAACCTTCGGCCGCCGCGCGACCGCAATCCGTGCAAACAGTCGAAATTTGCGGATATTTGCGGCTGATATTCGCAGTCGTTCTCCTGCGGACTATACCCGCGCCGCCGCTTTCTCTCGCTTTTTTCTGCCGAATATATTCCGAAATCCCGTTTCGCGCGCATCGTTTTTCGTCAAATCCTCGGGCGTAAGATACGAGCTGCCCCTCTTTGACACCGAAAGCAGAACTCCTACCGCCGCAAAATATGCCACGAGCGAGCTTCCTCCCGCGCTTATGAACGGCAGAGGCAGTCCCGTCGGCGGAATTGCGCCGCACACAACCGCAACGTTCATCACCGTCTGCACCGCGATGAGCGCGGTTATGCCCGCGCTGACGTAACAGGAAAATCTGTCCGTCGCTCTGCGCGCTATTCTTATGCCTCTGAATACTATGAACACAAACACCGCAATCAGCGCAAGCACGCCCATAAACCCCGTTTCTTCGCCTATGACGGACAGTATGAAATCGCTTTCCGCAAATGGCAAAAACAGATATTTCTGACGGGAATTGAACAGCCCCACGCCGAAAAGCCCTCCGCTTCCGAGCGCGTAATAGGACTGAATGAGCTGATAGCCTTCTTCGAGAGGCGACGACCACGGGTCCAGAAACGCCGCAAGCCGTTGCAATCTGTACGGTTCGGCAAAAATAAGCGCGACCGCTCCGAGCACCGCGGGAATTATCAGCAGTAAAAGATGTTTAATTTTAACGCCGCCCACGAACAGCATTATGAAAACCGTGCCGACAACGCAAATCGTTATGGACATATTCGGCTCCAAAATGAGCAAAACGCCCACCGCGCCGCCTATGAGCACGGTAATCACGACGTTGACAAATTTGGTCATATCGCGCCTGTACATAAACGCCGCGATTGCAATCACCATTGCAAACTTCGCGTACTCCGACGGCTGAACGGTTATAAAACCGAGGTTCAGCCAACGCTTCGCGCCGTAGCTTTCGACGCCGATGACGGGTATAAACACAAGCGCGAGAAGAACAAGTCCGATTGCGTATATCGGCACTGCAAATTTCTTTATGTCCGACGGTTCCGCCATTGCCACCGCAATCATAACGGCCGCTCCGAGCACGAGCGCGACAGCCTGCGTTTTCACATAGTGAAACGCGTCGCCGAACTGCGCCTCCGCCGAATAAGATGACGCGGAATAAATAAACAGAAGTCCGACAAGCGACAGCCCTATGACCGCAAAAGCGAGCGGTTTATCCGCGCCTCTGCGCATATTATCCATTTACGCAATCCTTTGCGCCTCTTGCGCGCGCGGCGGCGGCAAAAGCTCTGCCCCGCTCCTCGAACCCCGAAAACATATCGAAACTTTTGGAAGCCGGCGAAAACAAAATTTCGCGAACGTCTGCTTCTTTTGCGAGTTTAAGCGCGTTGTCGAGCGCGGCGTCTATACTCTCCGCGCACTCCGTCCTGACTTCGTTTTCTTTTGCTCGGGCGGCTATTTCGGAGGAATTCTCCCCGTATGCGGATACGGCTTTCAGTTTCGTTTTGTCCGCCTGTGCGAAAAAATAACCGAAATCTTCCTCTCTCAGACAGCCTCCCATAATCATTACGCAACCGCTCTCGGCTCCTTCGAGCGCGCTTAAAGCGGACGCGATATTCGTGGCTTTGCTGTCGTTAATCAGATTTATGCCGTCAATACTGCCTGCCCGTTCGCGGCGATAGCGCGGCTTCTTAAACGAGGTTGCGGCGGACGCGACGGTATACCGCGACACTCCTTCGCACATACATACCGCAGTAGCCGCAAGCAGATTTTCCGTTTCCTTTCCGCAGAACGGCGTTTCGCAAAGCTCCACTACGGGACTGCCTTTATAGCACACGAACCCCGACGAAAGATACGCGCCGCAAACGGGGCGAGTCATACTGAACGGAACTTTTTTCGCCTGACAACCCTCCGCAAGTTCGACTGCCTTTTCGTCGTCGGCGTTGTACACCGCAACGTCGCACTCGGTGAGTTTGGCAAATATATTCGCTTTTGCGGATATGTACTTTTCCATGCTCTTGTGCCTCTCCAAATGGTCGGGCGATATGTTTAGCATAACGGCGACGTCGGGTGAAAAATTTATCGCGCTTTCAAGCTGAAAACTCGACGCCTCTATGACCGCGGTTTCGAGCGCGTCTAGTTTGTCCGCAACCGCACAAAACGGCGCGCCGATGTTCCCTACCGCAACCGCGCTCTTTCCCGCGCAGTCGAGTATATGCTTTATAAGCATAGTAGTGCTTGTTTTCCCGTTTGTTCCGGTAATTGCAATTTGTTTTGCGCGGCATACGGAGGAAGCAAGCTCGAGCTCGCCTATCACCGTCGTCCCCGAAAGTTTGGCGTCAAGCAGAAAATCTCTGTTCTTATCCACTCCCGGACTTAAAATTATCATATCCGCTTTTTCAAAAACTCTGACGTTATCCGTCGCTCCCGAAACAGAAGCGTCGTCATCGAATAAAATCGCTCTCGCTCCCAAATCCCTTACCAACTGTTGTGCCGCTAATCCGCTCAATCCTCCTCCGTAAACAACGACGTTTTTGCCGGATAAAATCATATTGCCCCCGAGCCGATAATACTCAGTGCTCCGCCCAATAAACTCACTACGAAATAAATAGCCACAATTCTGTTTTCGTGCAGCCCTTTCATTTCGAGATGATGGTGGAAGGGCGCCATCAGGAATATGCGCTTTTTGGTGAGTTTGAACCAGAACACCTGCAATATTACTGATATGCTGGATATGACGAACATTATTCCCGATGTCACGATTATAAACGGATTTTTGCTCAAAACGGCGACCGACGCGCACGCCGCGCCCAACGCGAGCGAACCCGTATCCCCCATCATTATCTTGGCGGGAAATCCGTTGAAAACGAGATAACCGAGCACTCCGCCCAAAACGCTTACGTTGAAAATATTCAGCGACAGCAGTTCCTTTGCGTATTCCGCGTCGTACTCTGCCGCGTCGAAATAGGCGAATAGCAATATCGCCGTAAAACTCAGAAAATAAGCCGCCGACGTGTATCCCGCGAGTCCGTCGAGTCCGTCCGTCAGATTTACGGAGTTTGTCGTCGCGATATACACGAGCATAACAAACGGTATTATTCCCCAGGACATATCCGCCTGCGCCGTACCGAACGGCAAATTGACGAGCGTGTCCACTCCTCCGTATGCGAAACAGAAATAACCCGCAATCGCGCTCAGTCCCACCTGCCCGATGATTTTCTGATAAGGCTTTAAGCCGAGATTTCTCGAAAACTTTATCTTTATGAAATCGTCCAAAAAGCCGAGCACCGCAAAACCGAGCGTCATAGCGGCGGCAAACAGCGCAAGCGGCGTTCCCTGCGCCGCGCCGAATAAGAGCGCGGGCAACAGGAATATTATTCCGCCCATTGTGGGCGTGCCGCTCTTATGCTCGTGCTGGGTGACGTATCCGAGCACGGTTTGCTTTGCTTTGAGTTTTGTCATCGCTTTGATGACGAAGGGCGCGGAGCACACCGCAAGCGCGACTGCGCCCATAAAGTACAGCGACAGTATTACGGGCGCGCTCATCTCGCCTGCCCCCAACGCGCCACGGCGTCGAAATCGCTGTACGGCACCCGTCTGCCCTTTATTTCGAGATAGCTTTCGTTGCCTTTGCCTGCGACAACCACCGTATCGCCCTCCAACATTTCATCCATAGCGTACCTGATGGCTTCGTTTCTGTCCGCAATCAGCTTATATTTATCGCCCGTAAGCCCCCACTCTATGTCGTGCATTATGCTCTCGGGATTTTCGTACCGCGGATTATCCGACGTAACGATGACGAAATCGCTGTAACGGGAGGCTATTTCCCCCATTCTGCCGCGTTTGGATTTGTCGCGGTCGCCGCCGCAGCCGAATACGGTGACAAGCCGCGATTTTGTGAGAGTACGCGCGGTGGAAAGCAGGTTTTTTAACCCGTCGGGAGTGTGCGCATAGTCGATGATAACCGTGCCCCTGTCGTTTTTGAGAATGGTGAAGCGTCCCTTTACCGTCTTGACTCTGCGAACGGCGCGGGCAAGCGTTTCGGCGTCCACGCCGAGCTCTCTGCAAGCAGTCAGCGCAAGCAGAAGGTTATATACGTTGAAATCGCCGTAAAGCGAGGAGCGCACGGGTATTATGTCGTCGCAAATATTCGCCACAAAACGCAGTCCGTCTATATCCTCTGCAACGTCTATGCCGAACGCGTCGGCAGGATTTTTCAGTCCGTAACTCACATATTCCAAACCCGATTGGCTGAGCCTGTCCATAAGCAGCGCGCCCGAAGCGTCGTCGGCGTTGATAATTGCTTTTTTGGTGTTTTCAGACGTGAAATAGGACATTTTTACGTTGCAGTAATTGTCAAAATTTTTGAAATAATCGAGATGGTCCTGAGTTATGTTCGTAAGCAGGGCGACGTCGCTTTGCATTCCCCACAGTTTTTCCAGATATATGGCGTGCGCGCTTACCTCGGATATTACGACGTCCACGCCGCGCGTGCGCATTCTGAAAAGCAGTTCGTTCAGCTCGAACGGGTCCGGCGTGGTAAGGCTTTCCCCGACTCTTTCGCCGCAAATGTAATGCCCTTCCGTGCCGATAAGCCCCGTCTTCATTCCTGCGAAAGTCAGCATAGAGCTGACGTAATGCGCCGTAGAGGTCTTGCCGTTGGTGCCCACCACCGCCACAAACTTCATTCCTTCGAGCGGACGGGAAAACCAATTCTGCGAAAGCATCGAATACGCCTTGCGCGCGTCTTTTACGAGTACGCAGTCCACACCTTCGGGAGGTTCTTTTTCTGTTATTGCGACAAACGGAACGCTTATCTCTCCGATGTGACGGTTTCCGTCGTCGGATATGCCCTCCATACACACGAAAATCTCGTTTTCGCCCACTTCCCCGGAGGAAATTTTTATTCCCTTTATATCGCGGGTTTTATCCGTATTGCACGCTAAAACCTCAATGCCTTCCAACAGTCTGCCGAGTTCCATACCGTCCTCCAAGTGATATTATAAAGCTATAATAATTAGATATTTATATGCAGTCAATACGGGCGCAAAAGTAGACTTTATGAGCGTTTTTCAGTCATTTTTCGCACACCGGAAACGACGCTTTCACGGCTTTTCGTCACTTATGAGATGAGCAGCACCGCATTGCGTTTATCCACGGTCGTGCCCGCGTACGGGTACTGTCCGCCCACCGTCGCGCCGTCGCCCGAAATTTCGCAATACAACCCGAGTTTTTGCAGCTCTCTGCGCGCCGCAGCAACGCTCATTCCCGAAAAATCGGGAAGCTTGAACTTCTCTCCCACAATATCCGCTTCCTCGCCCGTATACTCGGGAGCGACGTTCAGATAAGCGAAAATTCCCGCAAAGATTTGCCCCACCAACGGAGCGGCAACCAGAGAACCGTAATAAACGTATCCCTGCGGCTCGTCCACAGACAGAAACACGCCGTAACGGGCGTTTTCTTCCATTGAAAACCCTATGAAGGAAGACACGTATTTACCCTGCGCAATCGCGCCGTTGACGTATTTTTGCGCGGTGCCCGTCTTGCCTCCTATTTTGTATCCTGCATTGTACGCGCCTTTTCCGCTTCCGCCCTCCACTACGCCGGTAAGCAGTCTTCTCATAAGTTCGGAGGTGCTTTCCGAAACCACGCTTTTGCCCTTTTCGGGAACAAATGCGTCCGCGATTTTATCGGACTTGCCGTCGTATGTTCCGCTGACCAGGTGCGGTTTTACCGAGTATCCGCCGTTCATAACCGCAGAAGTCGCCGCAAGCAGTCCTATGGGAGTAACCGCAACGGCTTGCCCGAACCCTATGCGAGCCAAGTCCACCGTTTTCACGCTTTCTTCCTTTATGAAAAGTCCCGACGTTTCTCCAGTAATGTCCACGCCCGTCTTGGAGTTCAGCCCGAATTTGTCGAGATAATCGTAAAACTCCTCCGTGCCCAATCTGAGCGCACTGTCCATAAACACGCAGTTGCAGCTCTGTTCCACTCCCTCGGCAAAACTTATCGAACCGTGTCCCTTCGGCTTCCAGCACCTTATCTTTTTGCCGTCTACCAGCCGGGAACCGGCGCAGTAAAAGCGGTCGTTTTCGCTCACTCTGCCTCTGTCGAGCGCGGCTGCCGCCGTCAGTATCTTGAAGGTGGAACCCGGCTCGAACACGGTGGATACCAACTTGCATTTCGAATATAAAAACAGTTCTTCGAGATTATCGCGCGGCACGTTGTTCAAATCGAAGGACGGATATTCCGCAAGCGCGGCTATGCTGCCGTCCGTATAGTCCATTACGATGCAGCTCACGCCCTTCGGCGAGTATTTAGCCACCGCCTCTCTGACCGCGCGCTCCGCAATCTGTTGTATCTCGGCGTCGAGCGTCGTGACTATATCCATTCCGCTCACTGCCGGAACGTAATAACCGCTCGCTCCGTCGAGTTCTTTCCCGACGAGGTCGGTTTCGGTAAGAATATAACCGTCTGTGCCCGTAAGATATTTGTCGTAATAGGCTTCGAGCCCTGTCTGTCCGTTGCCGTCAAAACCGGTAAAACCCAAAGCCTGCGTCATAAAATCGCCGTAAGGATAATATCTGAGATTGTCCTCGGAATAGTAAATTCCCGTAAGATTTGAATCGAAAATCGCGTTGAGCTGTTCCTTTGTCGCACCCGTCGCAATAGTGACTTCGGAGGAATGCTTGGAGATTTTTTTCATCACCTCGTCGTAGTCATAACCGAAAACGGCGCACATAAGCCCTGCAACGGCGTCCTTGTCCTTAACAGCGTTGGGACGGACGTAAATATTATATCTTGTCTCAGTAGTTGCAAGCACTCTGCCGCATTTATCGAGAATGCGGCCTCTCGGCGCGTCCGTGGGTACGTCGCGCATCCATTGACTTATCGCCCTCGCCTGCAAGTCCGCTCCGTCGCGCAACATCACAAGCGCAAGTTTAATAAATACCGCGCCAAACAAAAAGACTGCCAATATCAAAAAAATCAGCAGCCTTTTTGCGGGATTATGTAATATGAGGTTTTGATTGTTTTTCTCAGAGGTTTGTTTCATACATACAATCTATTTGTATGCCTGAAAAATTATAACCTGTTTGCGCCGATGCGTTCACCGTTTCGGATACAGACAGATATTCGACCTCCGACGTAGGCGTCACTGCCTCTCCCTTGTTTATCGCGCCTGCGTTGACTATGATAAGCACCGCAACCAACACGATGAGCGCGAGATATACGGCGAGTATGACCTTGCCTTTTGTGTTGAGCTTCGCGCGTTTCTTGCCGGTAGCCTTGACGGTTTCTTCCTCGCTCGTTCTGAAAGGAGCAAACGCGCGTTCTCTCGCCGTCATCGCCTCTCCCGCCGCGCGGTCGAGGACAGGTCTGTAATGCTCGTTTGAGTAAGACAGCTTCTGTTCGAGTTCTCTCTCGGGCAAACGGTCGTTATCTGTGGCGGTAAAACCGTAAAGACTGCCGCGATCGGAGCGGGCGTAAAAATCTTCTCTGCGCGCTCTTTCGTTTGCGATCCCTCTTTCGCCGCGTTCGATAATTCTGTCTGCGCGCGAGTAACTGCCGCCGACAAAACCGTTATTCTCGCTTATTTCGTAAGCGTCGTATTCGGGCGTTCTGTAATCGGACGTTCCGAAACTGCCGCGGCGGTAATCCAAATCCGCGTCGGCTTCTCTTTCGCGCACTGCAACCGCGCTTTCCCTTCTCGACCTGTAATCGTCGTATGACGGAAATCTCGACGTGTCGACGCCGCTGTCGGTCTTGGTATTTCTTCCCAATAATTCGTCAAGTGTGATTGCCATAGTACGCTCCTATATTTTAACGACCGCCCTCAATTTCGCGCTTTGCGCACGGGGATTGTCGTCAAGTTCTTCATTTCCCGCCGTAATCGGCTTTTTGTTCCATAACTCCGCGCTTTTGCGGTTTCCGCATACGCAAACGGGGAAATCGGGCGGACAGGTGCAGTCGGTATTCAATTCCTTGAAAGCCGTTTTGACTATCCTGTCTTCCAGCGAGTGGAAGGTAAGCACCGCCATTCTGCCGCCGGGGTTCAGCGCCCCGACCATCGCTTTCACCGCCTCCTTCAAGCCGTCCAGCTCTCCGTTGACGTATATCCTGATTGCCTGAAAGGTTCTTTTCGCAGGGTGTCCGTACTTCCAACGCGTCTTTGCCGGATAACTGCACTCTACAATCTCGGCAAGTTCGCCCGTGGTGGAAATCGTCTTTCTTTCGCGCGCCGCGGCGATGTTTTCCGCTATACGCCTCGCAAGCTTCTCCTCACCGTACTCGAACAGTATTCTCGCAAGTTCGCTCACCGAAAATTCGTTTACCACGTTGAACGCCGTAAGATACTGTCCTCTGTCCATTCTCATATCGAGCGGCGCGTCCTTGATATAACTGAACCCGCGCTCCGCGTTGTCCAACTGATACGAACTCACTCCGAGGTCGAGCAGCACTCCGTCCAGCCCGTCTATCCCCATCTCTTTCAAATCCGCAATCGCGTTTTTGAAATCGTCGTGAATAAAGGTTATCCTGTCGCGGTATTCTTTTAACCTCTCGCCTGCCGCAAGCAGGGCGTCTTCGTCGCGGTCGCAGGCTATCAGTCTGCCTCCGTCCGTAAGCCGCTTTGCTATTTCGAGCGAGTGCCCTCCTCCGCCGAGCGTGCCGTCAAGATACAATCCGTCGGCTTTGATTTCCAACGCCTCCAAACACTCTTTGAGCATTACGGGCTTGTGGCTGAATTCCATTTTAACCTCTGACGTTCTGTTGTTTAAGCTTCGCGAGCACCTTGCTGACGTTTTCGGGGTCCAACACTCCGTAACGCTTGTCCCAAGCCTCCGACGACCACACTTCGAGATATTTGCCTTTGCCGACGATTACGAGTTCTTTCTCTATGCCTGCATAAGTTCTCAGTTCTTTGGAGAGCAAGAACCTTCCCTGCGCGTCTTCCTCGACGTAACCCGCATACGAGAATAACGCCGTTGAAATATCAAGTTTGTCGTCGCCCGAATAAAGGCTGTCCGATTCAAAGGACTCCACTATCGCCTCGCCCTTTTCGCTTGACACGATGTACAGACAACCCGGTCTTCCCGGAAAAATATACGGAATGTCGCCGCCAAGCCCATCTCGGAACTTTGACGGTATCCTCATTCTGTATTTGTCGTCGAGTACGTTTCGACTGTTGCCAAGCATCAATTTAGCCATTTATCCCTCTTGTGACTCTATGATACATCATAGTTTAACCACTGTCAACCACTTATTTTATAAGTTTTCAGTCAATTTTTTACATTTTTTTAATTTACTTGTAAACTATATGTTTCGTTTTCCTCTGTTTAGTACACTTTTCGGCTACCGAACGCCGCAAAAGCTTGATAAGACATATAGAAAAATATTTTTACACCAATCGTGTTTTATGTTATCACGACCGCATTTACGCCGTAAAAAAGTCCGTCTTAACATTATCCGCGCAACGGGCATATAGTACATTAGTAAAAAAGGAGGTGAAAAGATGTCTTTTTGCAACAATAATTCTGCCGACAGATGCCCGGGAAACATAAGCGGAAACCCTATGAACGGATTGTGCGAGAAGGTTTGCGTACACGTCGATAAAGTGTTTGACGCCTGCATGATACAGGAGTCGCTCGACAACGTGAGCGTTACCCTTCAAAACACCACTCCGCCCTCGCCTACGCTTCCCCTGACCTTTGTCAGCGGCTATTCAACTTCACGTCAAGGCAACATTACAAGTCTGATTGTCACTCCGCTCCCCGACAGACAGGGACTGTCCAGAGTGCAGGCTACAATCGAAATCCCCGTGGTAATCAATTACCGCGACGCAAACGGCACAGACGGCTCCGGCACCGCAACCGTTACCGTAAACGCGGACGTAGTGATGTGCGTGCCGCAAGGCAGCGTATTTCCGCCCGAAATCACGGCTACGGTCAATATGGCAAGCCCGAGAGGCGCATATGTGTCCGATTTGACTTTCTCAATCACCGCGTGTATAACCGTGGTTCTCAAAGTCACAAGCGAAGTCGAACTTCTCATTCCGTCTTACGGATACTGCAAAATACCTCTTGCGACCGAATATTCGCAGGAAGAATGCAGCGGCGTGTTCGATTTGCCCCTCTACCCGAGATAAATCCTATATTCCGACAAAAACCATCGAATACGCAAACATTGCAAAATACATACGAACAAAAGAGCGTGCAAACGCTCTTTTACAATAGGCAAATAATATTACGAGATATAATAAGGTTGTTAAAACAATTTAATTGTGATATTGTTTTTATAATGAAAATATTTGCAATCAGCGACACCCACCTATCCACTTTTGCGCCCAAGCCGATGGACGTTTTCGGCGACGGCTGGCAAAATCATTTTGACAAAATCGCGTCCGATTGGAACGCGCGCGTAGGCGCAGACGATATTGTTTTGCTCGGCGGAGACATATCTTGGGGCACCTCCATTGACGAAGCGCGCGGGGATTATGATTTAATTTCCGCTTTGAACGGAAAAAAATATGTTCTTAAAGGCAATCACGACTATTATTGGACGTCGCTGAACAAAATGCGCACCGCATTCCCCGATTTTCAATTCATACAAAACAACTGTTACAGAGAGGAAAACTTCCTGATATGCGGCACGAGAGGCTGGAATATCCCCGACAAAACCTCAACGGACGAGGATATCAAAATA
>DBFJGL010000099.1:0-16854 GCA_048394785.1 Christensenellales bacterium | reverse complement strand
GTGTATATATGAAGTTTTTTTGCGAAGTTAAAAATAAAAAACACGATAAGTGTATAATATGCTGTAAATGATAAGGAGGAAAGATGATTTACACGATTTCAAACGATTTGCTCACCGTTGACATAAGTTCGACGGGAGCGGAGCTTATGAGCATAAGAGATAACTCGGGCACAGAATATCTTTGGCAGGGTGACAAGACCTATTGGGGCGGTCGCGCCTATAATCTTTTTCCGATATGCGGAAGGCTTACGGAGGGAAAGTACGTATATGACGGTAAAGAATATGAGATGAACCTTCACGGGTTTTTGAGAAAAAGCGAGCTTACGCCCTTTGCTCAGAGCGACGCTTCCATAGGTTTCAGGCTGGTTGCCGACGACAGAACCCGAGCGATGTATCCATTTGAATTTGAATATCGCATCATTTACACCCTGAATGAAAAGCGGCTGTCTATTGCGATAGAGGTGAAAAACAGCGGCGGTAAACCGATGTATTACGCGCTCGGAGGGCATCACGGCTTCAACGTGCCGTTTGCGGACGATACGTTCGATGACTATTACCTTGAATTTTGCGAAGTTTGCGAGCCTAAATCCATACCTATGTCGGACACTTGCTATACGTTGAGAGGGGAAAACGCCTATCCGTTAAAGGACGGAAAGATTTTGCCGCTCAGACATTCTCTGTTCGATAACGACGCCATTATTCTCAAAGACGTGGCGGGTACAGTACGGTTGAAATCGCAAAAACACGATAAGTGCGTTGCTGTGTCCTATCCCGAAACTATGAAATATCTCGGGCTGTGGCACGCGCCCAAAACCGAGGCCCCGTATATATCAATCGAACCTTGGACCGGCGTGCCCGCGTACGATAACGAAGTGGACAATCTTGCGGAAAAACGCGATATGACGGTGTTGCAACCGGGTGCCGCGGACGTGCTTTGCTGGCGTATAGAGATCGAGTGACGCAGATAAATAAACGAAGAATATACAGAATGCTCGGCAGTGCCGCGGCTCAATGCGCGATGTCACGTCGAAGAACGCTATAATTGCGTCGCGGCATTCTCATTTATAAGGTATTATGCTTTTTATATAAGGCATTATGTTTTTGGTTTCAGCACTTGCGGCGATATGTGGAATTGCCGCGAATTATTCGTATTATTACGGTACGACTAAGACGCGGCATATAATATTTTGTGATTGTAACGGCATATTTTATATATAAGATAGGGCATTTAATCGGCTTTTATATTACGATTTTGATATTAAAAGAACTAAGATTTGCGATGAATATTCGGTCAAACGTATGTTATCGTACAGCTTATTTGTCATAATCCTGTCCGCGCGAATTACCATTTAAGTTGTAAAGTATTGGCAATTGCGGCGTTTTTCTCGTTTTTGCGCCCTTAGATTGCTCAAAATTTATATTAAAATGCGTTTAATGTTGCACGGAAATAAAAATTGTGGCGCAAACCCGTTCTTTTATGGTATAATGAGTCAAGATATTTTGTATTGCAGTGTAAATAATATATGTATAAAATATCGCATAAAATAACTTACGAATAATAGATAATTCGGTCAGCGGACGAATTTAACGATAGAGTTGCGAATGTTTTAGGTGTTGAAACTTCGCAAAAACAATAAAACTGTGAGGCTATATGCTTAAACTTATAGATATTACCAAAGAATATAAAGTGGAGGAGGAAAGCGTCCTCGCTCTGCACGGAATAGATTTAGAATTCAGAAAAAACGAGTTTGTGTCGATATTGGGACCGTCGGGTTGCGGAAAAACGACAATGCTCAACATCATAGGGGGGCTTGACCGCTACACAAGCGGCGATATTCAGATTGACGGCGTGTCGACACGAGAGTACGACGACGTGGATTGGGACACTTACAGAAACCGCCGCATAGGTTTTGTTTTTCAGTCATACAACCTTATACCCCATCAAACCATTTTGAACAACGTAGCTATGTCTCTTACTCTTGCCGGCGTTGGCAGGGAGGAGCGCAAACAGCGCGCAATGGAGGCGTTGAGAAAGGTCGGACTGGAATCTCAGGCAAGAAAGCGCCCGAACCAACTCTCCGGCGGTCAGATGCAGAGAGTCGCGATTGCCCGCGCTCTTGTCAATAACCCCGAAATCATTCTTGCCGACGAGCCGACGGGAGCTTTGGACAGCGAATCCGGCATTCAGGTTATGGATTTGCTTAAAGAAGTTGCCGAGGACAGACTTGTCGTTATGGTTACGCACAATCCCACGCTTGCGGAAGAGTATAGTACGCGTATCGTGTACTTAAAGGACGGCGAGCTTGTGGGCGATACAATGCCTTACGACAGCGCGCAGGAAGCCGAAAGCGCGGCTGCCGCCGCAAAAGCCGAAGGGGCTTCCGACGTCGAAAACATTTATGACGGCGCGGATAACCTCGACGCAGAGGCGGGTGACGCAAACAACAAAAAGTCGAGACGCAAATGCTGCGCAAAACAGGGTAAGTTCCAAAAATATTTGAAAAAGGTCAGAGAAAACGACAAATCGTCTATGTCGACGAAGACTGCGTTTTCTCTTTCTTTTAACAACCTGCTCAGCAAAAAGGGCAGAACGTTTTTAACGTCGCTTGCAGGCAGTATCGGTATAATCGGCATTATTTTGGTATTGTCGCTGTCGGCGGGCGTAGCCAACTACGTCGAAACCATCGAGCAAAACGCTCTTTCGCAGTACCCAATTCAAATTGACCGCACAAATATGGATATAAACGCGGCAATGGATATTTTGTCGGGCAGTCTGAGCGACAAGCCCGAATATCCCGACGGCGATACGATTTTCACTCAGCCTATTTTGAGTCAGCTGTTGTCTAATATAGATAAAATACTCGGCGTAAACGATTTGGCTTCGCTTAAAGAGTATCTCGACGCCAACTTCGACGACTCTCTCGGACACATCAAATACGAGTACGGCACCGTGTTCAACGTTTATGCGAAACACGGCGATAAGGAAGAATATAACAAGGCGTATCCTTTCTCCGACGTAATGAACGGCGTTCTCGACGGAATGGGCGATACAGTACCCGAGATAGCCAACAATATGGAAATGATAGAGCAGTTTGCTACCGCGCTCGACGCTTGGGACGAGATAACGGACAATACGTCGCTGCTCGACCAGCAGTACGATTTGCTCGGCGATTCCAGATGGCCGCAGAATTGGAATGAAATAGTAATCGTTCTCGACAGCAAAAATCAGCTCAACGACTATGCACTGTTTATGCTCGGGCTTAAATCGGTAGAGGAAATCGGCGACGCGTTCTTCGGCAACGGTTTCGGCGATTGTCAGTATACGGTTGAAGAACTGCTGAATATCGATTTCAGAATTATGCCCAACACCGCTTATATCGAAGAAACCGAGAACGGTATGACTATGGGCAACCGCAGTAAGAAAGACGCCGAGTTTGTGGAAAGTAACGGCGAAAAACTTAAAGTCGTGGGTGTTGTCAGACCTAAGCAGGGAGCGGTGATAACCTCTATCAACAGCACCGTCGGATATACTCACGGACTTGTGGAGCATATGATTGAAGTTGCCGAAGATAACGAGTACGTAAAAGGTATGATGGAAGAATACGAGTTATCCTACGGCGAGAGAACCACGGCGCAGGTTGCGTTGTCCTTCAAACCCACCAACTCGATTGCGAGCGGCAACGAAGGTTACTACGAGGTAGACCAGGATTCAGGATACGTCAAAATCGAGGTAGGAGACCCCGTTTATAAAGACCTTTACGAGGACTATATGCGGGCGCTCGGTTCGGCGGATTTAACCAACCCGTACGGAATAAGAATATATTGTTCGACTTTCGAAGCCAAGGATAAAATCATAGCTCTGCTTGACGACTATGCAAGCATCGAAGGCAATCAACCCGTAAAATATACGGACTATCTCGAAATGATGATGGGATACGTCAGTATGCTTACCGACACCGTTACGGGCGCGCTTGTGGCATTCTCGGCAATATCGCTCTTGGTGTCCACGATAATGATTGCAATCATCATATACACCTCGGTGCTCGAACGCAGAAAAGAGATAGGCGTTCTGCGCAGTCTCGGAGCAAGAAAGAAGGATATTTCACGCGTGTTCGTTGCGGAATCGGCAATGATAGGAGCCTATTCCGGCGCGATCGGACTTATAGTCAGCGCAATATTGACCGCAATCGGCAATTTCGCTCTGCTTAAAATCGTAAATATAGCAAACCTGATGCATCTGACTTGGTGGCATTGTTTGATGATGTTTGCGATAAGCATACTGCTCAGCGTAATCGCGGGCTTTATACCGTCGCGCATGGCGGCAAAGAAAGACCCCGCAATCGCACTTCGAAGCGAATAACAACAAGATTTATATTTTCGAGCATATTATTGTCGCGCTTTGCACAACAAAGCGCGGCTTTTTAAGTTAAAACGGACGTATATATCTGTTAATAATGTATATAAACATACTATATATAACAGAATTAAAATCCACAAAAAAGTATGTGATAAAAATATTTTTTCGGGGGCGTAATTTGTTTGACATAGGGCGCGTAAATTGATATTATTCTATCGATAACAAAATATCGATAAAACAAACTCGATATTAAAGCAACCGAAAATCAAATTTGGTCAAAAGGAGACCTCTTATGGATAGAGATTACATTGTGAACAACGAAGAAACTCTGGAAAGATTGCTTGCCGAGGTAAAGGAGGCGCAAAGAATTTTTTCCACCTACACGCAGGAGCAGGTGGACAAGATTTTCTTTGAAGCGGCAATGGCCGCCAATAAGAAGCGCATACCCCTTGCCCGTCTTGCGGTTGAGGAAACGGGTATGGGCATTGTAGAGGACAAGGTCATCAAAAACCACTATGCCTCCGAGTACATTTACAATGCGTACCGTTACACGAAGACTTGCGGCGAAATCGAACGCGACGACGCATACGGCATAAAGAAGATTGCCGAACCCGTCGGGGTGATTGCGGCGGTTGTGCCCACCACCAACCCCACGTCTACTGCGATATTCAAAGCGCTGCTTGCGCTTAAAACAAGAAACGGCATAATCTTCTCGCCTCACCCCAGAGCGAAAAAGTGCACGATTGAAGCGGCTAAAATAGTCCTCGAAGCGGCGGTCAAAGCCGGCGCGCCCGAAAACATCATCGGTTGGGTTGACGAGCCTACGGTTGCTCTCAGCGCGCTTGTAATGAAGGATTCCGATTTAATTCTTGCAACGGGCGGTCCCGGTATGGTAAAATCTGCTTACAGCAGCGGTAAACCGGCGGTAGGCGTCGGCGCGGGCAACACGCCTGCAATAGTGGACAGCAGCGCGGATATCAAACTTGCGGCGTCTTCCATTCTCCACTCCAAGACCTTCGATAACGGTATGATTTGCGCGAGCGAACAATCCGTCATCGTGCTTTCGGACGTGTACAACGAGTTCAAAAAGGAATTCAAGGCGAGAGGCGCGTATTTCCTCAACGAGGAAGAAACCGAGAAAGTCAGAAAGACAATCATAATCAACGGCGCGCTGAATGCGAAAATAGTAGGTCAGTCCGCTTGCAAGATAGCGTCGCTGGCAGGATTCGAGGCTCCTGCAGGAAGCAAAATTCTTGTCGGCGAAGTTGAAAGCGTTGATATAAGCGAAGAATTTGCGCACGAAAAACTCAGCCCCGTTCTCGCAATGTACAAGGCGGAGAATTTCCAAGACGCGGTTGCCAAGGCGGAACAGCTCATTGCCGACGGCGGTTACGGACATACCTCCTCGCTTTACGTCAACACGCTTACGGGCAAGGACAAGATCGACGAGTGGCAGAAGGCTATGAAAACCTGCCGTTGCATCATAAACACACCTTCCTCTCAGGGCGGTATAGGCGATTTGTACAACTTCAAACTCGCGCCGTCGCTCACGCTCGGCTGCGGAAGCTGGGGCGGTAACAGCGTCAGCGAAAACGTCGGAGTAAAACATCTGCTCAATATCAAAACCGTCGCGGAAAGGAGAGAAAATATGTTGTGGTTCAGAGCACCGCAAAAGGTATATCTTAAAAAAGGCTGTCTGCCCGTTGCGTTGGACGAGCTTAAACACTATATGAACAAAAAGAGAGCGTTTATCGTCACCGATAATTTCCTGTTCTCCAACGGATACACAAAACCCATTACGGACAAGCTTGACGAAATGGGCATCGTACACACCACGTTCTTTAACGTCGCTCCCGACCCCACTCTTGCGTGCGCTAAGGAAGGCGCGGCGGCAATGAACGCCTTTAAGCCCGATTGCATTATCGCGCTCGGCGGCGGCTCGGCAATGGACGCCGGCAAGATTATGTGGGTTATGTACGAGCACCCCGAAGTAGACTTTATGGACTTGGCAATGCGCTTTATGGACATCAGAAAGAGGGTGTACACCTTCCCCAAGATGGGCGAAAAGGCATATTTCATCGCAGTCCCGACCTCTGCGGGCACCGGCTCGGAAGTCACTCCGTTCGCCGTCATAACCGATGAGAAGACGGGAGTCAAATATCCGCTTGCCGACTACGAACTTATGCCCAATATGGCAATAGTGGACGCGGACGTTATGATGAACGCGCCCAAGGGGCTTACCGCCGCGTCGGGTATCGACGCAGTCACCCACGCGCTCGAAGCTTATGCCTCGATGCTCGCCACAGACTATACCGACGGTCTTGCACTGCGCGCGCTCAAAGTTATCTTCGAATATCTGCCCAGAGCTTACGACAACGGTCCCAACGACGCGCTCGCAAGAGAGAAAATGGGCAACGCCGCAACTATGGCTGGTATGGCGTTTGCAAACGCGTTCCTCGGCGTATGCCACTCTATGGCGCATAAACTCGGAGCGTTCCATCATCTGCCCCACGGCGTAGCCAACGCGCTTATGATTGACGAAGTGCTGCGTTTCAACGCCGCCGAAGTTCCCGTAAAGATGGGTACATTCCCTCAATATGACCACCCCCACACTTTGAGAAGATACGCCGAAGTTGCGGAATATCTCGGAATAAAGGGCAAAAACGACGCGGAGAAGCTGGATAACTTTATCAAGGCGCTCGACGAGCTCAAAGAAAAGGTCGGCATCAAAAAGACAATCAAAGATTACGGCGTAGAGGAGGAGAGTTTCCTCGCAACGCTGGACGAAATGGTGGAGCAGGCGTTCGACGACCAGTGCACCGGCGCAAATCCCCGTTACCCCTTGATGAGCGAAATCAAGGAAATGTATCTCAACGCCTACTACGGCAAATAAGGAGGAGTTATGAAACTTGACAGAGTTATAGCAGTCAGGACGGGCAAGACCGTATATCGTGACGGCGACAGCGTAGTCAAGCTGTTCGACGCGGATTATTCCAAATCGGACGTGCTTAACGAGGCTCTGAATCAATCCAGAGTAGAGGAAACCGGACTTGCCGTGCCGCAAATCAGAGAGGTTACCAAAATCGACGGCAAGTGGGCTATCATAATGGAATATATAGACGGCAAAACCTTGCAGCGTCTTATGGACGAAAATCCCGATAAGATGGACGAATATCTCGATATATTCGTAAATCTCCAACTCGAAATGCACTCCTACCGCGCTCCGTTGCTCAATAAATTGCAGGACAAAATGGACAGAAAAATCAACGAGGCAAACCTCGACCCGACCATTCGTTACGAACTGCATACGCGCTTGCACGGTATGCCCAAACACAAGAAACTGTGCCACGGCGATTTTAACCCGAGCAACATCATTATAGCCAACGACGGCAAAGCGTACATCATCGACTGGTCTCACGCAACGCAGGGCAATGCCTCCGCGGACGCCGCGAGAACGTATCTGCTTTTCAAACTCAACGGCAACGACGCGCTTGCCGAGAAGTATATGAAACTGTTCAGCAAAAAGAGCGATACGGCAAGACAGTATATCAATAATTGGCTGCCCATCGTGGCGGCGTCGCAGTCCGTCAAAGGTAAGCCCGAGGAGAGAGATTTCCTGCTCAAATGGGTGGACGTTGTCGACTTTGAATAACGTGTAGCGAGGTGAATTATTATGGTTAAATTGGAAGTTTGCATAGGCACGGCGTGCCATCTGAAAGGTTCCCGCGAAGTAATCGAAACTTTTCAGGAGCTCATTATGAAGAACAACCTCAAAGACAAAGTCGATATGGCAGGCAAGTTCTGCCTCGGCAAGTGCGAAGCAAACGGCGTTGCGGTTGCGCTTAACGGAGAGTATTTCAATCTCCTTCCTGCCGACACCGCGAAATTCTTTGATGAAAAAGTTTTGCCTTTGGCAAAATAACAAGCCCGTTAAGACGAAATAACGCAAAAAAGCAACGGATTTCCGTTGCTTTTTTACTGCGTTCGCTCAAAAAGAGCATTTTTATCTTTTCTATAAACTTGAATTTTTTGTATTGCCGCCGTATAATAGATGTGTCTTAAAAGGGACAATATAAGGTGTCATATTTTTCTTTTACGCGCTATATTTTATTTGTACGGAGGAAACGATATGACGGTTTATCAAAAAGAGAGAAGAACATATTTTGATGCAAACGCGGTAATCGGCGTTATAGACGGGCTTTGCGGGCGTCGTTATCGCTCGCAGTATTTTGTAAGCGGCGAAATGCTTTACTGCACGCTGTCTGACGGCTTTGCGGAGTGCTCGTTCTGCGTAGGCACGGCTGCTGCCGACGCTGCGCTCAGATGTCTTGTCGTGAACGAGCGCACCACTGTTGCGGAACTCAAAACCTTTATTACGGGCAGATTGCGCGTGGTGGATATGCGCAGCCGTTCCGCAAGAACGGGGTTCGGCGCGTGTCGGGCGCGTATATGAAGAAGTCCGCCGTTCGACGGTAAGGATTGATACGTCGCGCGTAGAGCGTATTCATTACGGAAAAGTAAAAGGAGGCGCGTATGCGCACGGAAAATCAGAAGATAAAGCTGTTGAGAGTGCTTGAAATTCTCAGAATGTACAGCGACGAAGAGCATCCGCTCAGCACAAACGACATTATCAGAATGCTGAAAGAGCAGGGTATAGATTGTGCGCGCAAGTCATTGTACGACGACATAAAGGTGCTCAACGAATACGGCTATGAGATAATGTGCGTAAGGAGCACTCAAAATCTCTATTACGTTACGGACAGAACTTTCGACATAGCGGAGTTGAAAATATTGCTTGACGCGGTGCAGGCTGCAAGTTTCGTCACCGAGCGCAAAACGCGTGACCTCGTGTGCAAAATCGCAAATCTTGCGGGCAGTCACCGCGCCGACCTGCTTCTTGAAAATGTTGTGCGGTTCAACACGCGAAAACACACCAACGAAAGCATATTTTATTCTGTGGACGCACTCGACAGAGCCGTTCTTTGCAAGAAGAAAGCGAGTTTTTTGTATTTCGATTACGACGCGAACGGAGGCAGGGTGTTCAGAAGAAATAAAGAACGCTACGCGGTTAGCCCCGTAGCGCTGGTGTTTTCGGACGACAATTATTATCTTATAGCATACAGCGATAAGTACGGCGATTTTTCAAACTTTCGCGTGGACAGAATGGAGGACGTCAGACTCGAAGACGAGAATATACCCGATATTGCCGCAATAAAAAACTTTGATGTAAACAGTTATAAAAGTCAGGCGTTTTCCATGTACGGCGGCGAAACCGCGGAAGTGGCTATGCTTGTCAGCGAAACGATGATTGACGCAGTTATGGATAAATTCGGAGAACAGACCGCGTTTTTCGGACAGGGCGACGGCTGGTATAAAATATACGTCAACGTTCAGCTCAGCCCGACGTTTTACGGCTGGTGCGCAATTTTCGGAGACAAAATAAAACTGTTATCGCCCAAGTCCGCAGTAGACGGCATAAAGTCCGCTCTCGAACAAAGCTTTTCGGCGTATTGCGACAAAGATAATTAGAGTTGGCGCTTACATTATATCGGAACCCGTCGACAGATAGCGGAGGCAGGTTTTCATATAATGTAAGGGGAAATCGCTTCGCGCCATTGGCTTATGAGGCTATCAAGCGAGCACGCCGCATTCGCGGGACTTGTGGACGGCATTTTGACGGATATGCGCTGTAATTCGGGGTGATATTTTGTGAGGTACTTGTATGACGCCGCCCCGTTTGCGAAAATTGTCGAAATGCGCGTGCCTTTGATTATTGCGGGTATATCCGCCGGTATGACGTTTGTAATCGAACTGTCCGAACTCCCCGTCAAATCACATTCTTCGACGGCGTCGTAAAGCGCGATACCGTGGCGTTTAAGCGCGGCGGCTTTATCGTATTTATCCATTTCCACAAGATTTTCGCCGATAATCGCGCTTATCGTTTTCCAGAAACGGTTTTGAGGGTGCATATAATAAAAGCCGTGTTCTACCGACTTGACCGACGGGACGCTGCCCAAAATCAGTATACGGGAATGCTCGTCCGCAATGGGCGCAAACGTGTGTTTAACGTGTCTGTTTTTTGATTTCTCCGTCATACGTCTATTATAACCGCAATGCCGTTTCAATTCAAGTTTCGGCGGCGTAAATGCGGAAGCCGATTATAGGATAATGCAGATTATGTTTTATGTATATAACGCGTATACAGGCAAATTATAAGCTGTTTTATGGTTTTGTTTTTTGTTTGATAACAAAAAGGCTTTATTTTGGCATAAAAGCCTATGTTCTTCAATAAAAATATTTATATTGAACGAGATAGGGCGGTACCGTATTTACGTATGCACATATTTATATTTTTGAATATGAGGCGTCCTGTTATGAAAACAATTGAATATGGCAGTACTTTTCAGCGTCAGTATAAAATCGTCCGCGAAACGCGCATTTCGAAACAAAAAAATAAACGACTGATTTCAGCCGTTTATTTAGCGTGTATGGTCAATATAAAACTCGATTATACGGTATATATCGGGGAGGGATTATTCCCACTCGATGGTCGCCGGAGGTTTGGTTGTGATGTCGTAAACGACGCGGTTTACGCCCTTGACCTCTTTAACTATGCGTTCGGACGCGGCGCGGAGAATGGGGTAGGGAATTTCCACCCAATCCGCAACTACGGCGTCGTGAGTGTTTACGGCACGCAGAGCAATAAGGTTTTCGTAAGTGCGCTCGCCGTCCTTGACGCCGACGGACATACTGTCGTTGATGACGGCAAAATACTGCCAGATTTTATCGCCCCAGCCCGCCTTTTCGATTTCCTCGCGGAAAATGTAGTCCGCGTCGCGCAGAATATCAAGCTTTTCTCTTGTGATTTCGCCGATAACTCTTACGCCGAGTCCGGGACCGGGGAAGGGCTGACGGTCAACGATAAAGCTCGGAAGCCCAAGCGCGCGTCCTACTTCGCGCACTTCGTATTTGTAGAGGTCGCGTACGGGTTCGATAATGCCTTCAAAACCGATGTTTTCGGGCAGACCGCCGACGTTGTGGTGGGATTTGACAAGCTTATTTTTGCCGTCCGTACCGCTTTCGATTATGTCGGGGAGAATTGTTCCCTGCGCAAGAAATTCGATTTGTCCGAGTTTTTTGGCTTCTTCCTCGAATACGCGGATAAACTCCTCGCCTATTATTTTTCTTTTTTGTTCGGGGTTGGATACGCCTTTCAGTTTGTTCAAAAAGCGGTCTACCGCGTCCACCGCGATAAGGTTCATACCGAAACGTCCCTTAAAGGTGTCCACAACCTGCTCGAATTCGCCTTTTCTAAGCAGTCCGTGGTTGACGAATACGCAGACAAGGCTTTCGGGGCACGCTTTGTGAATGAGCGCGGCGCAGACGGAGCTGTCGACGCCGCCGGACAGCGCAAGCAAAACCTTTTTGCCGTCAAGCTTGGCTTTAAGCTCGGCAACTTGCTTCTCAATGAAATTTTTATCCATATCAGTTCTCCTTAACTGTATTGAATTCAAAATGATTATACAATAAAACGAATTAGACTACAACAAAACGACAATAAAAAATGCGCCGTTCGGCGCATTTTTCGTCAAATTTCTTCCAATGATTTTTGAAGAAAGGCTTTCGTCTTTTCGCTTGCGGGATTGCAAAACACCTGTTCGGGCGTTCCCTGTTCCTCGATTACTCCGTCCGCCATAAAAATCACTTTGTCCGCGACGTTCTTTGCAAACTCCATTTCGTGAGTTACGATAATCATCGTGCTGTCGCTCGATTTAAGTCCCTTTATGACTTTGAGAACCTCTCCCGTAAGTTCGGGGTCGAGCGCGGAGGTCGGCTCGTCAAAGCACAGAATATCGGGGGACAGGGCAAGGGCGCGAGCGATTGCCACGCGCTGCTGCTGACCGCCCGACAGTTCGCAGGGGTATGCCGCCGCTCGGTCTAAAAGTCCGACTCTTTGGAGCAGAGCCTTGGCTTTTTCATTTATTCCGTCCAAAATTTCCGCTTTTGCGCGGCGTTTTAGAATATCGATTTCGCGTTTGCTGTAAACGCCTTTATAGCGTTTTTCTATGTCTCGGACTTCGATTTTCAGTTTTTCTTTTGCAAGCAGCTGCGACGCGATGGAAACGTTTTTCAGAATGTTCATATGAGGGAACAAGTTGAACGACTGAAAAACCAACCCGAAATGCAACCTTTTCTTGCGCAAATCCGCACTGGTGGTTTTGGTCTTAGCCTCTCCGTCAAACAGTTTTTCGCCGTTTACGGTTATAGTGCCGCTATCTGCGGTTTCAAGAAAGTTAAGGCAGCGAAGCAGTGTGGTTTTACCGCTTCCCGACGAGCCGATGATTGCAAGCACCTCGCCCTTTTCAAGCGAAAAACCGAGCCCTTTGAGCACCTGATTGGAGCCGAAACTCTTTTTGATGTTTTCAACTTCGAGTATCGCCATATTACACCTTATAATAATTCAGTTTCTTCTCGATAAAACCGAAAAGAAGGGTGAGCAGTCCGTTGAACACAAGATAGAACGCGCCCGCATAGAACAGCGGCCATATTTCGACGTATCTGTTGACCGCTATTTCCGCCGCCATAATTATTTCGATTACGCCTATCGCACGCGCGAGCGAAGTGTCTTTGACGAGCGTTATAATCTCGTTGGACATCGGGGGTATTATGCGCTTTATAACCTGCGGCATAACGACGCGGATAAAGGTCTGCGTTCTCGTCATTCCGAGCACCTGAGCCGCTTCGTATTGACCTTTGGGTATGGACTGTATTCCTCCGCGGAAAATCTCCGAGAAGTATGCGGCATAATTTATGACAAACGCCACGCAGACAAACAGAAAGTTTACGTTTGCCATAGTTGTGTTGAAAAACGCCGCGATTTCTTTGTTCAGAATGCCGAACAAACTGCTAGGAATAAAGCTTATTACGATAATCTGCAAAATGAGAGGAGTGCCTCTTATAATCCAAACAAAGGTTTTAGACAGCCATCTGAGCGGTTTGAACCTTGTCATCGAACAGAACGACACGAGCAGCCCAAAAGGTATTGCCGCCACAAGCGTGACGGCAAATAACAGAACTGTCAGACCGAAACCGGTCAGTAATTCATTTGTGACGGTTGCAAACATATCAGATTATTTCCATTGTAAGAATCTTGTGTGCGGCAGAACCGTTTTCGACCGCCACGATTGCGTCTTTTGCATTCTTCATAAACTTTGCAAGAGTGTTGTATTTTTCAATGTCGGATTTCAGCACGACGCAAGCTTGTTTGTTGGCAAGATAGGGTACGGATATAGTGCAATTCTGTTGCAGAGCGGGAGTGATTGTCATTCCGTTCCACACCAAGTCGATGGAACCGTTTGCGAGCTGGCTTTCTTTTGTGTTCCAATCGATAATTATTATTTCAAGCACAACGCTCGTGCCGTACTTGTCATTGAGATAGTCAAGCACCGCATCCATAAGCTCGATATCGTAACCGGTAAGAGTGCCGTTGTCATCCTTGTATGCGATGGGAGCGAACTCGGTGTAACCGACTATGATTTTGCCTTCCGATGCAATTTCGTTCCAGGAATTATCGGTCGCGTTTTCAAAGGGGTTAACGGTTTCGTTGGTGATTTTGATTTCGCTTGCAAGTCCGAACTGATTTGCAATCTCAACCATTTTGCCGTTTTTGTAAAGAGCGATGAGAGCCTCGTTTACTTTGCTCATAAGAGCTTCCGCACCCTTTTTGCTCGCTATGCCGTAGTCTTCTTCGCTCAGCATAACGTTATCGAGCATAACCATTTTATCCTTATAGCTGCCCGTCGAGGTGTAGTAGCCTGCCATAATGGAGTCCATAACCGCGATGTCTGCGCCGCCGGCGTTAAGTTGAGTCAGGGTGTCTATTTGCTTTGTGAGAGTAAGCAACTCTTTGCCGAACAGAATGTTTGTCGTTTGAGGGTCGTTGTTGCAGGCGGTGAAGCCTACCGCTATTGCCGCTACGATTGCGACTACCGCTATTACGGTGATAATTTTCTTTGTTGCGGATTTCATTCAATATCTCCTTTATTGCTTTATTGTGATAAAGCGTTCTTATGTTTGCATTATACTTTATCGAATTAAAGTTGTAAAGCGTTTTGAAGTACAAATTTAACCGATTTTTAATAATTGCGTTGGTTATTTTATCAGACAGCGTATAAGTTACAGTCATCAGCGTTTTAAGTATCGTGCACCGCGTATAACCGAGGAAGCGCAACGACGCGGCAGTCGCATTTGCGGGGAGTAAAGATAGCGAGCGGTAAATATTATCCGTTCCTATTTAGGGGATTGCCACGAGGTATTGCGCTCACACAATGCCTCTCGCAATGACAGTATTATATAAGTTAAGAAACGTATGAACAAAACTCTATAATGACAGTATAATCCAACATGTCACTGCGAGGAGCTTTGAAAAAGCGACGCGGCAGTCCCCTATGTAGAGGAGTGTGCTTTGGGAGTGGGTATAAGTTAACGTCGTCTGTTTAGGGGATTGCCGCGCATTGGTCGCGGCGCTCCCAATGCTCGCAATGGCAACGATATATAAGCTATACAATCGGATAAAAAGGGATAATGACATCATTTAAAAGATAGCAGGCAGATAAATGCCGTGTTCGCAATGACAACGATATATCGGCTATACAAGCGGATAAATTTATTCTTGCAGCGGCATCATTATAGCTATAAAGCGGATAAATAAAATGCACGATAACAAAACTTGTTGACAAGCGGCGGCGGCGGTGATATTATCAAATCAACATATAAACCGTTGAAGGGAAGAAAACCGATTGACGAGTTAAAGAGAGTCCGCGGCGGTGGGATGCGGATAACAAACGAGTCGGATAATATGGGACCCCGAGGGCTGCGGCGAACTTACAGTAGCCGCGGACGTGACGCTCGCGTAAGCAGTTGTGACTGTGTTGGCAGTCGAGAGTGGGAAGCACAGCGATGTGTTTTCAAGTACGGTGGTACCGCAGGAGAAATCTTGTCCGTGCAGAATGATGTCTGCGCGGTTTTTTTATTTCCGCGTTCGATAAATAAAACATACGGAGGTTTACCGTGAGCAACAAAGAAATACCTTACAAAATTTATCTTAACGAAAATGAGATGCCCAAGGCTTGGTACAACGTCCGCGCTAATATGAAGACGGACCATCGACCTTTGCTTAATCCCGTCACATTGCAACCCGTGACCGTGGAGGAATTGGAACCCGTATTCAACACCGAGTGCGCCAAGCAGGAACTCAATGACACCGACGAGTATATCGAGATACCCGAGGAGGTACGCAATTTCTATAAGATGTACCGTCCCTCTCCGCTGGTTAGAGCGTATTGCCTTGAAAAGGCTTTGGACACGCCTGCGAAGATTTATTATAAGTTCGAGGGCAACAATACGTCCGGTTCTCATAAGCTGAACAGCGCGATTGCGCAGGCGTATTATGCAAAACAACAGGGACTCAGCGGTCTTACCACCGAAACGGGCGCGGGACAATGGGGCACGGCTCTGTCTATGGCGTGCGGATATTTCGGGCTTGACCTCGACGTGTTTATGGTGCGCTGTTCTTTCGAGCAAAAACCTCATCGCAAAGCCGTTATGATGACGTACGGAGCAAACGTCACCGCGTCGCCGTCGGATACCACCGAGATAGGAAGAAAAATTCTTGCGGACAATCCGAACAATACTTCGGGCAGTCTCGGAACGGCTATTTCGGAGGCGGTAGAGGTCGCGTTGAAGTCGGGCGGCAAGAGAAAATATTCGCTCGGCAGCGTGCTCAATCAGGTTGTGCTCCATCAATCCGTCATCGGTCTTGAAAGCAAAACCGCAATGGAAAAATACGACGTTTATCCCGATATTGTCATAGGCTGTGCGGGCGGCGGAAGCAACCTCGGCGGACTTATGTCGCCGTTTATGCGCGACAGACTGCTCGGCATTGCAAACCCGCATTTCATCGCCGTTGAGCCGATGAGCTGTCCGAGTATGACAAAGGGCGTGTTCGCATACGACTACTGCGATACGGGCAAGGTTACTCCGCTTGCGAAAATGTACACGCTGGGCAGCGGTTTTATTCCTGCCGCAAGCCACGCGGGCGGGCTGAGATATCACGGAATGAGCCCAATTCTGTCACAGCTTTACCACGACGGTTATATCGACGAAGCGCGTGCGGTGAGCCAAGTCGACGTTTTCGGCGCGGCGGTTAATTTCGCAAGAGTTGAGGGTATTTTGCCCGCTCCCGAATCGGCGCACGCAATCAAGGTCGCGGTGGACGAGGCGTTGAAGTGTAAGGAAAGCGGAGAGGTAAAAACAATTCTGTTCGGTCTTACCGGCACGGGTTATTTCGATATGATGTCTTACGAGAGGTATCTGAGAGGAGAACTCAAAGACGCTCCTCCCACGGAAGAAGACCTCGCGCGCGGACGCAAATGCTTGCCCGACGTTGAGAATAAAAACTGATTGAGAGCATATACAAATAAACTGCCGACCAAAAC
>DBFJGL010000098.1:0-37968 GCA_048394785.1 Christensenellales bacterium | reverse complement strand
AAAACGCACACATTTCGGGTTTTTAAGACATAAAATGCTAAAATACGATATATAAATATATATCGTATTTTAGTTTTGATAATTTAGCTTTTTTAATACTTCTCGAAAGGAAAATATTGCTATTGACAAGCATATCATTTTCGGGTAGGATAATATCGTATATAAGTCTGCATACACGCGCTCGCGTGTGAAGACAGTGAGGAAATTATGAAGAGAATTAAATTTGCGCTACTTGTTCTCATGGTGATTTGCCTCGTTGCCGGCCTTGTGGCTTGTAACGAGAGCGGTCTCGGCGGAGGTTCTTTCCCCGAAATTCCGACAAATCCCGACGGTCCAGGTGAAATCGAAACTGACTTGATCAGCTCTGCCACGGCGTGGCAGATGCTGAAAGACGCTGCGCTTGCCGGAGCGGTATCGGACGATAAGAGGTACATAAACTTCGATACCGTTTTCGAGCTCGGCTTCAACAAGAACGACGCGAACAGCGAGTATTCCGTACGAGCGGCGGCTTCAATCGACACTTTGAACGACAAGAATTCGGAGTTGCTGATTGAGCTGTACAAGCACTATTACGGGAACAGCGACGCTCAGTTCCTGATGGGTGTGTACTACGACGGCGATTTCAACGAGGTCGTCAAAGACGGACGCACCTCTTACGAAGCTCAGATGATAGGCGACTTGTCAGGCCTCGGTCTCGGCGTATATACGGCGAAAACTTCCGATATAAATATGACGGAAGTCGCAAAGTCCATAGCGTATGTTTCGGACGAACTCGGTCTGCCTTATGAGCTTATAAACAAGCTTCTCGGCATTAACCTCGGCGACTTTCTTGCGGGATACGCCGACATCAGCATAGAAGATTTGCTTTTCAAGCTGATTATAGGTTCCAACAACGTCAGCCGCGCCATAAAGCAGGATAACGGCGATACGTTGGTGGAAATTCCCTGCGATTTATCCTTGCTGGTCAGCGTGCTGCCGGCGGTCATCGGGCTCATTCCCGAAGACATCAATCAAATCATAACCAACATCGCGGGCATCGACCTTACCAAGCTCGGTGCGCTGCAAGGTATGGCGCTGTACATCACAGCCACAATAGCCGACGGAAAGCTTAAAGGTCTCGGCGCGGACTTTGACGCCAACCTCAACAGCTACGGTACTTCTCTCGAAGACAAATTCGGTCCGTTCAACGACGAATACGGCATCAGATTCTCTTATATTACGGAAGACACGTTCTTCGGCACCTCTGCGGTCGACGTAAAAGCCGAGCTTGAAAAGCGCGGCGTCGACATCGAGCAGGCTGTCAATTATTCTCTCCTCACATTCGACCTCACTCTCAATGCGCAGATTACCACAAACGGTAACGGCGATTATACGATTAAAGGACTTACGTCCGCCTTCGGAACTCTTTTGACAGATTTGCTCGGCGGCTTGATTGCGGCGGACAGCAAGCTGTGGGATACCACCGTAAACCTCGGCAAGAATACATACGATTTGCAGATTGCCGTGAAGGGCGAGCTGAGTATGCGCGACGTGGACAACACCAATCTTGTCGTCGAACTCAGAACGAAAGGCACGGGACAGGCTGCATACAAAACTTATGCGACCGTGGTTTATAAAGGAGCGGACGAGGCTCTTTACGTCGATTTGTCCGGAATGCTGGGCGACAGAGGCAAAATCAGCATAAACGGCATAAACCTCAACGACATTCTCGGCAATGCAATAGACAATTTGCTCGTAACGGTAACCGACGCCATTAAAGACGTGGTTGACGCTCTCGTTGACGGCAGATTGCCCTCGCTCGGCGGCGGCAGCGAAGAACAGCCCGTACAAAAGCTGTCTTATGAAGAGGCGGTGGCTTGCGGCGCGATTGTGCAAAACTATGTGGCGAGCACCGACGGCAGCGGCGAAACAATCACCGACACAATCGGACTTATCAACGCCATTCTCGACTGCATCGACATCAAAACCGGCGACAGCAAGCTCGACATAGACAAGCTGAGCATCGACATCACGCAGAATATTCTCGATTACATTTTCAAACTCATCTGGCCGGAAGGGGATAAGACTATACCGCTTACGAGCGCGGGGCTTACCTTTACCAACGAAGGTTTCGGCAAGGAGAAGGAGCTTAGCATCAACGCAACTCTCGGAACCGCCGAAAACGTAAACGTGGTGGGTATAGGTCTCGGAATTACAGCTCAGCTCGGCTCCTTTATAGGCGACGCCGACAAGACCGCGTTCAAAGACCTGCTCGACAGTTTCAGAGCGCAGGACTTCGTGTCCGTCAATCCTAACGGCGAAATCGATTTGAGCACGGTCAGAATAGGGCTTACCACCGCAATCAGTCTTAACGTTGAAAGCCTCGGCAATCAGGATTTCGCAAACGTAACCGCCGACCTCGGCGACATAGCGCTTAAACTGCTTGTCGCGCTCGGACAGTTCGACATCAATCTGGAAGCGGTCATACAGGCAAACCTCGACATATCGGGCGGCTTTAACCTCGATATGCTGATGAATTCTCAGTTCTTTATCGGCATAAGAGAAGCAATCGGCACCGATAAGCCCGCTGACGAAGGCGACTACAAACTCAGACTGTGGCTTAACGGCGGCGTTCTTTATATCGATACCGAATTGCTCGGCATCGGTCAAATGAAGCTGAACATCGGGCAACTTATCGCAAATACTGCGTCCGAGCCCGAAGAAGCGTCGGCAATGACTGCGGCAGGAGAGGGAAATTCCGCCATATTGGACGTCATAGTCGCTATGCTCGGCGGCATTCAGCTCAACCACAACGGACTCGACATATATCTCGCGTCCAACTTCATCGCCCAGATTCTCGAAATGCTCGATTTGGGCAATATTACAGTGGAAATTCCTGCCGATAACGTCACCGGCGGCATAAATATTTCTTTGAATGACGGGCTTAATCTCGGAGAACTCGGTCTTACCGTTTCAATGGGAATGGGCGGTCTTGACGCAAGCATTTCCGTAGGCGGCATAAACGCAGGTTTCGGCGGCGAGGACATTGCGCCCGAAAACCCGAGCGAGTTCTACGACTTGCTTGACAACCCAAACATCTATCTCGGAATAAGCGGCGGATTGAAACTCGAAGCCAACGGCGGCGAAATCAAGCTTACCGACGACAAGAGCGTAAGCATTGAAACTCCGCTTAATTTCAATTACGAAGTAGATTTGTTTGCGTCGCTCGATTTGAAGCCTCTTACCGATTGGCTGCTCGGCAGTAAAGACATAAATACCGCAGGCAACGGCACTCAGCTGATGCTGGAAATCAGAGGCAGTAAATTCGGTTCGGCAACAGAGGCGCTTGCGGGTATTTATTATACCGGCGGCAGACTTTATCTCAACCTTGAAAAATTCGGCATTGAAAAGACGTCGTTGAAAATAGACGTAATGGAATTCCTTCTCGGCTTGCTTGTCAAGGATTACGACGTCAATATCAATTCCGGCGGCGCGATGACCGCGGCGGACGAGCCGACCGTGAATGCGGTGAAGACCGCGCTTGAAATAGCAATATCCCTTTCTTCCGCCGAACTCAGAGTGGAAATCGTCAAGGGCTTGAAAGAACTGCTTAACAATCTTATCGGAATCGATATAGCCGAACTCGACGTTTGGCTTGAAGTCGCGTTTGAAAATCTCGACCTTGCAAACGGCAACGCCGGCGAAGGAAATATATTCGAAGTAGGCGTCGAAGTTAAAGACGCAACCGGTTCCAAAGCAGGCGGCGGTCTTATCTATCTTGACCAACTGCAACTTGCTCTTACACGCAAAAACATAATAGTCGGCGATAAGCCTCTCTCCGAATACATAGAGGCAGGCGGTTATTACGAAGCCGACATCATAACCGAAGACGGCGATTTGAGCCTTGACCAAATTTATCTCGAATTGCAGGGTTCAATCGGTCTGAGCGCGGATAACGGCGAAACCACCTGGAAGGTCGGCGAATGGCTTGCGGCACTTCTTAAAGACGTGGACGGAATTACGCCCGACGTTCAGAATTTCCTCAAACAGCTGCTCATTACGTACGACGTACCCAGCTCCATCAGTCAGGACCTTGGCTTCCGTATTGCCGCGCTTGCGCGTTTCAATCCGGACGACGTCATCAACGTGTCCGACAATTCCAAGCTTTATCCTCTTGCAGAGGACGAATTGCTTAACATAGTCAAAGACGCAAACGGCGCCGTTACGAGCATTTCCCTCGCGTACGCGGGCGTACTATATAAAAAGGACGGAATGTCCTACACCGCGCTTACGGAAGACGAAATAGCGGCGTATCTCGAAGATAAGCTTGCGCTTCTCAAAGACGCAAACGCCGTGCTTCCCGAAGGAACGCTTGCGCGCGGTACTCTTTACAAAAAGGTATTCTCCGAGCAGGGCAATAAAATGTCCGTGCTGACGGCGGAAGAACTCGAAACTCACGTCGGCGACGTGTTTGTCAAGTCGAACGCAGAGGGCGGCGGATACGAAGTGCTGAGAGCGGGCGTGGAAATCCCCGCGGATACCGCTCTTTATAAGGTCAACTCCGACATCGACCTTGCATACGTCCTCACGCACAGCGATTTGGCGATAGAGTTTTATAACGGCAAAATCACCGCCGAAGACAAGACGTTGTTGCTTGCCGTACGCCTTGTGTATGAAGGAGAGAGGGCAGGAAGACCTGTCAGCACCCTTTACGTCGACGTCAATTACGACAGCGACGGCACGGGCGAAAATGAAGGAAAAGTTCTGAAACTCGCGGTGCAGGGGCTTAACCTTTCTTCTCTGTTCGGCAGTTTGTTGACGACGGACGGCGGCGCGCAGGTTGCAAATAACGGCGAGGGCGAGGCGGAACAGCCCGGCGAAAGCCCCGACGTGCTCGGCAGTATTCTCGCTATGATACAGTCCATAACGATGAATACCAACGGCGTTAAGATTAACCTTGCGGAAAGCTTAATCAAGGACATTTTGGGACTTGCAGGCATTGCCGCACCCGATGATTTCATCAAAATCAACTCCGACAAAACCTGGCTTATGCTCGATTGGCAGGAGTACGCGTTTGCAATCAACGTGGGCATAGACCCGCTTGCGTTCGGACTTGAACTTTCCGAGTTGAAAGTCGGCTTCTCCGACAATTCCTCGGTACTTCCCCAAGGCTTTGACGCAAACGCATATATGAGTGCCGAAAATCTCGGTACGATATCCTTCAATCTTGCGCTCGCGCTCGATTTGAAGGTGAACAACACCAACAGCCTGGACAAGGGCGAACTGCCGATCAACGACATTTTGTCCGCGTTTGTCGCAGACCTTGCGCTGAATTTCGGAATAAAAATCGAGGACGACATTCTTGTCGGCTTGCAACTGACTTTGGCAGGAAATCTCGATTTGCAGGAATCGACAGGTACCGAACTCGTTATAGAGCTGTTCAATCCCCGCGCGGACGAAACGCTCCTTGCCGCGTACATAGCCGGCGGTAAGCTGTACGTGGATATGGGTATATTCTCCGACCACAACTTTACGGCGGATGGAGAAGGCTTGGTCAATATGCTCATTGAACTCATAAAAGGTTTGATTACGGGCATAGAAACCAACTCGGATTCCTCTGCGATGGTTGCTGCGGAAGAAGGCGGCGTACAGGCAAGCGACAACCTCTTTGAGGTTCTCGTAGGACTTAAAAACAAAGAAATATCGCTGGTAATTGCCGAAAATCTGCTTATTGCGGTCATTGCGATGGTAGCCGGCAATAACGATATAGGCGCAATCATAGAAAAACTTCCCGAGCTCGGACTCGAAGTCGACGTAAACCTCGATTTCTCAACTCCGTCGCTCTCTCTCGACGTGATTTCCAACTTTATCACTCTCGGAGTGAGCATAGATAAACCGTCGATAGCGACGGTAAAAGACGATTACGTCAGCGACATTATCGCAAACGAGCTCAAATTTATGCTGTACTCCGAGTTCCAGACGGGTGACAGCGGCGTAAAAGACGAGCACCTCGAAAAGGCGGACGGCGTAATAGTAAGATATTCTTATAACGCGGACGACCGCACGTTTACGGAGGCGGTTGACGGCTTATACGTTAAAATTCTCGACGACGCAAAAGACGAAAGCGGCAATGATATTACCCGCTTCTCGCGCGGCGACATCAGCAACGTGGTTACGTTCGAGCTGTCGCTCGACCTGTCGCTGGGAGTCACGGCAACGTACGTGCTCGTAAACAGCGAGGAAATCAAGAATTATAAAGCGTCCGAGCGTTATACAAAGCGTGCGTCCGACGGTAAATTCGTGCAGGACGACAACGGAATGTACGTGCGTCAGCCCATCAATCTCGACGACGTGCTCACGATGCTGTTCAACATCGATTCCGTAAAGAACGCGCTCGAAGGCATTGCGGTCACCGAAGGCGTTACGCTTTTCGATATGCTGCAAAGACTGTCGCTCGAAGCGGCAATCGATAACGCTGTAAACGCGAACATCGCACTGCACGTATTCGGCAGACTCGACCTTGACGTGCTCGGCATAGGCGGACTGCTTGACGGCGAGTTTGTACTCACTGACTTCAACTTTGAAACGGCTACTCTGCTTCAAGCGCTCGAAGCGGGCGTAAAACTGATATTCGGCACCGGCGACGAAGCGGTCACCATCGGCGTTTATCTCATTGACGGAGAACTGTATGTCGACCTCGGCAAATTCGCCGAAAACGTAAAGCTCAAAGTCGACTTTATGGAAGCCTTGACGGCGTTCGGCGTAACGGGCAGCGACGACGCGCTCGTAGCCGCGGGTGAAGACGAGGCGGTGAATACCGACGCGATTATAGGCGCGCTTAACGCGATTGTGAAAGCAATCGTATTCAAGGCGGCTCCGTTGCCTTCCAACCCCGATTTCGACAGCTTCAACGAGCTGAACATTTACTTTAACAGCACGCTGCTTGCCAATCTTCTCAAATTGTTCGGATTGGGCGATTACGCTTGGGACGATTTGATTTTCGACGAGGAGCGCACGGGAATATTCTTCAAGCTTCGCGACGAGGAACGTGACGACAAACCTTCCATTGTGGCGCGTCTTGCGACTATTAAGGGCGTGGACTTCGAACTTGCGCTTTCCGCAGGTCTTGACTTGCGCTTTGTAGCGGCGGACGACGGTCACCTGATGAACGAGGAGTATAAGAGCAAGTTCGTCAATTTGATGAGTTACGTCGACCTGCTCGGCGATTTGATGCTCGGATACGTCGGCGAAAGGTATGCATATCAGCCTTCCACCGCGGTGATGTATCAGTTCACCGAAGTTACGGATACGACTCGTTACGGACTCTATGTGTTCGACGACGATGAAGGCAGTTATCGTCTGTCCTCGATATTCGACGCAACCGACGGCAAAACTTATGACCGTACAATCGTGTATTACATCGACGGCAAGTACGTCACGCCCGAATTTGCGGAAGACAACGTTAACGGAAAATACATCGTTGACGTCAATGAAGGCGGTTACCGACTCATTGCGGAGGGCGAAAAACTCGAAGCGGGCGTAAAGAAATATTCGCTTACCGGCAAATATCTGGATATCGTTGCGGACGACGGAGCGATTGCAAAACTTTCGACGTCTTCCGTGCTCATCTCGGGCAAGAAATACGCGCCGATGAGCGAAGCCGAGCGCAATGCGTACATAGATACCTATGAAAACAAGGGCGGTTCTCCCATACTTTATCACGCCTTCCAAGAAGCGGGTAAGGACGGAAAATACATCTATCACAACGTGCTCGACACTTATCGCAGAATAAATACCGACGAGGCGGTTGCCGCAGACGACAAGACCTATAATAAGGTATACGTCGTAAAGAAAAACGGCACAAACTACGTCGTCGGCTTCGAGGCGAAAGAGGACGGCGAATACGTGTATCTCGCAAACAGAGATTGCTATGTGCTTGCGGATTCGCTCGAAGAAATCGACGAGAACAACACAGCCCGTTATTCCATAAAGATGGCGGAAGAAACTCTGCCGTTCGGAAGCAGACTTTATGCGTTGAGAGATACGGCTGAGTATGAGGACAACCAATTCGTGACCGTCAGCGCGTCGGGACTTATTTACCTCAACTCGCTCGACGACGAGAGTTATGACCTCGGCGGAATTCTCGGCAATCTGCTGGGCGATATGATAATTCAGTTGCAGACGAACAGCGTATTCAGCGACGCAATAGGTTTCCGTCTGTCAGCCAACGCAGACCTCAGCGCGTTGAATTTTGCCGCGCTCATCGACAAGTCGGGTGCGTCCGGCAGCTTTGCGGACTCCGATTTCAGCAAGCTCGAACTCGCGCTCGAAATGCTCGAAGTGGACAGCAACGGCAATATAATCAGCGGCAGACCGGCACTTGCGGGCATATACCTCTCGGAAGGCACGCTTTATCTTGACGGAACGGGTATATGGAACGTATCCAACCAATACAGCTACGTACCCGATTTCATAAATCTCATCAAAGAAATACTCGGACAGCCCACGGCAAGCGCGCTTGTGGCGGCAAATGACGGCGACGCGGTTGCGCGCGACGCGCTCATTCAGCTTATCGTATCCGACGAAGGCTTCAAGATTGCGCTTACAAAGAGCTTTATAGCGACCTTGCTTGCAATGCTCGTACCCGAAGTGGGCGGCATCGAGGAAGTGTTCGACATTCTCGAAGTCAGCGTCGGAGTGGACACCGGCAGATACGAGTATCTCGACATCAACGAAGACAATATAGTGAAACTCGCAGGCGGCCGCGACAAGCTGTATAAAGCCGAAAGCGTGGCCGAAAACGCAGAGGGCGATTATATCGAACGTGCGGTACCCGGAACTCAAACGGGCGAGGTTTACTATGTGTACAGTCCCTTGCAGAAGGGCGACGACGCTGCTGTCATCGAGGGCGAACGCAGAGTGGACGTTACGTTCACGGCGTACGCAGACGGCGGATTTACGGCAGAATACGAATACGTGAAGATAGGCACGGACGACTCCGCGTATTATCAGTTGGTTATCCCGTATGAGGAAAGATATATCAATTACGGCGATAAGGGCAAATACGTACCGTCCGAGAACGGCACTTATGCTCACGTTGAGAATGCGGAGGGCGAGGAACTGCACTACGATATAGAGGCAGGCTCCGTTTACTCTCTGTATTACAAGGACGGCGACAACTTTGTTCTGTACGGCGAAGATGATAAATTCGAGAACCATACCGACAACACTTACGTTATGGTTGACTCCGAATATCTCCAAGTCAAGTCGCTGTGCGAGCACAAGACGGGGCTTCATAAGGAAGAAACGGGTACGCTTTACAGAGAGTTTACCGCGTATAACGCGCTTAAAGACTATTATCTCGGCATAGGCGCGCAGCTCGGCGCAATTCAGCTCGGGCTCAAACTCGGCGGCATCGGGCTCGGCATCGGTAAAGCGGAAACATTCGTACCCGATTACATCTTAAACGAAAAAGACAAGTACGACGAAAGCAAGACGGTTGAGCGCGTCAGCTACGACGACGCGGTGATTACCGTCGGCGGCTCCATCGAGCTTGACCTCGGCATAACCGAAGGCGTGATTGACGCGGGTTCGATACTGTCCGATTTGGTCGGCGCGATTGACGGCGTGATTTTGGATACGCCCAACACCGCAAAGGGCTATTCGTCGGCACACTTCAAAGTTACCTTCGGCTTGCAGCTGAATATGAACGACCTTGCGAAATCTCAGCTTAAACTCGAATTGTTCAACATTGCCGAGACGGGCATAGAGGTACTGTGGTTCGGCGTTTACTATATGGAAGACGTCATTTACCTCAACGGAGATTTCCTCAACCTGCCCAAGATCAGCATCACGACGCTGGACAGCAATTTCGTCATAGAGAGCATAGTAAACCTGGTTGCAGGCGATCAGGCGGAAAGCGTGCTTGAAGTTATCAACCGTCTGCTCAACATCTTCGGCGGAAGCAACGAAGGCGCAATGGTGGCAGCGGACGCGTCTGCGGACGATAAGTTTGCTGCGAGCTTGCTGCTTGACCGCAGAAAACTTGCGGTTCAGATAGGCGACGTACTCATTCAGTACTTGCTCAACAGCATCGAAATCAGCGGAATGAAGCTTGCCGATTTCATACACGAAGATTTGACTGCGGGCGTTGACATCGAACTCAGCTTCGTAAATTCTATCGACCTTGACGTCGACGTCGAACTGCAAATGGACGGCGAGCGTTACGTCAAAGTAGACGACATCGGAACGGGCGCGACGGGCAACTATTATTACATCTTCGATAAAGACGTCAACGGCAGCTATTACAGCGCGGACAACGGCGGCACCTATCAGGTGATTTCTCCCTCCGACAACGTAGCGGACGGAAGCAAGTTCAGCCATACTCTTGTGCTTAAAGCTCAGGACGGACAGTACCATACCGTCACGTTCAAGTCTTTTGCAAAAGATATCGAAGAATACAAGGCGAATAACCCCGACGCCGATATAGACCAATATATCAATGCATCGCTTACGGATTCCGACGGATTCGGAGGCAAGAAGTGGGGTTACGGATACGATGCGGCGAACGACCAATACATTCAGCACACCGACGCGCAGTTCAACACCATCGTCGCCAACAAAGAGTGGGATAAGCTGTATATGTTCGTGCAGGGCGAGGAAGCCATAGTCGACAGGGCAATATATCAGTATTTCCCCGGCAAGGAAGCTTCCTTCAACCGTTACGACACGGTGCTCAATCTCGCTCTCGGCATACACGACGTCGACGCGGAGTTCACCTCCGATATGTCGGGTATCCTCGACAAGGACGAGATGATGGAATACGTATCTCTCGAAACGACGGAAAATATTACGCTTTCTGAGAGAATAGATATAACCACAAGCTTCAAGAAAGACAAGGACATCGACCTCAAACAGATTTTCACCACGCTGTTCCCGGACGTTGACGAAAAGCTGCTTGACGTATTTGTGAAGGCAGAGTCCGACTCGGGCGGCGACGTCAACAGAGTGATAATGCTCGACGTCAAACTCGAAGTCAAACTTGCGGCGCTTATAAGTTACATACGCGTGGCATTCGGCGCGGAAGCGGCAGATCCGCTTGCGGGAGAATTCGACATCGTAGACTTTATTCAGATTATTATGGGTATAGTCAACGGCGGCGCGGACGGCGCGAGCTTTGAGATCGCGGACATTCTGCAATATATCAACGCGTCCATAGAGCTTAAAACCTCCTCCAACGCGGCTGACGAAAACGTAGCCAAAGAACATCTGATGTTCGGACTTTACCTTGTCGGCGATACTTACACGATAGGCGGAGATGGCGGATACAGCCACTACTTCGAGCACAAGAACGGTTCTTACGTTTACGTTGACGGCGCGTATCAAGCGTACGACTCGGACAACGCTCAGCATCAGGGCAAGACCCGTTACAGCTACGACGAGAATTGGTATCACGAGAACGCGAACGGCAAGTTAACGAGAGAAGAAGGCGGACTGTACATCGATTTGAGTTACTTCAACCTGCCCGGACTCACCGTACCGAGAAGCTCGTTGATGACTGCGCTCGGCGGCATTTTGGGCTCGTTGACGGGCGGCGATGAAGCGCTTGTCGCAGACGAAACCGCAAATGCGGACGGCGAAGCTCAGCCCGAGGCCGACGGCGGCTTGTCCCTGCCTTTGCTTGACGATACCATTGCGGGATATCTGAATATGTTCCTGTACGGCTTCAAGATGACGAGCACGTACATACAGCTCGTACTGCAAGCCGACTTTATCAATCAGATTATTGCGCTTATAGGAGGCGACGACGCATTCCAATTCGATATGGACTTTGCCAACCGTCCCTTCCTGCAAATCAATACCGACCGTTCGACTTACGCGTTCGTTAAAGAAGCTGACACCGAAAGCTTTGACGAGTCTTGGGAGCGTTTCCGCATAGACGAATACGCAATCGACGACAAAGACGGCAGAGGCAACTATTATCTCAGCGACAAGGAGAACAACGTATATTCGCTGCGTACGGATATGCTGCCCAGCGAAAAGGCGGCGTACGAGGCGAACCCCGACAACAAATATTACGACATATCGCGTCTTGACACATACGTATACGTCGGCGAGGACCAAAACGAACTCGACGGCTATTACGTGCTGTTCCGCGACGCCAAGAAGGGCGAACGTCTGAATGCGCGTAAAGCGGAGTATCACGGAAAGAACGTTTACGATTTCCGTCTGCTCACGAGCGACGATAGCGGAATGTTCTATATGCTCAACGACGGAACGCTCAAGAAGTTCGCGACCGAGGCGGACAAAGATGCTTACGAGCTCGAAAATCCCGGTGCTCAGTACTATTCGTTTAGAGGTCTTGAAGACAACGAAACTTACTGCGCGGTAAGACTCGACGCTCAGAAACCGATACTCAGCATGCAGATTTATCTGTGGGATTACGAAATCTCTCTGAACCTCGGCTTCCCCGAGTTCGGTTCCAACGCGTTCGACTTCATTTCCGTTGACGAATACAATGCGCAATACGGTGATGAAACTCTGCCCGAACAGCATCGTTACAACGGAGAAATCGAATACGATTACCGCGAGTTCGGCGACAGGCAGACCGAGTTCAGCGCGGACAAGTTCGATAGCGCGTGGGCGTTGGCGTATTATACGGAAGCAGGCGTGTTCGATACGGCTAAGTACGAGGCGAACAAGGCTTACTTCTATGTCAACCACAAGCATATCGTGCTTGACGAAACCACGCTTTACAAAGACGTGGACGGCGTGTGGAAGAAGGTTGACGCAATCGAAGATATCTTCGCAAAGAACGCGGACGGTGCGTACGCAAACCGTTATGCGGTGCTCGACGCAGCCGCGTTTGAAGAAATCACGTCGGATAAGGTGCGTTATAAGAACACCGAATACAACGGCAAAAACTATTACAACTACGTATTGTCCGAAGACGGCGGCTTTGTGCGCAACCCGATGACAACGACGTCGATTGCATATGAACCCAAGCACGAAAACGGCGAAGACAAAGTGTTTGTCAGCACCGACGACATCTTCTTCCTGTCGCTTACGATAAGAGGAAGCATCAAGCTGCAATCGGGCGAAATCTATTGGACGTACGAAGCGTACGAGCAGTATTACAACGCAATGGCGGAACTCGGCGCGGCAGACGGATTGGAAGCCCCGAGCGCAAAACAGAGATACGCGCTGTCGCAAGGCAAGTACGTCAAGTCTGACGTCGGCGCATACATACTGTTCAGCAAGGGCTCGGACGAAAGCATAGGCGACATACTCGGCGGCTTGCTTGGCGATATGACGGGCAAATTCGAAACGCCCGAAAATATGAACGGCGAAGTGTTGTTCGAAATCAAGCTCAACCTTGCGTTCGAAATCAACTTCGACCCCATCAATATTCACATTCGCGACCTTGACGTTGCGATAGACGCGTGGCACAGACACGCCCCCGAGAGAACCGCCGACGGCGCGGTCGTAACCGAGGGCGAACTGACGCATCTCATCGGACTGTATTACAACAGAGATATCGACACCGGCATAGCGGGACTGTACGTCGACCTCGAATGGCTGCTCGGAGAGGGCGGCAAGGTATTCGTCGATTTGAGCGCGAGCTCGGTCGAAGACGTGCTCGGCAATATGCTCAGCGGATTGATCGGCGGCAATACGACGGATAAATCGTCGGGCGGCGCGATGGTTGCGGCAGGAGAAGATGGCGAAGAAAGCACTCAGCCCTTAGCCGAAACGCCTCCGCTTCAAGTCGTGAGCAATCCCGATATAATCAGCGCGATGGTCGGCATTTACACCAACGCGTTGGGCGTCAAGCTGTCGCTCGGCTTCATCGAGCTTGTCATAGACGCACTGATGCAGGATACGACGACGGACGTTTCGCAGATATTCGGTATGTTGCCCAATCTGCAACTGTACGTCAACGTGGCGCTCAACCCCTATTCGCTGTCGCTCGGCGCGATAATATACAACGAAACGGGTGACACGGCGGTGCTTGACGCGTCTTTGAACCTCGAAGGCTTCAACGGCGAAACGGGCGTATCTTCGGTCATTGCTTTCGGCTCGGAGGAAGACTTCGACGAGAGAAACGCAGAACTGATTGCAACCAACAGCCCCGACTATATCTTCTATTACGCCAACTTCACGCAAGTGAACGCGAATCTGGAAGAAGGTGAAGAAAGAGAAGAAGGCGGCTGGTATAAAGACGGCAGCAATAAGAACTTTACGCAAGACACCACGGGCATTGACACGAGCACGGCAGTTGAGTATCGCAAGGACGCGGCGCATTACGAGCTGTTGATAAAAGACCGTGCGATGCCTTGGACGGGCGCGGTTTACACCAAGGGCGCAACCGTAGGCGAATACAGACTGCTCACCGAAAACTTTGCCACGATAGGCGCAGACGACACTTGGGAATATGCTTCCGAAGTTACCGAACTCGGAGAGGCTCTGTACACGTTTGACGAAACAAGCCGCGTATATACGCTTGTGACGGTCAGCATACTCAAAGGCTTCCAGGGCGCGCAGTATAAAGCGGTCAAAGACGCAGACGGCAATGTCACGGGATACACGCGGCTTACAACCGACGCGGAAGAAAAAGCCGCGATTGAAGGCGGCGAAGCCACTTATAAGGAAGTCAGCGACTTCGGCGGCTACGAGAAGATTGCCGCGCTCAACCTCGGCGATTTGATTAACGGTGCGGCACTTGACGTAACGAGCATCATCGCACCGCTGGAAACGGCGGAAATCGGCGCGAGCATAAGCATTGACGCCAAGTTGCAGGACGTCATCAACTGGACCTATCAGGTCTCCAAGCTGGTCAGCTCCAACGGCGTGACAAGACAGCTGTACTTCCTGCTCGCGGCGCTTGACGCGGCAAACGGTTCGGACAGCCAGGAAATGCAGATAGGCGTCGACCTCAAAGCTTACGTCAACATCAAGAACCTGCTTGCAGGCATTGCAAACGGCGGAAGCGACATAGTGTCTATGCTCACGGGCACACAGGTTCAGCTCGACGTTTCGCTTACCTCCAGGTTCTTCGGCGAGAATGAAGAATACAGCACTTCCAACATAGTCATAAATCTCGCGTTTGCTGAAAACGGCGAACTCGAAATTTACGTCGATATGGCAGAACTTGCCACCAACTTAGGTCTCGACAAATTCTTCGACAGACTGTGGCTTAACATCGACCTCAACAAGATGCTCACCACAACCACCGTTGCGGACGCAAGCGCGGCAGTTGCGGAAGACGACGCGAGCACGGGCGTACTGCCCAAGAACGTGTGGGATATCTTGGAGCTGATTATAGGCAGACTGTACATCACCGAAGACATCATTTCGCTTGCTCTGCGCGAGCACCTCATCGGCACGTTGGTCGGTATGCTTGTTGAATCCGAAAACGAAGAAACAATCGACCAAGACTTCCTGAACGATCTTCTCTTACTGCTGCCCGGACTCAACGTCACGGACGGCAGCGACACGAGCGGCTTGGTCATCAACCTGCAGGGCGAACGCCCCGAAATCAACCTGAACCTCGGGTTGAAAGCAGGTTATACCCACTATGCGGCGGTAGGCGATTATGTAAACGTAGCAGGCATAGGAAATTATGCTTGGTTTGACGAAAACGGCGAGTACGTGGCTGAAACGGGCGAAAGCGGAAGCATCACCAAATACGGCACGCACGTTATGGTATCTTCCGACGAATACGCTTTGGTTGCGTACGCGTACCCCGAGTGGACGGGCGAAACATACAACATTTCTTGGAATGAAACTGCCAAGGAAGCGGAATTCGTGTCGGCAGGCAGTGACGGACTTTATCTCAAACTCGGCGACGTCAGCTTGAGCGTAACCGCGGGCGGACTGTACGCGCAGTTCAACAAAGAGTTCAGCGCGCCCAAGCCCGACGTCACCCAAACGGACGAGGACGGTAAGCTTTTGTGGACGCAAATCAGCGACGCGAAGCTCAACCTCGGCTTGACGATGGATATATCGCTTTACGGCGCGGCGCCCGAGGGCGGCGAGCAGAACACCATTGTGCTCAACGAACTTTTGACGCTCATACTCGGACTGCTCAATCTCGATATGCCCATAACCGACGCGGACTTTGTCATCAACATCGCCGACCTCGTCGGCAATAAAGATTATCCGTATCTCAACGTCGCGCTCAACGTATACGTCGACCTTAACGATTTCGCAAACACCAAGTTGCAGCTTATCGTTAAGAAATACGCAGCCGACGGCACGCTTGCGACCAACGCGTTGATTGCCGTGTACTACGACAAAGACAGCATTTATATCGACGTAAGCGGACTGCTCGGCGCAGGCGCCAAGTTGAAGATTGCCAACCTCGGACTTGTCGCGATTTTGGAAGACACGTTCAAGGACCTGCTTGACAGAGAAAGCGGCGACAACACGGGCGCAAGCGTTTCGGCTGTCGGCGACCATATCAACAAACCGTATGACGACGCAGACGACTGGGGCGGATATCTGACCATAATCACAAGACCGCACGAGTTCGCGTTGCAAATCGGTATGGAACTCATCAACACCGTTTACAACAGAATTCAGGACGCGAGAAGCGACGGCACCGAGGAGTACGGCGCAAAACTGCCCGACCTCGGCGACATTCGGGTGTACTTCAAACCCAATGCCAATGACGACGAATATAAGTTCGGTTTGAACGCCAAGATAACCGACGGTTTCTATATGGGACTTGACGTGAAGAGCATCGATTTCGGCAATAAACCTCTTGAATTCAACGAAAACTTCGGCGAGTATGCTCTTGCGTTCGACGCCGCTACGGGCGAAATCGGACTTGAAGCAATAGGTCTCGAACTCGCTGTCGACGTCATTCTCAACGCTCCAAACCAAGGCGACGGCTCGTTCACCAATTGGATTGTCACCCTGTTGAAGAACGCGCTCGGCGGACTTGCGGGCGGCGAGGGCAGTATGTTTGACCAGAACTTCGGCATCAGCCTTGCTCTCGGCAAGCAAATTTCTCTGCGCCTCGAAGTGTCGGCAAACCTCAACCTTGCGGCATTTGTCAAGTTCGGCATCGGCGGCATACTTTACAGCGACTTGAAGGTGGCAGTCACCTCTCAAACGCTCGATAACAACAACGCTTCCATTGCGGAGATATACTATCTCGGCTCCGAAAAACTTGCACAAGCAGGCAATATTTGGGAGCTCGGAGCGGACGGCACGGTGTTCTCCGACGCCATTTACCTCAACCTCGAAGGCTTGGGACTCGGCAAAATTAAGTTCCAAGGTCTTGCGGGACTGCTCGGCGCAACGCAGACTACCGTGACCGAAAACGGCGCGCAGACTGCGGCTGACGGAGCTTCCGCAAAGGTTGCGGCGGATACGACGGGCAGTGCGGCGGACAGCGGCGCGGCAGCGGGCGGCATAGGACTCACCCTGAACATCGCAAACGGCAGTTTGTCCGCGTCCATAGACCAAAACTTCATCAAGGTGATTTTCGGTATGCTCAGCGGCGCGCTTTCGGGGCTCCCCGAGTGGTTCACTCTGCCCGATATTCAGCAGATTGACGTCAAGGCAAGCTTCGGCGACGGTAAAATCGGCGGCATCGAACTCGGCGTCGCACTCGACTCCGTTGAAACCAAGCTCGACCTCGCGATAGGCGGCAAGGTGCAGAACGAAGGCATCAAGATCGATTTCAGCAACCCCGCTCTCGACAGCGAAAACCTGCGCGAACAGCTCAAACAGGGTTACGGCGGCGTTACGTTCTCCAAGACCTCCGGCGCGCTGTCTTTGGTGCAGGGACTGCTTGACAGCATCGAGCTCGGCATCTCAATCACAATAGAAAAGAAGACCTGGTCCACGACCACCGGTCAGAACGGAACGCACGGCGTATATACCGGTTCTTCGGCGGAGTCCGACGACGCGGCTACCATCATTCAGATTGTGGGTCGCAGGCAGGAATATACCGTCAACAACACCGACGGCGATTGGACTCTTGGAGCAATCGAGGGACCTAAACCCGCCAACAGACTCGTGCTTAACATTCAAGCGTTCCACCCGAGACATAAGGATGACGGCGGAAGCTGGGGCACTCCGTTCAGAGCCACTGCGGCAATCGGCGGCAACAGCATTTACGTGACGGGACTCAACGTCTGGGAAGGTTCAGACTTGAAGCCAGTTCTCAATATGGTAGACGCTCTGAAAGTAGTTGCCATAGAAGGCGCGCTCGACGGCATTATGGCAGGCGGCGCGGCGGACGGCGACAACGACACTTGGGCGCGTCCTTCCTCCGACGCTCAGACTTCCGCGGAAGGCGAGGACGTCACGGGCAAGGTGACGGGCAACAGAACGGAAGGCTTTGCCTATAATCCCGACCTCTCGGGACTTATTAAGAACGTGGACGTAAAACTGTTCACTGCCGACGGATATCTGCCTTATTACAGAGGCATCAATTCTCTTGCGTCCGGTGCGGCGCAGCACATCTCTCTCAAAGTGACGCTCGGCAAGGACGCGTTCAACGAGATGATGCTTATGCTCAACGTGCTGCTCATCAATATGTTCAGGACCACGCTTACCGAAGGCGCGACGAGCCTTGACAGCAATACCAAGTGGTGGTATTTCATGGACTCGGTTCAAACCTATAACCGCGGTAATTCCACGTTCGATTACGACGGTTCGAGTTATTACCAAGGAAATACGTATCAAGGCGGTTGGAGAGTATCCAACAGTAATGACCAGGTAGGCGTTAAATTCCCGAAATACGACGCCAACGGCAATGAAATCGGCAAGCTGGAACTGAGAGAAACAACCTCCGGCAAGGGCTCGCTTATACTCGAAGAACTGCAAAGACTGTCCAACCTCAGCTTTGAGAGCAGGACCAAAAAAGTTCAGGTTATGGCTAAGTTTATGGAGCCGTTTGCGAGAAGTCTCCCGATGATGCTCGAAAAGACGGTGCTGTTCGACCTCGCCAATATGGGCGGCGTCTACGGTTTGTTGTATCCGCTCGGCGGAACTATACTTACCAACCTGTCCAAGTTGGTTGCAACGGTGCTTCCCATACCGTTTGCCACCTACGGCACGACAGACATAGACCCGAGCCTTAACATCTATCTCGACCTCAATCCGAGCGAGGCGTATTACGGAGTAAGCAGCAAGCAGATGCACCCCGGCATTCAGGCAATAGAACTGCTTGTCAACGGTGAAAAGAGAGACGGTCAGTACGGTTCTCAGATGACTTACAATGCGGTGCCGAGCGGTGCTTACAATACTTACGGCAGCCAGGTCAGCAATACTACCACCAGAATTACCGACGCTTGGGACTTCTTTATGCTCCGCATAAATCCGACGTCCGGTCTTGACAGTTGGTATAACGGCACTGCCATAACCGATACGCAGTCGATTATCAGCTTTGCCGAGGCGGAAAGCGCGGAAATCACAAGCGGAGTCGCGGCGCCTACGGAAATAGTAATCAACGACCCGGCAAGGCGCATGGGCACTGCGTCGGGCGGCGGCGCGGGAACGTTTGACATAACGCTCGTCGACGCTACGTTTGCCGACGCAACCAAGTTCCCGCAGTACGCAAACGTAAAATACGCCAACCCGAGTTATGTCACTGACAGCCAAGGCACGCCCGGCGGTATGTACTCCGACACGCGCGGAACATTTATCACTTGGGACGCGGCGTCGCTTGACCTCACTCCTCCCGAGGCAGGTCAGACCACGGAGAACTGCGGAGTAAAAGCAGGCGCGGTCGGTTATATCGACGGCAACGGACGCAGACTTGCAGGTTACGTTTACGGTTACGCGATGAACGTCGTAGTGGCGGCAATCCCCGTATGGGTGAGCACCTCTTACCAGACGACTGCCGTAAAGGGCTTTGTGAATGAAGGCAGCGGTTATGTCGCAAAGACTCTCTCGATAGACATTCTGTCCGAGAAGAACGGTACGGCAAACGCCAAGCTCAATTACAAGCTGCCCGATTTGGTCAGAATAACCTTCTTGGACGGCGGCACCTGGACGTTCGGCACGGTTTTGAAGGACGAGCAGGGCAACGAATTGCAGGCATACAAGGGCGACACCGACGAGCTCGTGCCGGCTTATCTCGTAGGACTTAAAACAAATACCGGCGGCACGTACGTCATGCGTGCGGCGACAGACGGCACCGATACTCAGCACTACGTGTTAGACCTTGACAAACTGCCTTCGGGCAGACAGTTCCCGGCGGGCACGTTCTCGTGGGACGAAAGCGCGTTTGCATACGGTTGGAGCGCAACCACCCTCAACGTCGGCTACACTTATAAGTGGGGCTTGGCGCCTGCTGTCGACGGCACGGTCGAAATCCCCGTCAAGGGTTATCAGATCGACGGAATACGTCAGTTCAGCGATACGGAAAGCGGCATAATCGCCAAGACGTTTGAGGAACTCGAAGCGTTCACGACGGCAAAAGACATTGCGGCGTACATCGAAAGCTTCGATACAGTCAACGTACACACCGAGTCGGGCAACGTCAACGGGCTCAGAGTCAGATGGGATTTGAGCGCGCTTAAAGCCGTGACGGATAATCCCGAGTTCCAAAACTACAAGGGACTTGACGTCACCGTAACGGCGTATATCGGCGGCGACGTGTTCAAGGTTGAAACGTACGTCAACGAAAAGGGCGAAGTCGTGGTCAAGGACTTCAACGGCAACGGTTCTACTAATTCGGCTTACGCAGAGGAAGACTGCGTCGCGCAGGCTTACCCCGTGCGCATCTATATGCCTTCGCGTGAGTTCGACAGCGTAGAGGGCGGCAGCCTCGTGTTCGACGCGTACTCCGCGGCTACAATCACGGGCGAAGCGCTCGGAAGTTCCTTCAAGGTTTACTTCAAGGGTTCGGATAAGGTTGCCACGCTCACGACGGGCGAGGGCGGCGCAGTATCCGTCGACGCTCCTTATGTTATAAGGGACAAGAACTATGAGTTTATTACCGTCAACGCGAGCGAACTCAACTACAACGGTTACAGCGGAACGGAAACGCTTTACGCCAAGCTCGAAATCGGCAACGAGAACAGCGGTATGCAAACGGTATACGTTCCCGTCACCGTGCCTGCGATAACCGCAGTCAACACCAACGTAACCGTTACGGACGCATTCAATCCTCAATGGTACGAAGCGGACGAATATAAGACGCTCAACGTCAGCTTTGCGCAGTCGGGCGTTTCCGCAAAGGATATGACTCCCGAATGGAGCCAGATCAAGTACTACTCCGACGCGGCGTACAGCAAGCAGGTCGGCGCGGACGCTCTGTTCAAGGGCGGTACGTTCTACGCGGAAGTGCCTGTGTTCAGATATGACGAAAACGGCAACATAATCGGCGCGCCTCTGAGCGGAAAAGCAGACGCGGCAACCGATAAAGAAATGTACGTACCTCAGGTTGTCAGACTGCGTCTTACGGTGCAGGCTCCCGAAATTAAAGACGTCAAGTTCTTCTATGACGAGAGCTTGGGCGACGTTTACGGCAGCGGAAAGGCATACTCCGAAGACTTTGTCCGAGAGTTGCTTAACGTTGACAAATATACGGCGGACAGCTATGCGGTTTACTACAAAAACGGCGACGTCGAGTATAACTACGACCGCACGCTCCCGTACGTTGACGGCAACTATTTCAGACAACTCGCAAACGAGGACGGCACCTATAATATGTGGGGTGCTCTCGGCACCGCGGACGATATCGGCAAGGACGCAGTAGAAGCGTTTGCAAACGGCACTTCCGTGCTCGTCACCGATACCGACGGCAACTCCTCGATTATGATGGTCGAGCGTTTCGAGTTTGAAACCTACGTCGGCACCGACGGCAAAGAACATTCCAGCCTTGCGGCGGTCGTCATCGGCGGACGCAGTATCTCGGTTGCGGCAAACGACAGCGCGGCGGCGTACAAATTCAGCGAAGTGACGTTTGACGGCGGAGTGCTTGACGGTACGTTCGAAGTTGTCGACAACGTCATCGAATTCAAGTATTACACGGCAGGACACGATTGGTCGCTCGCAAACACCGTGACTGCGACTGAGGCAAACGGCAGAGTGTTCACCGCGAACGTCGAATGGAACAAGACTTATGCGCCCTCCGTAATCGGCGGCGACGTCATCGAAGACGAGAGCGGCGTTTACGTCGAGCGCGTGTTCACCGTCAATGCGGGCATGCAAGCCGAGCAGGTCATAACCGCAAAGATCTATGTTGAGGGTATGGTCGGCGGCTTCTCGTCGTTCAAGTTCAACGGACTCGATACGACGTTCAATGAAGAAGAACAGTTGCTCGAAGCGACTTATCACGTTCTCAACCAGCTGACTTATCCGACCACGGCAAGTCTGACCGTTACGGGCGATGGCGATGAGGCGGCAGAGTACGCGAACGCTCCCGTAATCTGGGACTTCTCCGTACTTCCCGAAACTCCCACGGCAACTGAGTTCGAACAAGGCTGGTTTGTGAGAACGGCATACGTTCTCGGCACACAGCCCGTAGCGGTGCGCTTCGCCATCAGCGAAAATCTCACCGACATAAGAGGTTGGAACAACATAAACGGCGTGTGGACCTTCACTCTCCATTCGTCCGACTTCTTCAACGGCTTGCCCGATAAAGTAATGGTATCCTTCGATGACGGTACGGCGCAGGTTGCCGACGTCGCTTGGAAGGAAGGCATATACGGCGCGGCAGGCTTTGACGGCACAACGGAAATCACGCTTACGATAGGCGAGTATTCTCTCGACGTACAGGTAGGCTTGCAGGTCGAAGGCATAGAGCTTACGGCGGATATGCTGCCAAATGACGCTTACGTACTCGACGTGTTCGCGACAGACGCAAACAATCTGTTTGCAAACGGCGCGAAGTTCAGCTATGACGCGGCAAGCGGAAAACTCGTCGCGGACGAGAACGGAACGATAACGGCAACCTACGCGTATCCCGACGGTTTCTTTGAAAATCCGTCGCTGTACTACAACAAGAGCGTGGACATCGCGCTTACCTTCACCTATCCCGCGGACGGAGCGGATGGCACGCAGACCGTTATGCTCAACGGCGTCAACGTCATAGACAGACAGCCCGTGCGTTCCGACAGCCCCGAGTTCTGGTCGCTGGCGGTAGACCCGTTCCTCAACCCGACGTTTGCGTATCTGCCCGAAACGATTGCAGTGAGCACGGCTGACGGCACGTTCGATATGTTCGTCATCAAACCCGACGACAAACTTATCAGCGCGAACAAGCAGGGTTACAGCGATCCCGACTTCAAACTCGGCGTCAAGTTCGTGAGAGCGGACGGAGTTGAAGTGGTGCAGTATCTGCCCGCGCCGCTCGAAATTCTGTCAAGAGAAATCGAGAATTCCACGTTGGTATTCGCAGAAAACAGCGGTTATAAGCTCGCAAGCGTCGTCGCTCGAGGCAGAAAGACCATTCACACCTATATCAACGAGGCGACAGGAAGCTATATTGAAGTGTACTTCACCGCGAGCGGTATGCCCGAACGTATCGTGACAGCCAATCCGTTCAGCCACGACGACACTTCAAGACCGCGTTACATCCAATTCGAGTTCTCCTCGGGCGAAGTAAGGAAATATTCCGTACAGTTCGAGCTGATACGCGAAGAGAACGCGAAACCCGAAACGTATTACATCACCGCGGACCAGACGCACAGATTTGACTTCAAGCTCAATGTGTACAACACCACCGACGAGCTCGGCGCCATTTCCGGCGATGCGGCGGCGGACGGTTATCAGAAGATACACGAGCTTGACGTCGAATGGACGTTCAAGAGAGTCGTGCTCAGCGACAAAAACTCCGACGTCTACAACACGGTGCTGGCGGCTGACGAAAACGGCAACAGCGGTTACAGCTTCAACCCCTATGGCAAGGATATACTCAACGCCGCCAGCTATAATCAGACTGCAAGACTGTTCGTCGACGGCAAGTTTGTGTCCATTATGGAATTTGAAAGCTCGTACAACGGACTGTTCTATGCAGAGGACGGCACCACCAAGTTGTGGAAGCGTCTCGGCGCAGAGGACGGCGGCAATGCGTATACTTACGTTTATAACAACGAAACGGGCAAGTACGAGCGCAGCGCGGCGGAAGGCGAAGTCGATTACGACAACACGTTCTACTATATCTACACCACCGTACAGACGCTTGACGTCAAGTGGAGCTTCACCGAAATGAGCTACAAGTTCTCGGGCGGCACGGCGTACGCGCTCGCGACAGTTTACAACAGCGGCGCACCCGTGTTCAACGTCAGCGAACTTACGGCGCGCGTGCCCGTCACCGTCACCGACGGCGGAGTGCAGAGCGTATCTTTCGAAGGCATTACCGACGACGGTTGGAACAAGGCGTACTACATCGGCGGCGCAAGCTTCGGAGTCAATCCGTTTGACAACAGAGATATGTCTGCGCTGAGAAAGGATGAAGCGGGTACTGAAACCGACGATTATCTCTACTTCCCGACGAGTGCGAAAGTCACAATGAAAGACCAGTCGACTTCCACTATGAAGGTCAAGTGGGATTTGAGCAACGTTTCGCTTGCCTATAAGGGCGGAGTGATGTATGCTCAAATGATTATCGCAGGCAACGATAAAATCAACGAGCAACGCTTCAATATCCCCGTCAACGTCGATAACGAGTCTGTCGCGTCCTTCACCTCCGCAACCGAAACCCAGTTGCAGAACCTGCTCGGTTATGCGAATAAAGCAGGCAACGACTATATCAACCCGTATGCTTACACGGTGCCCACAATGCCGACGTCCGTTACGGTGTTCACCGAGTCGGAATATGAGTATAAAGCTGTGGCAGGCACGCCTTCGTTCGTGGAAAACAAGTACTATGTAGTACGCGACGTTTATATGCTCGTCGCAAGCGAAGAAGCGTTCAACGGTGCGACAGAGCTGTTTACCAAGGACGAGAACGGAGCGTATCAACCTTATACTAAGGACGAGAATTCCGAGTTTGAGAAAGACAAGTTCTATGTGAAGAACGGCACTTACTTCAAGCTTGCTCAAACGGCAGGTGAAATCAAAGAGGGCGAAACCGTGTATGTCTATGAGGCTTCCAAGGAGCGTACGTTCACGGTCGGCGCAACCGACGGTTATTCGCTCACGTGGAACTACTCCGAATTCCGTCCCTCTTATCAGGGCGGCGTCGCCTACGTAATCGCGGAGCTCACTTCGCCCGACAACGGCAAACAGCAGGTGAAAGTGCCCTTCTTGGTTAACAGAGTTTTGGCGAGAACGCTTGCATACTCGGGCGGCAACTTCGGCGGCATAGACGATAACGGTAAGTCGACATCGAAGTTCACCATCGATCCGTTTAACGTAAGCACTCACAACCTGCCCACGGCATACACGGTAAGCTACGATGTGTATAATCCGACTTGGGACGGCGCAAACGCTACGATTGACGGCACCAAGGACGACGACTACTCCAAGTCGTACAGCTACATCAAGGCGCAGATGCCCTCTGCTTATCTGCTTACCGTTAAAGACGGCATTGTACAGTCCACTCTGACCAATAATACGGGTACGGCAACGCTGACGCTCGGCACGCAGCAGAAGATATACGTCGACTTCAATGTTACGACGCATAGCGCGTCGGAAGTAAGCGGCATCAATGTGTCTGCGGCGCAAACGCTGACAACCAAATCAGGCAACGTACCCATTGTATGGGTAGGCTCCGTCACGGTGTACGCCAAGGACGGCACAACGGTGAAATCGACTTACGACGTCGTGTTCACTTCGATTGAAGCCACTTACACAATCAAGTCGCTCGGCAGAAAGGCGGTGTACACTCTTACTCCGTACATCGGCGCAGTGGTTGACAGCACGGGCAACATTATGGTATATAATGGCGATGTACCCGCAGCGCTCAAAGTCGGCGGTGCTACCAGCGTGACTGTGAACTGATAAGTCGCGGTTGACGTTGACAAAACCAAACAAACGTACGGCAAGTCCGCGAAAGCGGGCTTGCCTGCATATCTCGGACATACTTAAAGGAAGACTTAATGGATAACAATTTCGCAACAACGGCTGTAAACGTGCTTCTGCTTGTCGCAATGGGCATACCGGGCTTTATCCTCATAAAAACCAAGCTTGTCAAACAGAACGTAATTAAATATTTTGCGGTTATACTTTTATACGTCAGTCAGCCGTTTTTGTCGTTGCGCTCCTTCTTGCAGGTGGATTATTCAAAAGAACTTGCAATCAACCTCGGCATTGCATTTTTGCTTTCCGCGGCGTTTCAAGGCGCGCTGTTACTTCTTCTTTTCCTTGTTCTTCGCAAAAAATTCGACGATACTTCCGCTTCCGACAGGCTGATTGCCGAAGGTTTTATCGGCGGCAACACAATGAGCAAGGAGGACGCGCTCAACGCGCAGATTGCTCATTCGGTCAGGGGGCGCGCATACCGCGTAATGACGCTTGCGGCAACATTCGGCAATGTCGGCTTTTTCGGCGTACCCGTATTGCAGATGCTCTTTCCGCTGAACCCCGAAACAATCGCTTATTCCGCGGTATTTATAGTTTCAATGAACCTTATGTGCTGGACGGTAGGTTCATACATACTCACGGGCGATAAAAAATACATCAGTCTTAAAAAGGCAATTCTCAACCCGCAGATGCTCACGCTTTTTGTGGCTCTGCCTCTGTTTTTCTGCGGCGTTTCGCAGTCCCATCTGCCTGCCGCGCTCAACAAAGTCATAAGTTATCTCGCGGATATGACCGCGCCGCTTTGTATGATTATTCTCGGAATGCGCTTTGCCGTCGCGCCGATAAAAGACCTGTTTACCGACGCAAAGGTTTATCTTGCGACAGCAATAAAAATAGTGTTTTTCCCGTTGGTCGTATATTTGATTTTGCTTCCCGTGCCGCTTGACGGGCTGCTCAAAACCACAATGGTTGTTCTTGCCGGTATGCCGTCCGCGTCCATAAACCTCAATCTCGCCGAGCTGTATCACAGCGACCAGAAAACCGCGGCAAATACAATTCTCCTTTCGTCGCTGCTGTGCATTATCACAATTCCGTTGCTTATGCTCCTGCCTTTTGCATAGAATGTTAAACGCATAGGAGCGCGTTGCCCGCGAGGCGATACAATTGCGATTTCCTATTGCGCGGCGCAAAAAATATGCTATAATATTTCAAGGAGGTCACACTATGGGTTGGCTTAAAAAACAATTACTTAAAGTTATCGAATGGACGGATACTTCCACCAACACTTTGGTGTTCAAGTTCCCCGTCAACGACCGCTATGAAATAATGAAGGGCTCAAAGCTCGTTGTCAGAGAGTCGCAGGCGGCGATTTTTGTCACCGAAGGACAGATTGCGGACGTTTTCACCGCGGGCACTTGGGAGTTAAACACTCAGAACCTGCCCGTTTTGACGCAGTTGCGTTCTTGGAAATACGCGTTTGAAACGCCCATCAGAAGCGACGTTTATTATGTCAATCTCAAACAGTTCACGGGTATGAAGTGGGGTACGATGAACCCCGTTATGATGCGCGATAAGGATTTCGGTATGATTAGAATTTCCGGTCACGGCGAATATTCTTTCCACGTTGCCAATCCCGCAACGTTTATGCGCGAATATTTCGGCACGTTGCATCATTGCACCACAGAGCAGATTCAGGAGCATTTGCGCAGCATCGTCATTGCCGAAATCAGCGATATGCTCGGCGAATGTCAAATTCCCGCGCTTGACCTTGCGGCAAATTATCTCGAACTCGGCGACACCACCCGCGACCACGCAATGGCGCGTTTTGACAGGCTCGGTCTCGCCGTCGACCAAATTCTTATCAGAAACCTTAAATTGCCCGAGGAAGTCGAAAAGGCAATAGATAAACGCACCACGCTCGGCGTATTTGACGACAAAATGGGTTCTTATGCGCAGTACGAGTCCATTCAGGCAATGCGCGATTCCGCTAAAAACCCAGGAGCGGGCGGTATGTTCGCGTCGGCAGGCATAGGCTTGGGTATGGGCGCGAGAATGGGCGGTATGTTTGCGGACAATATCGATAACATTTCCGATAAAAAGCAAAAAACCTGCGCAAAATGCGGTGCTAAAATGAAAGAAGACGCGCGTTTCTGCCCCGAATGCGGAGCAAAGAGCGTCGCTCCCGACAAAACCGTGTGCGCAAAATGCGGCGCGGAAGTGGGCGCAGGAGCAAAGTTCTGCCCCGAGTGCGGCAATAAAATGAGCGCGGCTTGCCCCAAGTGCGGAGCAAACGTAAAGCCTAATGTCAAGTTCTGCCCCGAGTGCGGCGCAAAACTGAAATAGCAGATACAGCAAATCGCTGATATACAGTAAACCGTAGAATATGTCCGATATTGCAGTCGTAAAATGCCCATCTTGCGGAGCGGCGATGACTTATGTGCCGGAAAAAGGCGCGTTGGTGTGTCCGTACTGCCAGAAAAACGTGGTGTTGGAGCGTTCAATTCCCATCGCCCGCGACTTTTACAGAGAAAGGAACGCAGGCGAGGTTTATGAGGGCGAAAGTCTTTACGAGTGTCCCAACTGCGGAGGACAGGTCGAACTGGAAAATTTCGAAACCGTTGCGGAGTGTCCTTTCTGCGGCTCGGACAACATCGTGCGAAAAGAGGCGATGGAGGGGTTGAGACCCGACAGTATTCTTCCGTTCGCAATAGGTTCGGAACAGGCGTTGAAGCTTGGCAAAAGCTGGCTTAAAAAGCGAATATTTGCGCCGCATAAGCTCAAAAAGAATTTTGCGGCTGATAAATTCAAGGGAGTTTACGTGCCGTCTTTCTCGTTTGACAGCGACACGATAACGCAGTATTCCGGCAGGCTCGGACAACGCAAAACGAGAGTCGTGGGTACAGGCAAAAATCGCAGGGTGGAAACGTACATAGATTGGTTTTACGTATCCGGTGTTCTGCCTCTCGATTTTGACAATCTCGTGACTGAGGCAAGCGCGCAGATTGAGCAGAAAGAGATGAACAAAGTTTTGCCTTTCGACTTGAACAACGCAGAGGGCTATAAGAAAGAATATCTCGCGGGGTTTTCTGCGGAAAGATATTCGGCGTCGCTCGACAGTTCGTTCGGAGTCGCAAAAGAAACGATGGACGCGGCTATAAAACGCGCGATTATGAACAAGCATCACGCGGACGTTATGGGCGATATGAGCATTTCTACCAATTTCGCAAGGGTAAGTTTCCGCTATATGCTCCTGCCTCTTTGGCTGTGCTCCTACAAATACAGAGAGAAGTCATATCGCTTCATCGTAAACGGGCGCACGGGCGAGTCTACGGGCAAAACGCCCTTGTCGCCGCTTAGAGTGGGTTCGCTTGCGGTGTTCATAGCGGGCATAATCGGCGTATTGGTATGGTTGTTCGCATTCAGCGGCATAATAAACTGAACGTATGAGCCTCATAAACCGCGGCAGGATATAACTCGCTCAAAGATAAACAGCAGGGTGCAGGCTGCAACTCTCATAAAACTAAAATAAATATATAATGCAAATATACGGAGGTAGAAAATGATAACCAAGGATATGCTTATAAGCGCAATTCTCAACGACGAAAAAGCAGAGCAACTCGCAGGCGTGTTGCAGGAAAGCGGAATGCACTGTCTGCATTGTATGCTTGCTCACGGCGAGACCCTTGAACAGGCGGCGGGGGTACACGGCATTGACGCGGACGAGCTTGTCGCAAGACTTAACGCAGTAAAAAACAATGACTGATAAAGAAAAAGATATAGTTGCAATTGCAGAAAGGCTGAAAGAACTCCGCACGTTCTCCGATTATTCCACCGCCGAAATGGCGGCAAAACTCGAAATCGAGGAGAGCGATTACGTTTCGTATGAAAATGCGGAAACGGAAATTCCCATAAATCTGATATACCGTTTCGCGTCTCTGCTCGACACCGAGCCGTCATACGTTTTGCGCGGCGTTATGCCGTCCAAAGATTCCGTCAACGTGGTTTACGGAGGCAACGGAGTCAGCGTAAAGCGATATGAGGGATATTCCTTTACTTCGCTTGCGGCGGACTTCAAAAACAAAACGATGAACCCCATGCTGGTCACCATCGCGCCGTCCGACGCGCCCGAACTTGTGGTGCACGGAGGGCAGGAGTTCAACTTTGTGCTCGAAGGCGAATTGCGCGTCATTGTGGACAACAAAGATTATTTCCTGCGCGCAGGCGACAGCATTTATTTCAACCCGAAACTGCCGCACGCACAGTTGTCAATGAACGACAAGCCGGCAAAATTCTTGACTATAATAAACGAATAGGTAAAAGGAACTTTGTCAAATGCGCACCTGACCGAGGCAATGCCGAGGACAAAGGAATGTCGACAAGTTTTAACAAATGCGGCGTTTATCGGCAGGACTTTACAGCGGCTTTGCTGTAGTGCAAGTAGACGGCAACCCTTAATCGGATACTCGACTTAGATGAGAAAGACTGTTTGCGCAGTCTTTTTTATATTGTAATAAACGGCAGAGAACGCGCCTGCGTGCTTAACCGTATAAAACTTATCGTTATATCTTATATTTGCAATTCTGCTTAAAACGCATTTTATCACGCACAGTTATATGCTTAAAACGGCATTTTGGCAAATTTGGTAAATTTACATTATTCTGCATAGCGCGCAGGCTATTATGGTTCCCGCAAACGTCGATACCAGCGCAACGGGTATGGCATATTTCAGCCGTTTGACCTTACAGCCCGAAAAATAAACTGCGGAGATGTAAAAGATGGTTTCGGTCGCTCCCGCAACGACGGCGGCGCATCTCGCGGGATAGCTGTCCACGCCGTATTCGGTTATTATGTTTTCCACAAGCGCGATAGTTCCGTTTCCCGACAGCGGCACGAGCAATATCAGCTCGGTTATCTCGGGCGGTATGCCAAGCCAAGACATCGGAGTGGAAAGCCAGCCTGCTACCGTACTCGACAGTCCGCTCACTTTGAAAAGTTCGATACACACGAAAATTGCGGCGATGTAGGGGAAGATACTTTTTATGAGAGTAAGGCTGTCCCGCGCGCCGTCCAAAAAGCAGTCGTAGACTTTGACCCTTTTAACGAGGGAATAAATTATCAGAAAAATCATCAGCGCGGGCAGAATATATACCGTCATCTGCGCCCGACGCTCTTTCTGCCGCAAACGGTTGAACCCACGACAATGTTGTTTCCGATATTTGTTTTGCCCCTGACGACTTTTTTATTGTTTCGGGCAAAGTTTTTCTTTTTGCCGCGCGAACCCGTTGTATACCGCGTCCCTGCCGCGCAGGGGATTGCGGGTGTACGGCACGCCGAAGCTTCCTCACGTTCTTTGTCTTTGTGCGCTTTCGAGAACAGTTTGCAAAGCACCGCTCCCATAAAAGTCGAGCAGAACGTGGCGATGAGGGTGGGCAGGAATATGGAGGCGGCGTTGTCGCTCCCTGCGGTGGCTCGCAAGGCAATGACGGTTGCGGGAATAAGCTGTATGGACGTTGCGTTTATGACAAGCAGCAAAAGCATATTGTCGGTGGCGCGACCTTCCTCTTTGCACATGGCGTTCATAGCCTTAATGCCCGCAGGCGTACTTGCACCGCCCATTCCGAGCATATTGGACGCGAGATTTACGCTTATCCATTTATAGGCGTCGTCGCTCTCGCCCCGAAAAAGTTTTTTAATAAAAGGTTTGAGCCCTCGGGATAATTTTCGGTCAAGTCCCGTCGCTTCAATCATTTTGAGCACGGAAAGCCAAACCGCGTATATCGCCGTCAGTTTCAGAATAAGCAAAATCGCGCCGCGCACGCCCTCAATCATAGTGGAAAAAGCCTCCGCAGGCGAGGCTATTGTGATGAGAATCATCGATATGAGGGTGAGTGCGGTGAAAGCTACGTTCATAGAATACTTTACGGCGAAAGCGCGTCGACTATGACTTTTACGCGATAGTTTTGCCGCATTTTATTTTCGTTTACAAAACGGCGGTTTGGTAGTATAATAATTAACTGAATTTATTTATACTACGTTCGAAAGAATAACGAGAGGATAATATGGCGGAAAAGTATTATATTACAACAGCTATAACCTATACGTCGGGCAAGCCGCATATAGGCAATACCTATGAGATTGTATTAAGCGATATGCTCGCGCGTTTTCGTCGCAAGCAGGGCTACGACGTTCTCTTTCAGACGGGCACAGACGAGCACGGCGAAAAAATCGAGCTCAAAGCGAAAGACGCAGGCGTAAGTCCCCAAAAGTTTGTGGACGGCGTAGCGTCGGATATAAAGCGCATATGGGATTTGATGAATTCGTCATACGACAAGTTTATCCGCACTACCGACGAGTATCACGTCGAACAGGTGCAGAAGATTTTCAAAAAACTGTACGACAAGGGCGATATTTACAAAGGTTCGTATAAGGGCTGGTATTGCACTCCCTGCGAGTCTTTCTGGACGGAGAGTCAGCTTGCGGACGGCAAATGCCCCGATTGCGGCAGAGAGGTTACTCTTGCCGAGGAGGAGGCGTATTTCTTCCGTATGAGCGCATATCAGGACAGATTGCAGAAGTATTACGACGATAATCCCGAATTCATTGTGCCGGCGTCAAGAAAAAACGAAATGATAAACAATTTCCTGAAACCGGGCTTGCAGGATCTGTGCGTGTCGAGAAGCTCGTTCAAGTGGGGTATACCCGTGACCTTCGACGACAAGCACGTCGTTTATGTGTGGCTTGACGCGCTCACCAACTATATAACGGGTTTGGGATACGACGCAGAGGGCAACAGCAGCGATAAATATAAAAAATATTGGCCTGCGGACGTTCACGTTATCGGCAAGGACATCGTGCGTTTTCACAGCATATACTGGCCCATTTTCCTTATGGCGCTGGACGAGCCTCTGCCCAAACAGATATTCGGGCACCCGTGGTTGTTGCAGGACGGCGGCAAAATGTCCAAATCCAAGGGCAACGTCCTTTATGCCGACGATTTGGTGAGCGTGTACGGCGTGGACGCCGTGAGATATTTCCTTTTGAGCCAACTGCCTTTCGATAACGACGGCGTCATCGGGTGGGACTTGGTGACGGACACGCTGAACAGCGAACTCGCAAATGTTTACGGCAACCTTGCCAACAGAACGGTTGCAATGAGCAATAAATATTTCGGAGGCATAGTGGAGGACGCCGGCGATTGCGAGCCGGTCGACGACGAGCTTAAAGCGATGGCGGCGAGTTTGCGCGACAAGGTCGCGGCAAAGGTGGAGCAGTATAAGGTTGCCGACGCGCTGGGCGAGATTATGTCTCTGTTCCGCCGCGCAAACAAATATATCGACGAAACCGCGCCCTGGGTGCTTGCCCGTGACGAGAGCAAACGCAACAGGCTAAAAACCGTGCTTTACAACCTTACCGAAACCATTGTCATAGGTTCGTCGCTGCTGACGTCGTTTATGCCCACGCTTGCGGTAAAGATTATCGAGCAATGCGGAACGGTAGAGAGAGAGTATTGCGACCTCGATAAGTTCGGGCTCCTCGAAAACGGCACAAAGGTCGCAGAGCAGACCGAGATACTTTTCCCGAGACTCGACGCGGCAAAAATACGCGAGCAGGCGGAAGCAATTTACGCCGCGCAGGCAGCCGCCGCGAAAGAAAACGCGAACGGAAAGAAAGCGGACAATGAAAAGAAATCCGAAAAGTCGGAAGATAAGGCAAACGTGGCGGATATAGCAATGATTGACATCAACGATTTTGCTAAAATTGATTTGAAGGTAGGCGAAATTCTTACCGCCGAAAAGGTGGAAAAGGCGGACAAACTGCTGAAATTCAGCGTAAAGGTCGGCGATGAAGTGCGCACAATCGTAAGCGGAATTGCAAAATACTATACGCCCGAGGAAATGGTGGGCAAGCTTGTGGTTGTGGTTGCCAATCTCAAACCTGCAAAACTGCGCGGAATAGAGAGCGCGGGTATGCTGCTTTGCGCCTGCACCGACGACGACGTCGTTCTCGTCTGCCCCGAAAAGAGGGTGGAGAGCGGCTCCAAGGTTCGATAATGCTGATAGACACGCATTGCCATCTCACCGACGAAAGATTGAGCGGAGATGCGGAAAAGATAATTGAAAACTTCGGAGCGGACGGACTTGAATGCGCGATAACGGTAGGCTATGACAGGTTGTCGTCCGACGGGTGCGTCGCGCTCGCCGACGCACACCGAGCCGTTTACGCGGCTGTCGGAGTGCATCCGCACGACGCGCAGTATCTCACCGACGACGACATCGACGCGTTCGGGGCGTATGCCGAAAACAAAAAGGTGGTTGCAATAGGCGAAATAGGGCTTGATTATTATTACGATTTAAGTCCCCGCGAGGTTCAGATACAGGCGTTTTACAGACAGATTGAGTTTGCCCACAGCGTCAAACTGCCCGTCATACTCCACGTCCGCGACGCTTATGAAGACGCCGCGCGCATACTCGCCGATTGCAAATCAATGCTTACCCGCGGGGTATTGTTGCACTGTTATTCGGGTTCTCGCGAGATGATGAGAGAATTTGATAAATACGACGCTTATTATTCGTTCGGGGGCGCGATTACATTTAAGAATGCGAGAAAAAACGTAGAGTCGCTTGCTGCCGTCCGCAGCGAAAGATTTGTTCTGGAAACCGATTGCCCGTATATGACGCCCGTGCCGTACAGGGGTAAAACGAACTATCCGTCTTATGTTGCGTTGGTGGCGGAAAAAGCGGCGGAAGTGCGCGGAATAAGCGAAGAAGAAATTGCGGCAATCACCTCAAACAACGCAAAACGACTGTTTAACAGAATAATATAGATATATAAAGTGTGAATGCGAAATGAACAATTACGTGTACGAATTTGAAGGCAAGCTTTATCTCAACATTACAAACCGCTGTCCCAACGACTGCGAGTTTTGCGTGAGAAATTTCAAGGACGGAATTTCGGACAACGAACTTTGGCTGAGCAAGGAGCCGGAGGAGAGCGAGCTTAAAGCCGCGCTTGACGAGCATAACGTGGGAGCATACAAAGAAGTTGTGTTTTGCGGTTTCGGCGAGCCCGTCTGCAATATGGATATGATTTTGAAAATCGCTCCTTATATAAAGTCTTTCGGCGTAAAGACACGGCTTAACACTAACGGTCTTGCCAATTTGATTAACGACTGCGATAACGCCGCCGAACTGCTTGCGCCCTGCATCGACTACGTTTCCATATCGCTGAATGCGTCAACTGCCGAGAAATATCAGAAGATATGCAGAAGCTGTTACGGCGAGGAGGCGTTTTACGAAATGCTGAGGTTTGCAAAGCAAGCGGTGGAAGCAGGTATAGACGTAACGATGTCCGTTGTGGACGTGATAGGCGAGCGGGAGATAGAGGCGTGCGCAAAACTTGCCGCCGAGGCGGGCGCGCATTACAGGGTGCGGAAAATGATAACTGCGGACAAATAATGTCAGCGGAGCACAGGCTTTTGCCGATATGCTCCGCTTCTTTTGTACCTCTTTAATTTTTATCTTCGGTACGATAGTAATTTGTGCCGCAGCGGAAAATATATACGCGGTATACTGAGGAAAATTTTGGAAATGAACGTAAAAGATATATTGAGAGATACGGGGTTCAGATACAATAAAGCCCTCGGGCAGAATTTTATTACGGACGCCAATTTGCTTGCCGCGGTTGCCGATGACGCAAACGTCGGCGGCGAAGATACCGTGATTGAGATAGGCACGGGCGCAGGAACGCTTACGCGCGCGCTTGCCGAGAGGGCGGAGAGAGTAATATCTTTTGAAGTGGACGAAAACCTGAAAGACGTTCTCGGACTGTCTTTGCAGGGGCTGGATAACGTGGAAGTAGTGTTCCGCGACGTTCTCAAAATGAGCGATAAAGACATTGAGGAAATCACTTGCGGCAGACCGTTTCGGGTGGCGGCAAACCTGCCTTATTACGTTACTACGCCTATGATAATGCGTTTTTTGGAGAGTGATTTGCCCGTTAAAAGCGTAACCGTTATGGTTCAGAAAGAGGTTGCGGACAGACTTGTCGCAAATGCGGGACAAGCTGATTATGCGGCAATAACGCTTGCCGTCAGAATGAGAGGGGACGCCGTCGTAACAAGACAGGTTTCCCGCAATATGTTTTATCCCGTGCCCAACGTCGACAGCGCGGTGGTTCGTATAGACGTTGACGAGGACAGGCTTAAAGGAGAAAACAAAAAACTCATAGAGCGGCTCGTCAAATCGGCGTTCGCAATGCGCAGAAAAACGCTTGCCAACAATCTTTGTTCGTCAATGGGCATAAGCAAAGAAGACGCGGAGCAAAAGATTTCGGCAATAGGTTTCGACGTCAGAGTAAGGGGCGAAAAACTCTCTCTCGAGGACTTTGTTGCTCTGTCGCATACCTTTGACGGGCAGGGCAATTAACGTGCTGCAACAGAATTATACGGCAGTAATTTACAGCCAGATAGATTAACAAACATATCGGGAACTGCGGCGGCAATAACCGCCGCGGTTTTGTTTGTTATACTAAAACGCCTGATAGTCCGGTGGATTTTTGTTTTTATGGTTTTTTATGATAAAAAAGTAATTTTTCGGCGCAAAACGACATATCGTTTATGGCGAGGATATTATGGTCTATAAAAAGGAAATCGTTATCATTTCGGGAGGCAGACACAGCGGCGTAGTCAAACTTAACGGAGCGGCGGAGGGCGGAGTTCTCAGGGGCAGTTGCTCTTTGGGTTTTGTGCCTTCCGGCGGAAAACTTTATCTTATCGGAGCTAAAATAGCGGAAATAGCACTTAACAATGCTAAAACAGAGTTTGAAGTGCGAGATTTTGCAAACAACGGTTTGGCGTGCTACGTGCAAGCAGACGGAAAAACTTTGTTCGGAGCAGGCAATTCGAGTATGCGGCAAACGGACGTGACGGCGCGCATAGAAAAGTTTTTGAAAGAGAAATCGTACGTTTCTTCCGCAAACGACACTTCCGGCAATACTGCTTCCGCCGAGGGTTTTTATGCCGAGAAAGACAATAAGCAATCGCGGCAAAAGGATAATTTCGTATTCGGGAACAGTTGTGCGGACAGAGTTTTTCGAGAGGGCGGAGGCACCGCAGGCGATGCCGAAAAGGCGTGCAAATATGGGACGGGGAAAAGTTCGGCAAGCGAAAACCACGACGAAAGCTGTGAAAACTCCGTTGACAATATACATCATAAAGTGATGTTGAAAAATGCAAAAAAACACGAAAAAACGGCAGAAACGGCTGTCGAAAAAACGGGAAAAATGTCGATAAACACGCAGAATGCGTCAGATATGCCCGTAAAAAACGATGAAAACTCACGTTTTGAAGGCGTTGAAACAAAGTTGTCAACGTCGGATAAGGCGTGCGTCAATGGCAAAAAGGCGGAAAAAGGACAAAGCGAACCAATCGGCGAAAACGGAACCGAATTTGCCGACGACGGCTTTACCGACGAGCGCACAGGCGACGACCGAATTGCCGACGAACGCTTCAACGGGCGGGTTTCGGACGCGCGGTTGGCTGAGGAAGAAAGTTTGTCGGGGTTTGCGTTCGGGGAAGGGGTAAGATACGACGGCACGAATTTTTATGCCGCGGTCAAACCCCAGATTGACGAGATGTTCATATGCTATCCCGAGGAAAGAGAACTCGAAGAAGTTGTGCCCAACTCAAAATGGGTGCGCATCGACGCCGACGGCGACGTGTACGTTATAGGCGTGCTGTACGACGGAGAAATCCCGTCCTATCTGTGTTACGGCATTCCCGGAGAATATGCGGTGAAGCCGCCGCGGGAGTACGAAAAGCTTTGCGTATGGCTGCCGCTGTCGGAAGACAGAGGATATTGGGTAATATATCAATCGGCGGTGAACGGAAAAATCGTAAAATAACAGGAAACGGATTATCGGATAAGTCAAATACGAAATTACCGAAATAATTGCAAATTGAAAAACGGCTTAATAAATGGTTGATTGAAATAAAACGGCAGTTTTATAATGACACGGGGCGGCGTTTACCGCCCCGTATTATATTATATATTTAAC